>CALJWR010000244.1 GCA_937976685.1 uncultured Verrucomicrobiae bacterium
TGAGATGAAAAGCTCCACTGGGTCAAGTTCACGGACCACGGCAATCTGCCTTGCCAACAGCGGTTGACCGTCGAGCGGCAGCCACGCTTTGTCGCGGCCCATGCGGGTGGATTTGCCCCCGGCCAGAATGACGGCGCTGAACGTCATGTGCCGTTGCCTCCGTCGCGGCGCAGGACGCCATCGGTGAGGATGCGGCAGCGCAGGCTGCCACGACCCTGCAACCACGCCTGCGCGCCCGGGCCCAGCGCCTGATCCATCCAGTCACACGGGTGGCACTCCTCCACGCCGGCGAAGCGGACGCCTTGGACCTCGAATTCCTCGCCGACCAGCGTATTGAGGTCCGCGCCCCGCACCAATACGTTCCGCCGGGTTCGCTGCGGTTGCGCGTCCGGCAGATTCAGTTCCCAGCGCAACGCCTCCAGCACTTCCATCGCAAAGAAGGTGATCTGGCCCTTGTAGTCTTCCTTATGATCATAGAAGCGGTCGCCCCGGATGCCCCGGCCCACCACGCATTCGATCTGTTCCACGGCGACAATGGCGTGCTCGCCCGCCGGCAGACCGTGATGGCCAAAGAAGTTGTGTCCGGGCGAAATGAACAGGTGTTCGATGCGAACCATGAAGAAGATTAACAACCCGCAACAGCCGGGTTTAGTTCGGACGGAGACGCGGCTTGATACGTCTCCAGACAGCGATTGCAGAGGCCCTGGTCCGGAACCCAGGCGGGAAACTCGGCGGCGATGCGTTGGCGGATTTCAAACGGCAGCGTGCCCGTGTCCGCCCAGTGGAACGTTGGGAAGTCGCACAGTGGACACGGCGCGCCCGGCGCGGGCCGATGGGCGTCGCGCAACTCGCGCGGGTCGGCGATCAGCGCGAGGAAGTCGGCGTGACGCGGGGTTGGGTTTTGCCACAAGGAGGCGAAGGTCTCCGCCTGCTGGGTCTCCGGCCAGAAGGAGTAGCCGCGCGCGAACGCGGCAGCGTGGTGCTCGCGCGGTTGGAGCGGCGCGTGCCCGGCGGCGGCGACGCGGCCTTCAATCGTGATATCCCACAGCAGGCGGTAACGCTCACGCGCCAGCCGCATTTGAGCGGCGTTCAGGCCGGGCAGATCGAGTGCGGGCGAATAGCCGAAGGCGGGGTCGAGCATGTCGTGCAGATGCGCGAACTCGTGGCGGAGGAAATCCCGTAATGCAACGGGAGCGCGGGCTTCAGCCCGCTTCAACGCCGCCATGCCGTGAGCCTCTGGAGGGGTCCGACTGCTTTCGGCGGTTCTGCGCTGAAGCGGACTAAAGTCCGCGCTCCGTCGGCCTGCTAGCCGCTCCGGTTTCAGCGCCAGCAAGCCGGTGCGCTGGCCGGCATCATTGACGTAGAGTTCCGCGCCCTCGTCATTTTTGACGGAGCTTTTGCGCACGGCCAGGACGGCCAGGCGCTCGCGCACCAGCGGGAATTCCGCAAGCACTTCTGTCAACGGCTGCTCCAATCCCCATTCGCGAAACCAGTCGAGGTGCAGTTTGAAGAACGCGGTGTTGCGCTCGTCGGGGTCGAGGATGCTGTAGAGGTTTTCCCGCTCGCGATGGAAGCGGGCGATTTGCAGCGACGGCACGCCTGTCTGCCGGCCGCTGGCGCAGAGAAACACGGCCGCTTCGAGGAAATAGTCGTCGTAGCGCAGTTGCATGGTTCAGGTCGCGACCAGCGCGCCGGGCGGGAGATTCGTGATGCCGCAGGCGTCGCACATGCGCTCGGCCGCGTCGTCCACGGGGCGAAGCAGCAGGTCCTCACTGCCGGGACTCACGCCGAACCGGGCGCATTCGGCTTCGATGAACGCGCGGGTGAACTCAGCCAGCGCGCGAAGCGTTGGGTTGGTCGTCGCGGCGGTGAGGCGGCGGGTGAACGCAGGCGTCCAGCGGCTGAGATGTTCGCGGAGGAATTTCTTCTGCGCCTCGCGGCATTGGGCGAGTTGGTCGGCATCGAGTTGATGCTCCAGCGCGTAGGCTTCTTTGGCGGCGAGCACACACATAAATTCCAATTCCAGGCAGATGTGGTCGTGCCGTTCGCCGGCGTCGTCGGCGACTTCCAAACCAAAGGCGCGGTAGAACGCGGCGAGGTCGGCCAGGCGGTGCGGCTGGAAGAGCGGGTCGGCCTTGAGATCGCCGTATTCGATTTCGTTAAGCGGGCACGACCCGCGCGCCGCGTGGCCGAAGACGGCCAGGTAGGCGTCGCCAAATCCCGTAGCGGCGTCTCGATAGAGCGCCGCTGACAGAGCCTCCAGCGCGGATTCGACTGAATTTGATGGAATGGCGGCACTCTGCCGAGCCGCCGCTACGACCGCGGTGGCCGCCCGCAGGCTTTCTTGCGTGCCGGCCGCGCACAGCCACGCCCAGCCTTCGGGCGTTGGGTCTTCGTAGGCTTTGGCGAGGAAGCGGTGGATGAACGAGCGGGCGACCGCGAGGTCAATGGCCGATTGCAGATGGCCAATGGCTGAGGGCAGAGCGCCCGCAGGTGTTTCAGGACTTGCAGCAGACGAGGTGAGTCGGATCGACTTTGATGGATTGGACCCGCGTCCGCTGCTCAGAGGATCGTCGGGGCAGTAGTTGCCGAAGACCGAGCGTTTGGGCGACGCGGGTCGCGCGGTCCATTCGCCACTACGGGCTTCGGATTTCGGGCTTCGGATTTCGCTAGATGGAGTTCGCATGTTTGGCGTCCCGGACGTGAAGCGGCTCTTCGACGGTGGTTTCGATGATCTTCGTGCCGTCCTTCGCGTAGCCGATGATGGTGTCGTTATACATCACGAACTTTTTCCCGCGCACTTCAGTCTCGAACACCTTCGGGCCTTCCTTGATTTCATAGCGGTGGCAGATGCGCTGGTCTTTGCCGAAGAGTTGCAGCACGGCAAGCAGTTCGCGGTCGGGCGCGGAATACTTCTCGATGGCGTCGTCCACGCCCGGGCCGAACATCTGTTGCAGATACGGGCGCGAGACCCAGCGCGGCGGGATGTAGTAGCCGTTGGGTTCAGTGCCGAACTGCGGATAAAGCGGCAGCGCGACCTTGGCGACGTGGATCAGGTAATAGAGCGGGTTGTTGCGGGCTTCCTTCCAAGTGCCGTCTTTATTCAACTCGATCAGCCCTTGGAGACGGATGTGGCCGATGCAGGAGGCCATGCAGCGGGTTTGCATGGGGAGTCCGCCGCCGGTCTGGTCGCGGCCCTCGATACGCGGGTAGCAGGCGATGCACTTCTCGCTGGTGCGCGTCGTGCCCCGATACAGGGTCTTCTTGTAGGGGCAGGCTTCCATGCACTTGCGGTAGCCGCGGCAGCGTTCCTGGTCAATGAGCACGATGCCGTCCTCGGGGCGCTTGTAGATGGCGTTGCGCGGGCAGGCGGCGAGACAGGCGGGATACGAGCAGTGATTGCAGATGCGCGCGAGGTAGAAGAACCACGTCTTGTGTTCGGGCAGGAGTTCGCCGCCCTTGAAGTATTGGCCCTTGACGCCTTTCTCATTGCCGACGGGATGATCCTCGTAGCGGTTGGGCGCGGACCATTCTTCGTCGGTCGGCAGGTAGCCAAGCGCACGGTTTGCGCCCTCGGGCCCGATGAACGTTTTCGTGGCCTCGAAAATGGTCTTGCCGTTGAATTTGCCGTAGGGGGCTTTGACGCCGTCGGGCTGGCCGCCCCAGTTTTGGCCGCCGGGGTTGGCCTGTTCGAGCAGGTCGAGCGTCTTGACGTCCCAGTGATGCGGGTAGCCGCCGTAGGGTTTGGTTTCGACGTTGTTCCACCACATGTATTCCTGGCCCTTGGCGAAGGTCCAGGTGGACTTGCAGGCCATGGTGCAACTCTGGCAGCCAATGCAGCGGTTGATGTTGAAGATGAAGGCGAACTGCTGGTCGGGGAAGGCCGCCTCGTAGGGGTAATCCATCTCGCGTCCGAGTTGCCAGTTGAAGACGTTGCTCATGGTTGGTGAATTGTTAAATCGTGGGTGTTGAGTCGGTTCGCCGTCAGACGGTGTATTCGGGAATCGGCGCGCCGGTCGGGGCGGCGCGGGTTTCCTCCACCTCGGTCGTAGCAGCCGAGCTAACGAGGCTCTGACTTTCGATTGCCGGGGAGGGAGTTTGAGCCGCCTCACGTCGGCTGCTACCGGAATCAGGCCACGTCACCGCCTTGCCCCAGCGCGCAAAGACCTCGGCTATGAGATCGCGGATGAACGGCTCGCCGCGCCTTTCGAGCGCCATGTTAGGACCGAGGTAATGCGGGTTGCGGAACAGCGCGAGGATTTGTCTGTGCCCGTAACCCATCCGCATGAATTCCTCGATGAACGTCTCGGCCATGGCTTCGGTCGTGTCCTCGTGCGAAAGGAGCGCCATGCCGTTCAGCTCAAACGGGTCGTCAAAATCGAATTCGTCTTTGGGCATAGATCAGAAATGCGGAACGTTGAATGCAGAATGAAGGATCAGTGGCTGCGCTGTTGCCGGTATCTGGAGGCTTCAGTCCCCGTTCTTCATTCAAATGTTCCGCCGCCGCCTTCGCCTTTGCCCACGAAGTTGCCGGCGAGGTATTTCTTCATCTTGTCGTTTTCGGCGCCGGGAGACATGCCGTTGAGGCCGGGCTTCCACGGGCCTTTGCCGCCCAGGCCGCCGTCCTCGGCTTTGGTGACGCGGATCAAACATTCCTTGGGCACGGTGTTGACCGCATGGTTGTCCGCCTCGCCGCCAAAGATGAACGCCATGGCGACCTTGGCCTTGTGAAAGAGCGTGTCGGTCTGGTGCATGGGCATGTGCCAGTTGCGTGTGACGGACTGCTGCGAGCCGAAACGAAAGTTCGAGATGTAGCCTTCCTCGGTGAGCGACAGGCCATCGGGCCGGGTCTGCTGCGCATTCACGGTCTTTTCCGTCGCGATGAACGAGCCGTGCTTCATCATGACGACGTGGTAGGGATAGGCGGCGTTGTAGGTGAGCCGCAGCATGAGGCGGCTGACTTTGTAGAACGGGTCGCTCGGCGTCGCGCCGAGATACGGGCGGTCGGCGGGATTGGCGTCCACATAAACGTAGTCGCCATCGGCCAGGCCAAGGTCGCGCGCGGCCTGCGGGTTCATGTGGAGCTGGTGCTCGCCGACGTTGGGCAGGCGTTTGTCCACGCGATAAGGGTCGCCGAAGTTCGAGTTCCAGATCAGATGCCAGTCCACGTTGGCCCACGACGAATGGACCGAGTGGCGGGATTTGGGCGTGAGGCAGTAGAACTGGAAGCCCTTTTCCCAGAGGAAATTCTTCGACTTCTTCGTCTCGGCCCAGCTCAGCTTCACGTTGCGCACAGTGCGTTCATCCCAATGCTCGGCGTCGAGCGGGAGGCCGTAGTCGTTCGGGCGCACGAGCGGGTTCGAGCTGACGATGACGTTCGGCAGGTAGGGCGTGGCCTCCGGGCCTTCGCGGTGGACGATGAAGTTTTCGCCGCAGGCGAGCGCGGTGGGGTCATCGGTGTAGCTGTGTAACCGGCCCGTGTCGGTGTAGAACGGGTAGTTGTCGTGGACCTGTTCGTAGAACGGGATGCGCGGGTAACTGCGGAAGAGCATGAGCGCACCGCCGGGCGGGCCGTATTTGCCGGCCATGATGTCGTCCACCTTGTAACCAGCGGTGGTGGTCGAGGTGTCGAGCAGACGCTGGAGATAGACCTTGCGCTGGCCGGTCAGCTCGAAGTGGAAGTAGTCGCGGAAGCGTTTGTCGCCGGTGACCTTGCCGAGTGCGGCGGCGATGCCGGCGAGAATCGAAAGGTCGTCCTTCGAGTCGTAGAGCGGTTTGATGCCGCCCTTCCAGATTTGCAGGAACGGGTTCGAGCAACTGGCGGTGACTTCGAGGTCCTGGAACTCGACCCACGAATTGGCCGGCAGGCCGAAGTCGGAATACTCGACGCTGGCGGTCATCTGGGTTTCGAGCGTGACAATCAACTCGACGTTGGGGTTGACGTTCTTGATGACGCCGTAGGCCCACTTGGCGTTGTTGATCAGGTTCACGTTGGTCGTGAAGATCGCCTTGGTGGGCGTGGGCATGTGGGTCTTGCCGGTGAAGTTCTTCCGTCCCTCCTTCGGCGTGTTGACGATGAGCGGCCGGTCGCCGTGATTCCAGTAGGCCGGCTCTTCGTCCTTGGTGTAGCCGTGGGCGGGAACGTCGCGGCCGTGGGCCTGGGGATCGAGGTTCGGCGCAAAGGGGTCTTCCGCGACCCAGCCCTTGAAACCCGGGCCGGTGAGTTTGCTGCCCTGGAAGAGCGCGGCCTTGTAGTTGCCGGCCCAGTGGTAGCAACCCGCGCCCGGCTTGCCGATGTTGCCGGTGAGCAGCAACGGCAAGTGGGCGGCGCGGTTGGCCTCGGTGGCATGAAACCAGTGCGCGATGCCCTCGCCCTGGTGGATCGCTGCGGGCTGGATGGTGGCGAGGTCCTTGGCGAGCCGCTCGATCAGGTCCTTGGGCGCGTTGGTGATTTCCGAAACGGTGTCGAGGTCGTAATCCCTGAGGTGGACCTGGTAGAGATTCCACGAGGTGGCGACTTCCACTTCCGAGCCGTCGGCCAGTTTGACGCGGCCACGGAAATCAAGCTGCGGGTCAATGCCGGCCTTCGCCATCGTCGCGCCGACCATGTCGCGGGTGAGGGCTTTGGGTGAATTCGTCTTCGTGTCCCACACGACGTAGTCGCCGAGTTTCTGGTGCTGCTCGTCGGTGAGGCCCTGCACTTTCTTGCTCGGGCCGTCGTCGGCGAGGCGGCTGGTGTAGCTGGGGAACACCTCCGCCGCGCGCAGGCGCTTGAGGTTGTCGGTGCGGATGAGCAACGGGAAATCGGTGAACTGCTTCACGAACGTCTCGTCATACCACTTGTATTCAATCATCACGCGGGTGACGCCGAGCCAAAGGGCGGCGTCGGTGGCGGGGCGGACGGGAATCCAGTAATCGGCCTTGGTCGAGGGCGCGTCGTATTCGGGGGCGATGACGACGATCTTGCAGCCGCGTTCCATGGCCTCGACGAACCAGTGCGCGTCGGTGAGCTTGTTTTCGACCAGGTTCTTGCCGTTCATGACGAGCAGCTTGGAGGTGCGCAGGTCGTTGAAGTCGCAATCGGCGTTTTGCAGGCCATGCACCCACGGCTGGCCGGGGGCTTGATCGCCATGCCAGGTGTAGTTGGACCAGTTGCGGCCGGCTTTGGCTTCCTCGGGCTTGACGCCGCGCACGTGAACGTCGAGCAGCGCCAGGGAATTGCATAGGCGATACATGCCGTATTTGCCGAGGACGCCGAGCAGACCCATGCCGCCGCGCATCTTGATGGTGCGCGTGCCCGCGCCGCCCATTTCCTGAATCATCTCCGGCTCGTAGCCCTGTTCGGCCAGCAGCTTCGCGCCGGCCTCGCCGGAGTAACGCTTGGCGATGGCCATGGTGGCGCGGGCGATGTAATCGAAGGCTTCGTCCCAGGAGAGGCGCTCGAACTTGTCCGTGCCGCGCGAGTCGAACTTGTATCTGGCCTTGAGTTCCTTGGTGAGCAGTGGGAAGCCGTCATCGGCCCAGCGTTTCCAGCCGCGGCGGATGATGGGGTGCTTGAGGCGATACGGCCCGTAAAGGATGCGGTGAAAGGTGTAACCCTTGGCGCAATGACGGTTGCCCCAGTTGGCGGAGGCGCGGTTGCCGTAGAGGTCCTGGTAGGTGTGGATGTCGAACTCTTCGCCGAGACGGACGATGACGCCGTTGCGGACGTGGGCGGTAATGCGGCAGTTGTGGGTGTCGTTGGGCGCACAGACCCACGAGAACTGGCGGTCGTAGGCGTATTGGTTGCGGTAGAGCTTCTCCCAGTCGCGGTTCGGGTAATGCGCGAGAGGGTTGGCGACGTCCTCGGTGGGCTGGGCCTGGAGGAAGCGCAGTGGGAGGAATTGGGCGGCGGTGATGCCCGCGCCGACGAGGCCGCTGCGTTGGAGGAACGCGCGGCGGGAGAGGGAGGAATCGTTGCTCATAGATTGGTCGGGTTGGTGGGAGCGCTCGCGGCGCAAACTCAGTCGAGCACGAGTTGATACCAGTTGCTCACCATCTTGCGGCCGTTGCGGTCGCCCTGCTCACCGTTCCAGATGGCGAAGGCGACGGGGACGGATTTGCCGGCGGCGAATTGCACGTCGTCCGGGTCCTTTGACTTGAGGTCGCGGACGAAAACGACTTTCCAGAAGCCGGTGTGCCAGAGGCCCTTGCCGGCGACGTTTTGCTGGGCCAGCGGCTGCGAGGTGAACGAACCGAAGCCGCACGCGTTGGCGTCCTCGATGGGCGACTTGTGCGGCTGGGCGAGGATGTTTCCGGCACTGGTGGCGGTGGCGAACTGGCGTTCCGGCTGAAAGTAGGTGTCCACGTGCATGGCTTGGTAGGCGTCGCGCATTTCGGGGATGTCGCCGCCGACTTCCATCTGCCAGCCAGCCTTCCATTGCCAGAGGTTGACGGGGTTTTGCGCGTCGCCCATGCCGAGGAAGCCGTAGCGGCCGGAGAGCGAGAACTGGAGCGCAGCGGCGTCCTGGAAATCCTGCACGCGGATGGCGGTGTTTTGGGGGAGTTCGTCGCGCCACTGAAGTAGCACCGCGAGTTTGTTGCCGTCCGTGACGGCGGAGACGGCCACGGCATAAACCTGATTCGGCTCGGGCCAGAGCGGGTTGAGGGGCACGCGGACCGGGTCGAGCGATTCCCAGGCAGCATCCATTGGCTCGGTGGGCAGGCTCGTGACGCGCCGGACGTGGATGGCGTCGTCCTCGGGGGCAAGAAGGTCGTTGACGGCGACATCGGTGCGGCGAAGCGATTGAACGTAGTGAACCAGCGCCCAGCGTTCGGCGGGCTTGAGCACGTCATCGCCGTAGGGGATCATGGGTGTGCCGGGGAGACCGTTGTGGATGCGGAGGTAGAGATCGCGCCCGGTGTGACCGCCGCGGAAGAGGCCGGTGTTGAAATCGCGCGGGCGGACGGGCAAACCGCTGGCATCCTTGAGCGTGGGCACTTGCGGGCCGTCGCCCGCGCCGGTTTCGCCGTGGCAGAGGCTACACTGCATTTTCTGGTAGATTTGGCGGCCGAGGGCAAGCTCCTCGACGCCGGCGGCGAGTTCGGACGGGACGACGACGGGCTGGGCGAGCTGGCCGCCGGCGGCGGCTTCGTCGAAGAGGTTCACCCGCTTGCCCGAGGCATCGGTGCGCGCGGTGAGGAACTTGACGTGTTGGACCACCTCGCGCAGTTCCTCGTCGGTCAGGTAGGCGAAGCTGGGCATGGAGCTTCCGGGCAAACCGCGTCGGACGGATTGGAGCAAGTCCTCGTCCGTGGGCAGTGCCAAGCCGGGAGTGGATTTGATCTTGAACTGGCCCGCGCTGAAGTTGCGCGGCTTGGGGTAGAGCCACACTGAGGCTGGGCCGTTGCCGGCGCCTTGGTCGCCGTGGCAGGCGGCACAATGCTGTTCATAAACGATGCGTCCGGCAGCCGGAGGCTCCGCCGGAGCGGCGGCGGGGAATGACGCTGGGGCAGCCCCCAGGGCGAAGGCTGCGGCCGAAACGAAGGCCGCCCCAGACCGGTATAGCAGCGTGCTATTCACGATCCTCATGGTAAGAACTCTTCGCGATGGTGCCGCCTTGACCCGGGTCACGAAATTCCACCGTGGCCGCCCGTGAGGACCTCGCTACGGGACAGGGTACCGGGGCGGAACTGGTTTCCAGCGCGGGCCGGGACTGCCGCTGGCAATCGGGGGCAGAAGGCGCGAGAGAACGGGCAAGGAACCGCCGCCGCACGCCATGCGGAATCCGCGATGCTCGCTCGTCCTCCCGGCCGAGTCGCGGATCGCCGCCCCCCCGCATCGGCACGCCCCGGCGCGGCGTGGCAGCGAGGCAAACGGGGCGCCGCTCGGCCCGGACGAGTCGGTCCTGCCCTTTCCACCTCAATCATTACGATCACGATTGGAGCGGTGATTTTGTGGTGAATTGTTTTTCAGGGAGTGAAACAGACTTCGGGCCGAGCCCTCTTGGGCGCAGCCCTGTCAGGGTACGATTGATCGTAATGATTGAGGGCTTTCCACGTCAGCGCGGACCGAGCGTCCCGCGATTGCCGCGGTTGCGATAGAGCTTGGTCGCCGCGCCGTTCTGGGCGACCGCGAGGTCGGGCCATCCGTCGCCATCGAAGTCGGCGGCGGCGCAGCCTCGCTGTTCGCCGTAGATGGCGATGCCAGACTCCTGCCCCGGCACGGCTTCAAACGTCCCATCACCCCGCCCGCGCAGCCACAGACTGCGTCCGGCATCTAGGCGCCAGGCCTCGCTCGGAAGCGCAAAGAAGTTCTGGCTCAGGAAAACGTCGAGGCGGCCGTCGCCATCGAAGTCCGCCACGCAGGCGTTCATGGCCGGGGCAAACTGCGCCTCCCGGGGCAGCGCCCGGATCTCGAAGCGTCCGCCCCGGTTCAAGAAGACCTGCGAGGCGAGTATGGTGGCGCGCAGCACCAGCGCCTTGGTGAGGACCATCCCGAGAATGCGTTCCACGCCCGCTTCCCCGAACGCCCGGTGCGTCGGGAACCGCTCCTGCACCGTCGGCCACGCCTCGCCCAGTTCATCCCGCGTCCGCAGCGGCAGCGTGCGGCCAGCCGCCGGATCGAATCGCGCCTCGATGATCTCGGTCACGCCGTCCCCGCTGAAGTCGCCGCAATAGGCCAGCCAGGGCCGTTCCGGCGATGCCTGGCGCACGCTGTTCTCGCCCCAGTTGCCCGCGAGGAGATCCGGACGGCCGTCGCCGTCGAAGTCGCCCGCGACCACGCATTGCCACAACCCCAGCAGCCCGGCGGTGCCGAAGGCTTCGCTGGCGTCGGTGAACCGTCCGCGCTCGTTGCGGAAAACCCGCACCGGTCCCCACTCGACTGCCAGCACCAGTTCGGGCAAGCCGTCGCCCGTCAGGTCCACGAAGGTTGCGCCAGAAACCAACCCGGCCGACGCGAAGGGACGCGATGAGTCCGCGTCAGCCACCAGCCGGCCATCGCGATTGATCCACAGGACGCTGCGCGCGGCGGCGGGATAAAGTCCGGGAATCGCGCCTCCGGCAGTGAAGACATCGTGGTCGCCGTCACCATCCACGTCCGCGACCGCCAGAGTTCCCGAGCCGCCGGCACCGATGGGGGGCAGAGTCTCGACGACAGCGATTGAATTTGCGGTTCCCCCGGCCGCCAGCAGCCAGGCGGCCGGCAGGTTCGTCTGCGGCGTTTCGTACTGGGCGAGGCCCAGGATGAGGTGCGCCTTGTCGCCGAGGGTCAGAGCCGCGACCGCCGGGGCATCGTCGGGCAGGGCGGGAAGCCCGTTGGTGCCAAGCGGCTCAAAGCGTTTCCCACTCCAGCGAAAAACCGCTGGCTGACCGCCCCGGCTGCCCCCGATCGCCAATTCCGGGCGGCCGTCGCCGTCCAGATCGTGCCAGGCTATGCCGGGGCCGCGCTGGCTGAGTTTGCGGGGCAGGAGGGGCTGGCGGGCGAAATCGTCGAACGGCGGTTCCGTGTGAACGTGTCCCAGCAGATGGCTCACGTCTTCAAAGCGCGGCTCGCCGGCGGGGGCGGGCCCGGCACCTGCCACGGCCGGCGCAGCGGATGGTTCCTCGATCTCGTAGCATCGGCTGGCGACCACTCGGGGCACCGTTGTGGTGCGCCCGCTGCGCCAGACGACCTCGATCCTCATCTGATTCGTGAGCCGGCCGGCGGCGAAGACCCGCATCGCGTCATCGCCGGCGACGTAGCGCCCTCCGGACACGATCTCCTGGGTTTGCTCCGCCACCGGGCCGCCAAAAAGGCGGACGCGCGCCCCGATGCCCTGCGTGTTGGGGGCGAGGCCCTTCAACCGCACCGCCACGCGCGGGGCCGGACTGTCGTTGCGGAGCAACAGCGGCGCGGCGCGCAGGCAGTTCACGACGGCGTCCAGGTCACCGTCGTTGTCGAGGTCGGCCAGGGCCATGCCGTTGGACACGAGCGTGGAATCAAAGCCCCACGCGCGGCCGGTTTCCTCGAACCGCAGGTTCCCCAGATTGCGAAACGCGCGGTTTGGCGTCGCGGCCCGCGGGAATCGCTCGAGTTTCATGCCGGCGGCACGGGCATCGCGGCTGGGGCCGCCCTGCAGCGAGTCAAGGTCCAGCAGATTATGCGTCGGGCCGGTGGGAATCAGCACGTCCTCGAAGCCGTCGAGATCCACGTCCACGAACAGCGGCAGCCAGGACCAGTCACTCGCGGCGAGGCCGGCGTACCAGGCGACCTCGGCGAACGTCCCGTCACCGCGGCCAAGGAACAGGGTGTTGCGCCCGGCCTGTGGCCACGCGGTTCCGAGGCCCGGAAGGGGCGGACGCAGTTCATCGGGAGTCATTTGCCGCAGGCGCTCCGCGGGGTCGCGACTCAGCATTTCGACCACGAGAAAATCCAGATGGCCATCGCGGTCGAGGTCGGCGAAATCCACTCCCATCGCCGCATAGCTGGACTTGCGCAGGGCCATGGCCGGGAGCGCGCGAAACCGCCCGCGGCCGTCATTCACCCAGGCGCGGTCCGGGGTGTGGAAGTCGTTGCACACGTAAATGTCCGGCGCAGCGTCGCCGGAAAAGTCACGCATCTGCACGGCGAGTCCCCAGTCCCACGGGGCCGGCAGCGGCTCGCCATTTTCGTCGGCGAAGTGCTCCGTCCATGACGCGGCGGCGAAACGGCCCCGTCCGTCGTTCAGGTAGAGCGTGTCCGGCTCGCCAAACTCGACCAGCTTGCCGTCCACGAACTTGAGCCGTTTCGCCATGCGACCCACGACGACCGGCCGGCCGTTGACCAACCGAGTGGCGATGTTGCCACCGTCTCGCAGGACGGACTCGACCGCGAAGTTGGCCACGTACAGATCGAGGTCGCCGTCGCCGTCCACATCGGCCAGCGCCAGCGAGAGGCTTCCCGCCCTGGATGCCAGGCCGGCGTCGGCGGTGGTTTCGGTGAACCGGCCGCGGCCGTCGTTGGTGAACAATCGCACCCCGGCGCCCGTCGCGGTCACGAGCAGGTCGAGGTCGCCGTCGCCGTCCACATCGGCGAGGGCCGCGCCGCGCGAGATCTGGCCGGCGCAGGCGACGCCGGCGGCCGCGGTGATGTCCGTGAAGCGCCAGTTGCCAAGGTTCCGGTACAGCGCGTTGCCGCCTTCAAGGTTGCACAGGTAGATGTCGCACCAGCCGTCGCCGTCCACGTCGCCCAGCGCGACACCCGCACCGCTCATGAGCGCGGTGTTGCGGTTCAACGTGGCGTCGGAAAGCTGGTTGGTGAAGGCGATGCCCGCCGCAACGGAATCGAGAACGGTGAAGCCGGCCCGCCCCGCGCCGATCGGCGTCACTTCCCGGAAACGACCTCCGGAAAAGGCCGTCCATGAGTCAACGGTTGCGCCCGATGCCGAAAGCGCCGTTGCTGCCAGCGTGGCGAAGGTCAGCCCGGCGGCCCGGTTCGCGGAAGAGATCAGGCCAGCCAGCCGGAGTCGGGGCCGGCGCGATGGCTGGCTCACGGTTTGACCTCCAGTTGGCCCGAGGCGTGCGCGATCACCTCGCGGGCGTCTGGCGGCAGGCGGTAATCGCGGACTTCACCGCCGGGCCAGCGGACTTGCAGCGCCGTGGGTGGCTCCGGTGCCGCGAGCACCTGGACGAAGCCATCCTGCGACCAGTAGCCGCCGCCAGCACGGACTTCACGAACCGGTCCCCGTCGCTCGCCGAAGGCCAAACGAAGCGTTGCCCCGACGCCTGCTGGGTTCGCGGGTCCGCCGGCCAGCCGCACGCGCAGGCCGGGCTTCGCCCCGACGTTGCGCAGCAGCACGGTGACGTCGGCATGCTGGGTGACGACCAAGTCAGCGCGGCCGTCGCCATCGTAGTCCGCTGCCGCCGCGCCGCGTTGTTCCTCATAGATGGCGATGCCGCTGTCCTGCCCCCGCATGGCCTTGAACCTACCCTGACCGTCGCCGACCAACAGCAGTCCACGCCCTGCGTCGAGCCGCGCGTCTTCGGGCCGGACGCCAAAGAAGCCCTGCGCGATGAACAAATCCTCCCGTCCGTCGCCGTCGAAATCGCCGACGACCAACCCGAAGGCGGGCGCAAGCTGAGCTTCGAGAGGCAGACGACGCGGCTCGAAGCGATCCCCCCGGTTCAGGAAAACGTACGACGCGAGTTGGCGGGCTTGGAGACGTCGCGGCGCGGGGGTTCGTCCGGCCAGCAGTTCGGCCACCGTCGCGCGCGAGTAGGCGAGATGGGTCGGGTATTTCGCGCGCAACCAAGGCAAATCGGTTTCGAGGAGAACCATCTGGCGCCACGGCAGCTCGCGTTGCGAAGCCGGATCGAAATACGCCTCCAAAAGGTGGACCTCACCATCGCCGGCGAGGTCGCCGTGGTAGAGCGACCAGGGGCCCGGGGCGACTTGGTGATGTGCGCTGTTCTCGCCCCAGTTGCCGGCGACCAGATCAAGGCGTCCGTCCCCGTCGAAGTCGCCCGCGGTCACGCTGTTCCACCAGCCGGTGAACGGGGCCAGACCCAGTTCCTCCGTCGCCTCGCGGAATCGGCCGCGTTCGTTGCGGAACACGCGCAGCGGTCCCCACTCGCACGCCAGCGCCAGGTCCGGCCAGCCGTCCGCGTTCAAATCCGTGAAGACTGCGCTGCTGACCAATCCCGCCGCGCGGAACGGCTCGCTCGCCGCCGGGTCCGGCTCCAGCCGGCCATCGGTGTTGCGCAGCAGCCACGAGCTGGCGGACTCCGGGTAGCGACTCCGAATCAGACGCGCTCCGACAAAACCATCCAAATCACCATCGCCGTCCCAGTCCGCCAGCACCACCGGACCGGGACTGGCGGGCGGCGGCAGGAAAACCGAACACGAGGCAACGTGGAGCGGACGAGGCGAGGCGAGACCCGGATGGGATCCCGTGATGGCGGCGGGATCCGTCGCGAAGTCGAGCCGCCGCAGACGGGGCGTTTGCCCGACGGAGGCTTCGTAATGGGCCTGCCCGGCAAAGAGCGTGACACCCGCGAGGTTCAAGGGCGCGCCCACCACGGCGGTCGCATCGTCGGCCTGCGGCTC
Source organism: uncultured Verrucomicrobiae bacterium (assembly GCA_937976685.1). Classification (GTDB taxonomy): domain Bacteria; phylum Verrucomicrobiota; class Verrucomicrobiia; order Limisphaerales; family J093; genus JADJWF01. Next base: position 15,047 of record CALJWR010000244.1, read on the forward strand.
GTTCAGCGCCGGCCAGTCCAGCGGCGTGAAGCGGCCTTGCCCCTCGTTACGAAAGGCGCCGAGCCGGCCGCCGCGACCCGCACCAACGAAGAGGTCTTCGCGGCCATCGCCGTCCGCATCGAGCCACGCCACGCCGGGGCTCAAGGTGCTGAATTTACGGGGTAGGAGTCGCTGCAACGCGAAGTCGTCGAACGGTTCGTCGCGGTGCTGGTGCTTCAGCGCGGCGGAGTCGTCCCGGAAGAGCGGGCCGCCGGGGCACTCGGGGAGGACCGGCAGCGGGCTGGCCCGGCCGGTGGCGGCAGCCTCGTCGAGTTCGTAAAGATGATTGGCCTTCACGCCGCGAACCAACGTGTACCGACCGCTCCGCCAGAAGACTTCGAGGGTCATCTCGTTGGCGGCGCCGCCGGCGGCAAACACGCGCACGGTGTCGTCGCCGCTGAGGTAATGGCCGCCGCAGATCATCTCCTTAATCTGAACCGGTGTGGCGCCTCCGGTCAGCCGCAGCCGGGCGCCGATGCCGCGGGTGTTGGGTGGCAGGCCCCTCAGGCGCACGGCCACCCGGGGTGCGGGTGAGTCGTTCCGATAGATCAGCGCCGGCGCGCGCAGGCAGTTCACCACCACGTCGAGGTCGCCGTCATTGTCGAGATCCGCGAGCGCAAGGCTGTGCGAGACTTCGGGCGAGTCGAAGCCCCACGCCCGGCCGGTTTCCTCGAAGGTCAGATCGCCCCGGTTGCGGAAGGCGACGTTGGGAATGCGGAGCAGCGGGAAGGCCTCGAGGACCTTTCGTCCGTCCGCCTTCTCGGCCGGCGAAAACTGGGCGGTGCGTTCGATGGCATCGAGGTCCTGCGTGTCGTAATAGTGGCCGGTGCCGACGAGGATGTCGTCCCGGCCGTCGAGGTCCACATCCAGACAGACGACGCTCCAGGACCAATCGGAGCCGGCGACGCCCGCGAAGTTCGCCGCCTCGGCGTAGGTGCCATCCCCACGATTCAGAAACAGGGCGTTGCGGCGGAACTGCGGCCGGTCCGGCGCGCGTTCGAGCGTGTGCTCGACGGGCGGGCTGGCGGGAGCCAGTTGCCGCATGCGCAGGTCGTGACGGCGGCTGACCATGTCCGTGTTGAAGAAATCGAGCAGACCGTCGCCATCGAAGTCCGCGAAATCGGCGGACATCGAGAAATTCGGCGTGCTGCGAATCGCGTGGCGGGGAATCGCCCGAAACCCTCCCCGGCCATCGCCGAGCCAGAACCGGTCGGGGTTTTGGAAATCGTTGCAGACATGGATGTCGGGGTGGCCGTCCTGGTTGATGTCGCGAATCGCCGCCGACAGCCCCATGTCCCACAGCTCGGCTGCGAGCGGCGCCCCGGTTTCATCACGAAACGCGCCGCTGGTCCACGAGACCTTGGCGAACCGGCCGCGGCCGTCGTTCAGGAACAGGGCATCCGGCTCGCCGTATTCCACCAGCTTGCCCTCAAGAATCTTGAGCCGGTTCCGCATTCGACCGACGACCTGTTCGCGGCCGCCCACGACGCGGGTGCTGATCCGCATGCCGCTGCGGATGGTGTTCTCGCCGTAGTTGGCGATGTACAAGTCGAGGTCGCCGTCGCCGTCCACGTCGCCCAGCGCGAGAGACGTGCTGCCGGTCTCGGCGACCAGTTCCGCAGCCTGAGCGTCGGTGAAACGGCCGTCGCCCTGATTGAGAAACAGCCGCGCGCCGGCGCCGGAATACGTCACCAGCAGGTCGAGATCGCCGTCGCCGTCCACGTCGGCGAAGACCGCGCCGCGCGCCAACTGATTTGTGTTCGCCAGGCCGGCCGCGACGGTGACGTTCGTGAACTTCCAGCCGCCAAGGTTGCGAAAGAGGGCGCTGGAGCCGTTCAGATTGCACAGGAACACGTCGCACCAGCCGTCGCCGTCGTAGTCCCCGACCGCGAGGCCGGAGCCGTTCAGCAGGTTGTGATTGCGGGCCTCCGGCTCCGGCAGCAACTGGTTGGTGAAGGCGAGGCCGGTGTCTGCCGGCGACAACAGGGTGAAGCCCGCACGGCCCTGAGCCGGCACCGCCAGCGGCACGACGCGCACGCCCGCCGGCCCGGACGACGGCGCGTCGGCCAGTGCCGCACTCACGGCGAGCAGGAACAGCAAGATCGTCGAACCCACGGGCATTTGGCTGGGCAAGGAAATCCTTTCCCGGCTCGGTTTCGCAAGCGCGATTCCCTTCGCCGTCGGCGGCAGTTCGAAACTGGAGAGGAGGTGGGAGCAAGACTGGAAGGTGGATTGGGCACTGAGGCTGATTGGAGAACGAGCCGAGGTGGCGAGTCTGACGGGTTTCTGGGCAGCGGCGAGAGCGAACCGAACGCGTTGCCGGGGCGATGGCGTGGGCCGCTTTTATGCCGGCGGGAGTAAACGAGCCGGGTGCGGTCCGCGAAGGTCTCGGAAGGAATCGCTGTCGAGCTTGGGACTGGTGGTGGCGAGCGAGGCGAGGGCGGGCAGGAAGTGTCCAGTTCGCCGGGTGATCAGACCAGCGGTGGCGCCAGGGGTGCGGAAGCCGTGGAGCGGCGGAAGGAAAAGGGGTTCTGACGGTCGCAGTGAATTGCGGCCGGCTGAGGACAAGCCGCCCTCCCAAGTCCTCTCCTGAGGCTCTGGGGCGGACACGCTCCGCCGGGCGCGGCACCATGGGCCGGGACGTGATTCGCCCGGACGCGCCAGGTAACTTGCGCGCGGGTTCAGGCCATGACCACTTCGACCTCGTTCGAGGCGATGCCGCGCGGCCCGGTACGCTTCACGCAAAGTTTCAGGGTCACGGGTATATCTTCAAATCCGCCGCCGGGATGACCGCCTTGATTTCGTTCGGGCTGACGAAGGTGGTGGCTAGTTCCCGGTCCCCCAGCAGCACGCGGTCGGTTGGGGCGAACCCTTCGCCGGTCAGGGCGACGGTGGTGTCGGCCGAGTTGACGGCGATGCGGTCGGGCTGGTTGGGCTGGGTGATCTCCGGTCCTTCGTGCGCCGCCGGCTTGGGCACCCTATTTCATCCGCTCGAAGGACTTGGCGAGGATTTGCCACGGAGCCAGGCCGACCACCTTCGCCTGCGCGTCGGCGTTGATCTTCGCCTCGAGCGCGTTCTTGGTCGGTCGCTGAACGCGGTAGAAGAGGCCGAAGTATCCCGGCGCGGGCGCGCCGGCCAGCCGGTAGGCTGCCAGCTCATCGGTCACGTCATGGTCGGTGGGCACCAGGTTGAACGCCCCTCCCTTGCGGGGGTTCGCGGCATCGAACGCACCCGGGTAGAACTCGACGCACTCGCTGAGGCATTCGATGAAGCTGAAGCCATCGTGGTCCAACGCCGCTTCCATCATTTGGAGGACGTGGTTCGGATTGGTGTGCGTCGTGCGCGCGACAAACGTGGCACCTGCGGCGATCGCCTGCTTGAGCGGATTGATTGGCTGGTCCACTGCACCCCAGATGTCCGTCTTACTCTTGTAGCCAACCGGTGACGTGGGCGAAGTCTGCTTCTTGGTCAGGCCATAAACTTCGTTGTCCATCACCACCAGCGTCATCTTGATGTTCTTGCGGGCGGTGTGCGTGAAGTGGTTGCCGCCGATGGAAAAGGCGTCGCCGTCGCCACTGAACACGAACACGTGCAGGTCCGGCCGCGTGAGCGAGATGCCCGAGGCAAAGGGCAGCGCGCGGCCGTGGATGTAGTGCGCTCCATGCGCCTGCACGAAGTACGGGAAGCGGCTCGAGCAGCCAATCCCGGACACACTCACCACCTTCTCGTGCCACAGGCGACGTTTTTCAATCAGCTTGAAGTACAGGGCCAGCACGGAGAAGTCGCCGCAGCCGGGACACCAGGTCGGGTGATCCGCGGCCAGTTCCTTCTTGGTCAGCGGCTTGCGTTCTTCGGCCGGCGCGGCGGACGTTGCCGACGGAGAAACTGGAGTCGAGGCAATGGCGTTCATGGGAGGGATCGAAAGGGGACGGCGGCAATCGGCATCGGGTCGTTCAAGCTTTGCTGAGGCGTTCCTCGACATCGTGGCGGATGCGCTCGACGATCTCGCGCACCTTGAACGCGAGGCCGTCGGCCTTGTTGATGCCTCGAATCTTGTGGCTGCGATAGCGGGCACGCAACAGCCCGGCCAGTTGGCCGTAGCCATAGACGCCCTCGTCGTTCATCTCCACTACGCGGAGGTGCTCGAACGCATCGAAGATGTCCTCCAGTCCGAGCGGAAACGGATGCAGGTGCCGCAGGTGCAGGGCCGCGACCTGATGACCGTCCGCGCGGGCCCGATCCACGGCCTCGCGAATCGGCCCCATGGTGGAACCCCAGCCAACGAGGAGAAGCTGGCCGCTGCGGCAGCCGTACACCTCCGGTCGCGGTAGCGTGGTGGCCAGCGCCTGGAGCTTCCTGCGGCGCTTGGCCAGCATGGCCGCGTGCAGCTTGGGTGAACTGGTCGGATGACCCAGCTCGTCGTGCTCGAGGCCGGTGACCACGGGGTAGATGCCGTTCAGCACGCGGGTGCCGGGGGCAAGGTGCCGGGTCACGCCGTCCGCCGCCGTCAGGTCATACGGCTTGTGGGCTTGGACGGGTTCGAGCGGCAGTGGCAACTCCTGGCAGACTTGCTGCAGATTGGGTTCATCAAACGCCTCGATTCGTGAGGCGATCGCCTGATCGGTGAGGATGATCACCGGCACGCTGTACTTACGGGCGATGTTGACGGCCTCGATGGCCATGTAGAAGCAGTCTTCCACGTTCGCGGGCGCGACCACGACACGGGGGGCGTCTCCGTGCCCGCCGAAGCAGGCGATGTTGAGGTCGGACTGCTCTACGTTGGTGGGCAGGCCGGTGGAAGGCCCGCCGCGCTGCACGTCCACCACCACCAAGGGTATCTCGGCCATGACCGCCCACCCCAGCGCCTCGGTTTTGAGCGAAAGCCCCGGCCCGCTGGAGCCGGTGACGGCCACGCGGCCGGCGTAGCTCGCGCCCAGCGTCATGGAGATCGAGGCAATTTCATCCTCACACTGAACGAACGTGCCACCATACTTGGGCAACTCGCGGCGGAGTAACTCCATGATGTCCGACCACGGCGTGATCGGGTAGCCCGCTCCGAAGCGCACGCCGGCGGCAATCAACCCATAGGCGAGCGCCTCGTTGCCCGTCATCACCACCTGCCGGACGCCCCGCGCCTTCGCGTCGGCGAACTCGACTGTCTCGAGAATGTGCCCCAGGGAGTAGGCGTACCCGGCGTGAAAGGCGTTCAGAGCATTCTGCGCCACACTGGCATCCTTGCCGCTGAACCGCTCGAGGATGAGTGCCTCCAGCTTCGGCACCTCAAGATCGAACATCTTGGCCAACAGCCCGAGGGCAAACACGTTTTTGCCTTTGTCGCGCGCCGTGCCGCCGATCGCTTCCACCGTCAGGCCGGAAATGGCGACGCCCACGTGATGATAATCGTCCTTCCACTCGGGTCGCGGCTCGACGTGGTCGGAGTCGTACAGCACCACTCCGCCTTTGCGCAGCGAGCCGATGTGTTCCTCGTAGGAATGCTGGTAAAACGCGAGCAGCACATCCGCCTCGTCGCCGGCACTGAGGATCTCCCCGGACCCCAGTCGAACTTGGTAGATCGAGGGTCCGCCGGAGATGGTCGAGGGGATGGTCATGTAGGTCATGACATCCTGTTCGCTGCGGCCGGCCAGTCGCGCGAGGAAGCCGCCCAACGCCTGAATGCCGTCCTGAGAATTGCCGGCGATGCGGATCACCGCCTCGCGCAGTTGGACCCGCTGCGGTTCAGCAGGCGCGGACGCGGCGGTTTCGCTTGTGGTGGTTTGAGTCATGAAACGACGCGGCAACCCTCGTGACGGGCGAATCATGGTCGCTGCCAACCCTCGGGTTGCTTGAGGTGCGCGGGAAACTATCCATTACCGACGCTGTGTCAAACGGGAAGGGCGGCTAACCGCAGTCACAAGCACGGTGATTCTATTTAAATTTCTGAAGGGTTGCTGTTGTTGAGGTTGGAGCAAGTCCTTACCAATTGGCGTGGTTTGAGTCGTAGTAGGCGTGCGATGATCTCGACAAACCAAGAAGTCTTCACTGCCGATCCGCCCG
>CALJWR010000245.1 GCA_937976685.1 uncultured Verrucomicrobiae bacterium
CGGGCACGCTGCCGGCCACCAGGGTCAGGTCGTCCAAGTACACGTCACCGGCTTCGGCCGGATACAGGTACAGGAGGGAGCTGGAGGCCACGCCGGTGACGCTCACGAACTGCCAGTCCAGCTCGGGCAGGGGCGCGTCCAGCGCGTCCGGGATGGTTTCCGGGGCCAACTGTTCGGCGACGTAAGCAGCGGCGCCAATCGCGCGAGGGCCGGTGAGGACGCGGTCCAATAGGTCCGGCGTGCAACCGTAGGCCAGTCGGCTCAAAGCCACGACGGCCCAAATCTCGTCCGGGGCCAGCGATTCACCACGAACTCGGAAGAAGCCCGATGGTTCCAGTGCCGGCCCGGTCCAAATGTAGCCGTTCGGCGTGGGGTCGGACGCGGGCGCAAAAGGCTGACCCAGGTCCGGGGTCACTTCTACGGTCCACGACTTCATGCCTACCACCCTGGGCAGGCTCAGGGCTGCCTGTCTGTTGGTGACAGTCAGGCCCTCGACGGAAGGAGGCAGGTCGGCGGTTTGTCCCGGTCTGGCTGCCCAGGCGACGGCGAGAATGAAGGTCGCGCTGCGAATGTACCAGTTGTGCATCGTTGTGCCATTTTCGCTTCGGGTCGGTTGGGGCCCGAAGGACTTGCTGAATGTTCAGCAAGACTGAGGCCGAAGATTACAAGCCTCGATTCCAAGTTTCAAACTCGCCAGTCCGGGAATTCTGTCCAGCCAAAGGTTCCCCCGTCAGGGAACTGCGGACAGGGTGATCGGGCGAAGTCGCTCGAGGCGCGCGCTATCGGAGCGAGGTCGACAGCGGCGCCAAAGCCGTCCAGGCGTTTGAGCCGAACTTGGAGAAGAAAGCTTCCCGGAGTTGTTCGGTGGCCGCGCGTCCCGCCGCGAGCGCGAAGGTCGTCGAGCCGCTGCCGGACATCAGTGTGCCCAGTGCGCCGGCCTCGCGCAGGTGTTCCTGATACAGGGCGAGGATCGGATACTTCTCGAGGGCCGGCGCTTCGAGCGAGTTGCAGAGTTGCGCCATGCCGCCGGGCAGGTCGCCCGCCCGCCAGGTAGCGATCAGGCGTTCGCCCCGCCCCGGCTCCCCGCGGAGCGCGCGTGGAAATCGCGCCAGGCTTTGGTAGGCCCATGCCGTCGCGATGCCGAAGCCCGGATGGATCAGCAGCACCCACGCGTCGCGCAGGACATCAAAAGGTTCGAGGGCTTGGACTTTTTCACCCCGGCCGGTAGCCAGTGCGGGGTTGGACTGGAGGAAAAACGGAACATCCGAACCCAGCGTCGTCGCCAAGGCTTCCAGTTGTGAGGCGGTCAGCGGGCGGCCGAACAGTTCGTTCAGGCCCAGCAAGGTCGTCGCGGCATCGCCGCTGCCGCCTCCAAGTCCGGCGGCCAGCGGGATGTGTTTCTCCAAGTGGATGCGTACACCAGCCGTGATCTTGGCGGCCAACCGGAAGGCGCTGGCAGCGCGATGGACCAGATTCGCGCCGTCCACGGGCAGGCAGGGATCGCTGCAGGTCAACGTGATGCCGTGGGCGGCAGTCTCGAAAGCGAGCCGGTCATGCACCGGTAAGGGGTGCATCAGCGTTTCCAGCTCGTGAAAGCCGTCCGGGCGCCTGCCGAGGATGTTCAGCAAGAGGTTGATCTTGCAGGGCGAGGAATATTCCAGCCGCATCAAAGCAAACGGCGCCGGCATTTGGATGACGGCGCCGCGCGGAAAAAGACCGATTCAGTAGTCGTAGATGCGGAACCGGCTGCCCGGAAACCACGGCACGATGTCCCCGCCGGCAAAGCCCAAACTGGCGTCCGGCTCGACAGCCGACGAGTTTTGCACCGCCGGCTTGTAGCTGTCCGGGAACGCGGGATCCACGGTCGCGTCCGGCAGGATCGGCCCGCCCGGACGGAGGATCGGGTCGTAACTCGGGATCGGGAAGGTCACGATCTCATACAGACCCACGCCGGTTCGGACCAGGCTGCGATTGAAGCCCTTGATGACGCCGGTGGTGTACGAAGACGCCGCGCCGTCCCACAGGTACGTCTGCTCCTGCGACCTTCGGATCTCGCCCATTCGAACGAACTCGGTGGCGTTGTTGATGCCGCGACCCAGCTTCTTCTCCGGGCCGGCGCATCCCGTGGCGAACACCGCCAAGATCAGGGCGGAGCCGAACAGTGAGAGCTTCATTTGCATAACGTGTAAAACGGTGGTGGAAGCCTATCGGCGAACTGTGCCGTGTAAAGAGCGATTTCCGGGCCAGAGATGCGCTCCGCCGGCCGTCCCGGTTAAACCAATGGGCGCCATTGAGAAGTCTCTGGCCGGACACTATTTTCCGCCGATTCGGTTGAAGTCACGTGAGCGTTTTCCTTCAGTCCGCCGCCGCCCCGCCGTCTTCCGCCCGTTCTCCGGGGGCCGGGCCGGGCGTCCGTCTGCCCGAGTTGCTGGCACCCGCCGGGGATTGGGCGTGTGTGCGGGCCGCGGTCGAAAACGGCGCGGATGCGATCTACTTCGGGCTGGACCGCTTCAATGCCCGGATGCGTGCCGACAATTTCTCCGAAGCGGAGCTGCCCCGGCTGATGGAGTTCCTGCACCGACGCGGGGTGCGGGGGTATCTCACCTTCAACACGCTGGTCTTCACCGAGGAACTGCCGGAGGCAGAACGCTTTCTCCGCGCGATCATCGCCGCCGGCGTGGATGCCGCGATCGTGCAGGATATCGGCATCTGCCGGCTGATCCGCCGGCTGTCGCCGGACTTTCCCATTCACGCGTCAACGCAGATGACCATTACCAGCGCGGCGGGCGTGGAGTTGGCCCGCGAGCTGGGCTGCGAACTGGTGGTGCTCGCGCGCGAGTGTTCGCTGCGGGACATCGCAGCCATCCGGCAGACCACCGGCGCCGCCCTGCCGCTGGAGGTGTTCGTGCATGGCGCGTTGTGCGTGGCGTATTCGGGCCAGTGCCTCACCAGCGAGTCGCTCGGCGGCCGATCGGCCAACCGCGGCGAGTGCGCGCAAGCCTGCCGGCTGCCGTATGAACTGGTCAGCGACGGCCAGACCGTCCCGCTGGGCGACCGCCGCTATCTGCTTAGCCCGCAGGATCTCGCCAGCGTGGAGTTGATCCCCGAATTGGTCCGGCTTGGCCTGGCGTCGCTGAAGATCGAAGGGCGCCTCAAATCGCCCGAGTACGTGGCCAGCATCACGCGAATCTATCGCCAAGCCCTCGACCGCTGCCGACCGCAGGCGAACGGCACCGGTGGTCCGGCTCAGGCTTCACTGAATCCGCCGGCCGATGCGCCGGGAAAGACCCGCTATGAAATGCAGATGGCGTTCTCGCGCGGCCTGTACACCGGTTGGTTTGGCGGCGTGAACAACCAGGAACTCGTCCACGCGCGCTATCCCAAGAAGCGCGGCGTGTACCTCGGCGAGGTTTTGCAGGTCCTCCGGGAGGGTGTGCGGGTCCGGCTGTCCGGCCCCTTAAAACCGGGCGATGGCGTCGTGTTCGACGCCGGCCGGCCGGATGAACCCGAGGAAGGCGGGCGCGTTTATGAGATCCGCGGCCCAAAGGCAGCCGTCCGGGGTTCGCATCCCGCCGCCGCGGAACGGGAGGCCGTCCTAACATTCGGCAACGGCGAAGTGGACTTCCGTCGCATTCGTTCCGGCGATCGTTTGTGGAAGACCAGCGATCCGGCGTTGGAGCGCAAGTTGCGCCAGACCTTCGAGGGAGACGAGGTGCGGTTCCAACGGCCGCTGGACTTTAAGATCTTCGGCGAGGCTGGACTCCCGCTGACGCTGATTGCCCGCGATGAGGCCGGTCACGTCGCGCGGGTTTCATCCGCGATGCCCTTGGAAGTGGCGACGCAACAGCCGCTGACGGCCGACCGGCTGGCGCAGCAGCTCGATCGCTTGGGCGGCACGCCTTTCCGCCTCGGTCGGCTGGACAACCGACTGGCGGGCGAAGTCCATCTGCCCATCAGCGAACTCAACCGGCTGCGGCGCGAAGTCGTGGCGGACATCGAACGACAGCGCGCCCGGCCTCCACGCTGGGTCCTCCGCGAGGCCACGGGTGACGACGTGCCGGAGCGAAGCGCGAGATCCGCCGGTGAGCGCGCGGAGCTCGCGCCCGCCTTGGTCGTGCTGGTGCGCAGCCTGCCGCAACTCGAAGCCGCCCTGGCGGCCGGTGTGGTGACGGTCTATTGCGAACTGGAAGATCCCAAACGGTATCGCGACGCGGTGGCGCTCGCCCGCGCCAGGCCGGACCGCCCGGAGTTGTTGGTTGCGCCCCCGCGCATCACCAAGCCGGGCGAGGAGTGGATTCTGCGGCAGGTGCGCGCCTCGGAAGCGGACGGCTACCTTGTTCGGAACTATGACCACCTCCGCTTTTTTGGCGACTGTCGTTGCGTGGGGGATTACTCGCTGAACATCGCCAATCCGCTGGCAGCCGAGTATTTCATCGAGCGGTTTCGGCTGGAGCGCGTCACCGCGTCCTATGATCTGAACAACGCACAACTGGAGTCCCTGCTCGCGGCCGCGCCGCCGGAGTGGTTTGAGATCACCATCCACCAACACATGCCCATGTTCCACATGGAGCACTGCGTGTTCTGCGCGTTTCTCAGCCGGGGCAAGGACTACCGCGACTGCGGTCGGCCTTGCGAAAAACACGCCGTCCAACTCCGCGACCGCGTTGGCGCCCTGCATCCGCTGAAGGCCGACGCCGGCTGCCGCAACACGGTGTACAACGCGCGGGCGCAAACCGGCGCCGAGTATGTGCATCGGTTCATCACGTTGGGCGCGCGGCGGTTTCGCCTCGAATTCCTCGACGAGCCGCCGGCCGGGGTGACGCGAACCATCCAGCGCTATCGGGAATTGCTGGCGGGTCAGATCACCGGCGCGCAACTGTGGCGCGAACTGAAGCTCCAGCATCAATTGGGTGTCACCCGCGGCACGCTGGATCGCGGTGAACGCCCCGTCACGGTGTTGTGAGCGCAAGGGCACCCCGGACTCAGGCCGGGTCGCCGTACACGCGGATCTCGTACACGCTCGCGATTGGTGACCCGTGCGTGGCCAGCGGGAGCAGGCGGAGCGTGTCGGTCACCACTCCGTCGAGCACCACGCGATTCAGGCGCTGATGGTTCCCGCGGACCGAATGAACCCGCGGACCCTCGGGGGTAAGCCACTCAAGATCGTAATCGCGCACCGTCTCCGGCTGCGGGCCGCGGATCATCCGGCGGGACACGCCCTCCGAGGCGGACAGCGTCAGTTCCCGGTGAAAGCCGCTGTCGCACGTGATTTGCACTTCGCGCACGCGCTGCGGCGTGGACCAGCAAAGTTGCAGCCAGGCGGGCTCACCGCCCAGCCTGACGCCCCAGCGGTTTTTCCATTCGTTGCCGGTATCGCGCACAAAGCCGTTGATGACGTTCTCCGGGCGCGACAGGTCGTGCGAATCCGAGGCGGTCACTTTGGCCGACCGCGCCAGATCCCGCGGGTCTTCGTTTTTCCGGCCCTTGATCGTTTGATCGTCCCGCAGCAGCGTCTGCTGGAGTTCGTGCAGCCGGGCCTTGTCCTCGTACAACTGCCGGGGCGTCAGACCGTGCCGCGCGCAGAGGGCGGCCGCCGTTCCCGCCGCCTGCCCCATGACCGCACAGGTGGCCATGACGCGCGTGGAACTGAACGCCGCGTGCGTGGCGCTGATGTTCCGTCCGGCCATCCAGAGGTTGCGCACGTTGCGGCTGTACAGGCAGCGCAGGGGGATGCTGTACACGTCCGGCACCTTGATGGACCGGAACGGCGGCGCCCGCCAGGCATCGAACCCGGACGGCGGATGGTCGTCCAAGGGCCAACCGCCGATGGCGACGGCGTCTTCCGGCTCCCCGCGTTTGCCCTCGAGATCGTGCTGCGTGAGCAGGTAATCGCCCAGCAGCCGCCGACTCTCCCGCTTGCCCGGCAGGAAGCCGATCCAGTCCATGCCCCAGTTCGCGCTGGAAGGTTTGTCGCCCGAGTTTTTGATGTAGTCCCAAACGCCCAGCACGATGCTCAACAGCTCAAAGCGGATGCGCTCGTTGTCGCGGATGCTGTCCAACTGACCGCCCCACTCGATCCACCAGTAGCCGTACTCCCACGAGTCCACGGCCCGGAACCGGAGCATTTCCTTCGTCACCTTCCGCGCCCACGCGGGAGGCGTGAAGGGCACCGGCCGGCCGTAGTCGCGCGCGGTGAACAGGATGCTGCTGCCCAAAGTCTGGCGATCGGCAACGTCGTAGGCGAGGGACTCACCAAATTCGCTCCGGGCCTCGCGCCCGACCCGATGGTCCGCGCCGGCCTCGAGCCCGAGCCGGCAGTCGCCCGTGCAGTCGAGAAACTGGCGCGCGGAGATGCGGTACAGGTGCTCGGTTTTGTCGCACCGCGCGAGGACGCGGCGAATCGAGCCGTCTTCCGTTTCCGCGGCAAACAGCGTGGTGTCCAGCAGCAGCGTGAGGTTTGGCTCGGATTTGAGTTTGTCGTACAGGAGCAGGTCCCACAGCTCGAAGCTGCGGCGAGGATTGTTGACCGCGTCATCCAGGCGCAGTTCCTCGATGATTCCGCCCTCCCGCCAACCGGGTCGCTGCCCGTGGTGGTCCGCGCCCACGATGTGCATCTTGACCTCGCTGCTGGCGTTGCCGCCCAACCGCGAGCGGTCTTGCACCAAGATCACTTTCGCTCCGTGCCGGGCCGCGGCAAGGGCCGCGCAGACGCCTGCCATGCCGCCGCCAGCCACGAAGACATCGCCCGTCAGGTCCACCAGCGTCATGTGGGGCTCGCCGGCGAAGCGGTCCCCTGAGGGCTGGGGCGGTGCGATGTGGTCAAACTGTTGAACGATCGTCTCCCGCGCCCGGCGCAGCCCATCCGCTGCGTGGAGCTTGACGAACACCGTGTAGCCCGTGAGTCCACCGGCGACAGTCAGGAAATCGCGTCGGTTCATGATGGTCTTGCGTCAGGCGTGACCTTGCATGGACTGCGGCGAACGAGCAATGGCCGGGATGCTCCGCCGAAACCGCCGAATCCAGCCCGGGGCGGTGGCGGAGCCCCAGACGGCGACCTTCGCTGGGCGTTTTCGATTGGCACAGGACCGGCTAAACTCGGGCTCATGAAGTTTGTCTGTCTTCCCTGGCTCGCCGTCGGGCTAGGCTGCTTGCCGGTGGGGCGGGGCGAAGTCGTCCCCTTCGTTCTCCCGTGGAACGACGCCTCGCCGGGCGTCACCGACTTCTCCGACATGAACCGCCCCATCGGCCCGGAGGACCGCGTCGGCGTGAACGCCGCCGGGCACTTCGTGGTGCGGGGCGAGCGGGTGCGCTTCCTGGGCATGAACTTCGCCGGCGATTCGCCCTTCATGCCCACCAACAAGGCGGAGGCCGTGGCGGCGCGCCTGGCGAAGTTCGGCATCAACTGCGTGCGCTTCCACCACATGGACGCGCCCTGGGC
>CALJWR010000246.1 GCA_937976685.1 uncultured Verrucomicrobiae bacterium
CGTCGGGCTGACCGACGATGCCGGCAGCAAAATCGGGACGTACTCGACCGGCATGCGCACCCGCCTGAGCGTCGCGGCTTCCCTGATGAACGACCCCGAGTTGCTGATCTGGGATGAACCCACCGCGGGTCTCGATCCGATCAGCCGGCGGCAGACCCTCGATCTGCTCGAACAGTTTCGCGGCAACAAGACGGTCGTCCTGAGCAGCCACATTCTCGGCGACGTGGACCGCGTTTGCGACCGCTTGCTGATCCTGAACCAGGGGCAGTTACTGTTCGACGGCACTCGCTGGGACCTGGAAAACACGCTGCCGAGGAATCTCCTCGAACTGCGGGTGAGCGGAACCGTGGAAGCGTTCCGGGAAGCCGTCCCCCAACGTCTCGGCCGGCCCGATCAATCCTCGGATCCGGAGCGCATCCGCATCGAGATCGCGCCGGGAAAAATCACCGGCGACCTGATGGAGGTCCTGCTGACGCTGGCCCGCGACGTTGGTGCGCGGGCGGAAGCGGTGAATTCGACCTCGCGCCAGATCGAGGACACCTATCTGAAATTGATCACTGAAGACGAATTCCGTGGATTCCTCCGCGCCCAAAAGTCCTGAACCGCCCCGTGCGGGCGACACCCGGCCGCCGCCGCCCGACCCGGCGACCGACCACCCCCGTCTGCCCGCGAACCCGGAAATACGGCGTCGTGCTCTCGGACGTTGGCGGTCGGTGACCACGGTGGCGCTGGCGGACGCCGCCTCCCTGTCGCGGTCGTGGTTGGCCCGGGGATTTCTGATCACCACGGCGGTGATCACGGTCCTGGCGCTGAAGGGCACGCAGGCGGAACAGAAGACGGCCAGTACCATGCTCGAGACGGTGTACGGGAGGTACCTGCTGTTGTGGTTGCACGGCGTGATGTTCATCGCCGGCGGAGGACTGCACCGCATCGCGCGCGGTGGCTCCTGGCTGTGCGGCGCCAACGCGGCGCGTTCAGCCAACCGGGACACGGATACGGAGGCCACCCGGTGCAGCGACCTAGGCTTCCGCGTCGTCCTCGCGCCGGTGGCGGAAGGGGGAGTCCCTGACCGCCAACGTCTCCTCAGCGAATTCGCCGGACGGTCAACCGCACGCTGCCCCGGTTGTTGTCGTAGAAATTCCACGCGTCGTTCGCGAAGCAGTACAGGTAGCCCGGCCGGCGGATCGTGCGATTAATGCCGTCCCTGATCGGGATGATTTCGGGAAGGATGGGTCGCCCCTCGTCGTCTTCGCCGCCGTTGGCGATGAAGCCGACCAAAGCAAACCACGGCAGATCTTCCACTCTTTTGGTCCCGCGGAAATCCGCCTGCGCGTTGGCCGTCAGCTTCTTGAACGCGCCTTCCACCTTACCCCATAAGCTGCCCGCCAGGTGCGCGATTTCCGCCGCTTGAAACTTCCCATCGCGGGTTCCGGTGGGACCACACTTGATGTCCCGATCCATCCATTCGCCCGTCGCTGTGAACTCGTATTCCTCGTCGGCGCCGAGGAATAGTCCCGTTTCATTCCACGGTTCGCCCGCGTAAATCGGAAACACGCGTTCCTCGCCCGGTGCAAGCCGCAACGACCGGTGATACGGCGCCTGGGTGATGGGAGGGTTGTCGAGACGACTGAACACCGAGCGGTGCAGCAGAGCAGGACAGTTGCGGCGGTCCAACTCGGGCAAATTTCGGGGCTGGGCGCGCATGGCCCGGTAGAGGCCCGTTCGGGAGTCATGCAGAACACCCTGCGGATCCGACCGCACTTGCTGCCGCATCTGAGGGTGCAAACCGAGTTGCTGGGCGGCAGCTTCGTCCATCATCCATTCCAGCGCGCCATCCGAGAGGCCGGTCTCGAGGTAGCCGCCCCCCACGTCCGAATGAACGCCGGGGAACCACACCTGCTTGATCTCCGGCCGGTGCTCGATGCCCGTCCACAGCGTGGGCGCGAAGCTCAACCGCCGCTCATCAAGCGCCACCGCGTGGCAACCGTGCCGCACCCGGTCGTTCAATTTGGTGTCGTGAAACGCATAGCGGCGCGTGTCGTCGAGCAGGTTCAGGATGGCCAGCTCATCGGGGATGCCCAGCGCGCCCACGGTGTCCCATACCCCCAAAAAGTGGACCGGAATGCGGGAGTCGCCGGGGGCGACCTCGTGAAACTCCCAGCCGCCGGCCCACGCCGGGCGATCCTTCCGCTCGCGATAGCCCCGCTGGTAAGCGCGTTCGACCCGCGCCCATATCGTCGGGTCATCGAGGCCATCCAGCTTCAGCAGGCCGCACGTCTTGGAAGCCAGCATTCCCGCGGCGCTGCGGACGGTGTAGGCCCCGCGGCTGAACCCGAACAGGTAGATCCGGTCGCCGGGCTCGTAGCGTTCCGCGAGCCACTTGTAGGCGCTCATGACATTTCGGCTCAAGCCAATGCCGGTGCCGCCGCCCGCCAGCTTGTCCCACCAGTTGCTGCCCGTGCCGACGCCCGGATGGTAGTACTTCTCCTGGGGCACACCGTCGGCGGCCCGGTCCGTCACGCAGTTGAAGAGGCGCACGACATTCGTCGGCGACGGCACCCCGTGTTCCGATTGGTCGGGCGTATTCCAGGTTCCGTCGCAACAGACAACAAGGTTTTTCATGAGGACGGCGCGGAGGGATTGCGTTGCTTGCGATTTGCCTTATGACTGTCATTCGACGTTACCCCTTCGACCTCTGCCGCGCAACGCCGATTCCGCGTCGAGTGCGAAAAGATCGGCCGGCGCGGCTCGGCAGGTCCGGCGCCGGGAAAACCAACGTTGAAGGGTTGGCCGGGAGCGGGCGGGAGCTTGCTCGCCTGGCCCGCATGGTTCCGCGCTCTTTGATGCGAAATCACCCCCTGAAGACCAATCGCTCAGAGGGGCGGGGTCGGCACGGGTTACCCGGGAGGTTCGGGCCCGTTGCCACAAACGAAAAACGCCCTTCGGTTTGAACCGAGGGGCGTTCAGGAGAGACACTATGCGCTACGCACCGTCATCCCCGATCGCTTCGACCGGGCAACCCTCTTTGGCCTCCTTGCATTGGGCCTCCTCATCGGCATTTTCCGGCTGCTTGAAGACGAACGAATAGCCGCCGTCTTCGTTGCGTTTGAAATTATTCGGCGCGGTTTCGCGGCACAGATCACAGTCAATGCACTGGTTGTCCACGTAATACTTTCCGGCCGCGTTCTCAGGGTACTTGTTTGCTTTGTCTGCCATATACGTAGCGTCGTTGCTGAACCGGAGCATGGGAAACCGGCCCCTGAATGCAAGTTCATTTGGGTTCGTCACGGTGCTGGCCTCCGGCCGCGGGGGGCGTTTCCAGAATGGCTGGCTCGAGGTCACGGACCGAGGCAAAGCCACCGGCTGCGGTGACGGTGGCACTAACGGAGACGCTGTCAGTCGCCGTCCCCGGACCAGGCTCACCCTTACGTGGCAGCTTGGTTGAGCCTTAATCGTTCCCCCCACCCACTGACAATCAAAGATCGGCGGCCTGTTCCTCAGCCGTCTGTTTTGTCACGCGGTATTCACTGGCCAGATTTCGCCGAATTGTTAACCTCGCACCCGTTACGGGGAATGAGCAACACGCCGGACAATCACGTGACCGTCCACGCCCAAAAGGACGTTACGGTCCAGAACAAGCTGGGCATCCACGCCCGGCCGGCGTCGAAGTTCGTTCGCATCGCTTCCCGCTATCAGAGCGACATCCTGGTCGAGAAGGACGGCGACACGGTTAATGGCAAGTCCATCATGGGTCTGATGATGCTCGCGGCAGGGCCAGGGTCGCGGCTCAGACTTGTTGCCGACGGTGCGGATGCCGATCAGGCGCTGCGCGAGCTGGAGGATCTCATCAACCGCAAGTTCGAGGAGGACTAGGCCTCTGTCCCGCTTCGCGTTTTGCGCTCCGAGCCATGTCCGCGCCACAATGTGACGTCAAATACGTGGCCCGCCTCGCCCGCCTCGAATTGACGCCCGATGAAGAGGGGAAGCTGGGCGGCCAGTTGAAGGCCATCTTGGATTACTTCGCGAAGCTCCGCGAACTGGACGTGACCGGCATTGAGCCGATGGCCCACGCGGTGCCGCTGGCGAACATCACGCGCCCCGATGGGGTCCGTCCGTCCCTGCCGACTGCCGAAGCCTTGCGCAACGCCCCCGCCCAGGCCAACGGGCTGTTCACCGTCCCCAAGATCGTCGAGTAGCTGAACCCAAACCGCCTCCCTCGAACCTATGATCAAGAAGATCGCCTTCACCGTGTATCCGGTGGATGACATGGCCCGCGCCCGGAAGTTCTACGAAGGGGTGCTGGGGCTGGCGGTCGAATCCGATTTCGGCGGCCAATGGATCGAGTGCGGCATCGCGGGCGGCACGTTTGCCATCACGACCATGATGGAATCGGGCCAGCGCGGCTCGCCGCAGCCCGGCATTGCGTTCGAGGTGGACGATTTTGCGGCCGCCGTTGACGCCCTGCGGCAAGCCGGCGCCGGCCTCAAGCATGAGCCCTTCGAGACGCCCGTCTGTAACATGGCGGTGGTGGCTGACCCCGACGGGAACGAGGTCATCATCCACCGGCACAAGAGCTAAAGCGGCCAGCGACGATGCTCAACCGGTTGACCATTGGCGAGCTCACGGCGCGGCTGGCGCGACGTGAGGTGTCCGCGCGCGAGGCAGCAGCGGCTTGTTTGGCACATTCCTCCCGCGTGGACAGCGCCGTGCGCGCCTTCTTGCATCAAGACCCCGACCGGGTCCTGGCGGCTGCCGAGGCGGCCGACCAGGAACTCGCGCGGGGCGTGACGCACGCGGAGAAGCCGCTGTTGGGCGTGCCGCTGGCGCTCAAGGACGTCATCGCCGTGCGCGGCCAGCCGCTGACATGTGCTTCGAAGATTCTCGCGAATTTCATATCGCCCTACGACGCGACCGTCGTCGCCCGGCTCAAGGCGGCCGGGGCGGTCTTGCTGGGCCGGCTCAACCTGGACGAGTTTGCGATGGGCAGCTCGACCGAGAATTCCGCCTTCGGCCCAACGCGCAATCCCTGGGACACGACGCGTACGCCGGGG
>CALJWR010000247.1 GCA_937976685.1 uncultured Verrucomicrobiae bacterium
GACATCCCATAACTGCAGCCGGCCCTGGCGCGTCACGGTCGCAAGGCGTTTTCCCGCGGGATGAAAGGCCGCTTGCATCACGGTGCCCGCCTCGGCGAGGTCGCCCCGCAGTTGCAGTTCCGGCCAGGACCACAGCCGGAGCGCGTCGCCCCACGGCCCGGTCACCAGTACCCGACCGTCCGGCGCGAACCACGCTCGACCGCCGGACCCTTCGAGAGTCTGAGGCACGCCGTTTAGGTCTGCGGGCAGAATCTCGGTCACCGCATTGGTCTCAAACAGGATCATACCCACACCGCGCAGCAGCCGGTCGCCTCCAGGACTGAACACCAGGCTGGGCGAACCGCGCCCCGGGCCGCTTAGCCAGCGGCCGGTGTCCAGATCGAGGACGACTGTTTGCGGCGGTTGATCCAGCTCCAACGCCAGCCGTCGCCCGGCGGCGTCTCGAGTCATCGCCACCGCGAAACTGCCGGGCCACGACCAACGCTGTGTTTCGCTCAACGATTCGAGGGACCACTCGCGCAGGGTGCCGTCGAAGCCGGCGGAATACAGGCAGCCGCCATCGCTGCTGACGACCACCGCTGACACCGGGTTCTGGTGCCCGTCCAGCGACCCGCGACTTCCCCCCCCGCATCCGCTCGTGGAAGTGGTGCCACTCGAAACCACGGAAATCCGGTCCGCCGTCCTGGGGACGATGCGCGTCCAAGAGCGACGCGGCCCGGCCGTAATTACCGGCGGCCATGGCCTGCTGCGCCAGATTCATGTCCGCCGCGTAAAATGCCGCGCGGGCGACGCGCTCTTGGGCCGCGGCCCGGGCCCGGAGGGCCGATTCCTCGGCGGCGCGACGGTTCGCCCGCTCGGCCCGCCCCCGCTCAAACCAGGCCAGCCCGATGGCCAGCAATGCCGCCGCGCTGACACCGACCCCGAGGCGCCGCCACAGGGCCAGCCGGCGCTCGCGCCGGCGCAGCTTGCGGACCGAGTGTCCGGCCTCCACGAGCAGCAACTCATCGCGCAGTTCGGCGGCCGAGGCGTGGCGTTCTACCGGCTCCGGTGCGCAGGCGCGTAGGATCGTTTCATTGAGCTCGCCAAACTGTTCCGCTGGCGGGCGTTGGAGCCATTCCCGCGGCAGGTCGGGGAAGTCCAGCCGGCTGCGACCGGTGACCATTTCGTAAAGCACCTTGTCCAGCGCGTAGAGGTCGGCCTGCGGCGTCCCGGGGCCCTCGGGCGGGATGTAGCCCTCGGTGCCCACGAACGAGCGGGCTTCCTGAACGCCGGTCACCAGCCCGACGTCCGCCAGCTTCGGCTGGCCGGCGACGAAGATGATGTTCGAGGGCTTGATGTCCCGATGCACCAAGCCGCGTTGGTGCATGAACGCGAGCGCGTCGGCCACGGCCGCCCCTACGCGAGCGCAATCGGCCACCGACAGCGGGCCGCGCGTCTGCAACCACTGACGGAGGGTCTGCGGCACGTAGGTCTCCGGCCCAAAATCGCCATCGGCATCTGCCGGGTCGGCCAGCTCCATCACGTAGTAGAACTGGCTTTCCTCGTCTGAGCGGCCGACCTGCAGGACATCCACCAGTCCGGGATGCGCGCGGGAAACCGGCTCGAAGCGTTTCAGCCCGTCGAACTCGCGCTCGTAGATGCGCTCGTGCTCAAACCGCTCCCGCCGGATCACCTTCACCGCGCGCGGGATCCCGGTGGCGCTGCGCGCCAGCCAGACATCGCCGTACGCGCCGACGCCGACCTGCCGCAACACGACGTGTTCCGGCACCCGGGGCGGCGCAACCGTCGGCGCTCTGCTTGTCTGCTCTGTGGCCACGACCTCTCGCCGGGACGGAAACTCAGTCACGCAGCCGCTGTCATATCCCGCTCTTCGTCACCCGTGGGCCATCACTACTGAATCCCGTCGCGACGCCGCCATGACACCATTTTCCTCCACCCAACGTCCAGCGGGGGGTTGGGCGGCTGGCTCGGCCCCCCTCCCGCGCGGGTCGGAGCCAGGCCAGATTCAGACTTCACGCGGCCGAGCGAATGACTAGGCTCCCCGCACCGCCCTCGCGATCGGAAGCACCGACGCAACGGCGGATCACCGATATGAATCAGCTCCATCTCCCGCTCATTGTTGGGTCCACCCTGCTCCTGTTCAGCGCACTCGGCCCCGGTTCGGCGCTGGCGGCCGACCTCGTCCACGCCAAAGACGGGTCGGGCGTGTATGGCTACAAGGACACCCCGAAACTTCCCTGGTGCGAATGGCTCGTCCACGATCCCGACCGGCCCGCGCCTCCGCGGGTCAATCCCGGTCCTCCTCTGCCCCCGGCCCCCGCGCCAAGCGACGCCGTCGTGTTGTTTGACGGGAAGAACCTTGATCAGTGGCAGCCGCACAAGTGGAAGCTGGACAACGGCGAGATCGTCGCCGGCGAAGGCAACCTGACTTCCAAGGCCACCTTCGGCGACTGCCAGATCCATGTCGAGTGGCTCGCGCCGGCCAACTTCCAGGGGCCGTGGTACGACCAGGGCAACAACGGCGTGATGCTCATGGGCCTGTACGAAATCCAGATCTTCGACTCGTACAACGAGAAGCTGTATCCCGACGGCCAGGCGGCGGCCATCTACGGTCAGACACCACCCCTCGTGAACGTGACCCGGCCACCGGGCCAGTGGCAGACCTACGACATCTTTTTCACCGCTCCGAAGTTCGCCGACGGCCAGCTCAAGGAGCCCGCGCGGGTGACGATGCTGCACAACGGCGTCCTCGTTCACCTCAACGAGCCGATTCACGGCGAGACCGGACATCGGATCGTCCCCGAATACAAACAACAGGTGAGCTCAGGCCCGCTGGCGTTCAACGGCCACGGCTGTCCGGTCCGCTTTCGAAATATATGGGTGCGACGGCTCTGACCCGAAGACCTAAGCCGTCCCCCGGCGCCGAGTACTCCCCTGCCCTGCCCTGGCGATGAATCTCGCCATGGCCCGCCTCCCCATACCATCGGTCGTGTTGGCGACCGGTCTCGCCATGTCTCTTGCGGTCGTCGCCGCCGAGTCGCGCCCCGACATCGTCCTGGCGGACTTCGAAGGTCCGGACTACGGCGACTGGCGGGTCACCGGCGAGGCCTTCGGAAACGGCCCGGCCGGCGGGTCATTGCCGGACCAGATGCCGGTGGCCGGCTTTCAGGGAAAGGGGTTCGCGAACAGCTACCACGGCGGCGACAGCACGACGGGCACGCTCACCTCGCCGGCCTTCACGATCGAACGGCAGCGCCTCAATTTCCTCATTGGCGGTGGCCGCCACCCGGGCACGACAGCGATCAATCTGCTGATTGATGGCAACACCGTCCGCACCGCGACGGGGAGCAACTCGGAGTTCCTGCGCTGGCAGAGCTGGGACGTGAGCGAATTCGCGGGTCGCGTGGGGAAGCTGGAGTTGGTGGATCAGGCGACCGGTGGTTGGGGCCACCTCAACGTGGACCATATCGTCCAAAGTGATTCACCGCCCAAGGTCGTGGACGACCGCGAGGCCGCGCTCCTGCGCGCCATGAGCAGCGTGCAGAACGCCGCTGAACGCGCCGCCCGCGATCCGGGCCGGCCGCGGTATCATTTCCGCCCGCCGGCCAACTGGATGAACGACCCGAACGGCACCTTTTGGTTCAACGGGTGGTATCACCTCTTTTACCAGCACAACCCCTACGGCGACTCGTGGGAACACATGCACTGGGGCCACGCCCGCAGTCGCGACCTCCTTCGCTGGGAGCATCTGCCCATTGCACTGTGGCCCTCGTATGCGCTCGGCGAGAATCACTGTTTCTCCGGCAGTCTGACGCTGAACGACCGGGGCGAACCGTTGATCTTCTACACGAGTATCGGCGACCGCGAGCCGCATTGCTGGGTTGCCCTGCCCGAAGACGCCGACCTCATTCGCTGGCGAAAGTTCACCGGCAATCCGGTGCTCACGCAAAGCTCGACCGGCAGCCCCTACTACGACTTCCGGGATCCCTTCATCTTTCGCCAAGCCGGCCGCACGTTCATGGTGCATGGCGGCAATCTCAACGGCGCCAAAGGCGGGCAGGCGGTGGTCAGCTTGTTCGAAGCCGAGAATCCGGACCTGACGCACTGGCGCTACCGGGGAATTCTCTTCCGTCATCCCGATCCCACAGTAACCAACATCGAGTGTCCGCTGTTTTTTCCGTTGGACGGCAAGTTCGTGCTGATCACCTCGCCCCACCGTTCGTGCGACTGGTTCGTGGGCTCCTTCGATCCAGACCGGGGCACGTTCGCGGCGATCGAGCAGGGCCTTGTGGACCGCGGACATTTTTACGCGCCGAACGTCCTGTTCGACGACCGGGGCCGCTGCGTGATGTTCGGTTGGGTGAACGGTTTCAAGCCGGGCAAAGGTTGGAACGGCTGCATGACGCTGCCCCGCGTTCTGACCGTCGAGAACGGCCGCCTCGTCCAACGGCCCGCGCCGGAACTCGAATCGTTGCGACAAAACGAAGCGGTCGCCTTTCGCTTCACAGGTCGGGAGCCCGCGAACGCCGCTCCCTTGAACATCAGCTTGATGGCCGAACTGGAGGTCAGCTTGATCCGCGACGGGGAAACGCGGGTGGCTCTGTGGTTGCGCCGGGGAGAATCCGGCCAATCGGGCGCGTGGCTTGAATTTCGCGGAAAGGAACTTCAGGTGGCCGACGTCACGGTGCCATTGGGAGACGATGATTCGCTGAAACTGCGGGTGTTTCTGGACCACAGCGTGGTTGAAGTGTTCGCGGCTGACGGGTCGTTCTGCGTCACCCGGGTGATCGAAACCGCTCCCGGCGACGACCGGATGGAGGCGATCCTGTCGGCTGATACCGCGATGATTGTCGGACGGAACTGGCGTCTCCAAGGAATCTGGTGACGCTTGCGGCTGCTGGGCGCTGCCAGCGATGCGCAGAAACCTCTGGCTTCGCGGGCAAGCTGACGTCGGCGGGCGCCTGGAGCAATGCCGACTCACGGCCCGAAGCCCCGCTCACTCATACCGGGAAACCTGGTGCGGCCGGCGACCTGCGGAGGTCGCGGTTTCGCGGCGCCCCGCGCCGAAGCGAATTGACCTGGCTGCGGGCAGTTCGCAATGCTCCATGCAACATGAACTCCGCCCCTTCCCTCCAACTCCGGGCGCTGGCTCTGGCTGTGCTCCTCCTCGCGCCAGCCGCCTTCGCCGCCCCCCAAACCCTCTCCCGCGCCGCCCTGCTGGACAAAATCCGCGGCGGCTGGGCCGGGCAGATGATCGGCGTGGCCTATGGCGCGCCCACCGAGTTCAAGTCCAACGGCAAGATCGGCGAGTGGGACCTCACCTGGAAAGA
>CALJWR010000248.1 GCA_937976685.1 uncultured Verrucomicrobiae bacterium
AGAGCGCCACCGCCCGGGTGTTGTCGGGGTTGACGATCATCGTGTTGATGCCGTGCTCCTCGCAGATTTGCCACGTGTCCATCACCTTCTCGTCGGTGAAGTAGTGGTGGAGAAGCGACGACACGTAGATGAGGTCGCGGGAGTGGGCGTAGCCGCCGATGAGGTTGCCCCCGCAAATGAGCCGGCTGATCTCCAAGTTGCCGATCTTGCCGGTCTCGATCCTCGCTTTGGACCCCAGCCGGGGCGCTGGCGCGCCGGCCGCCAGGAGGGCTTTTTCTTCCAGCGTCAAAGCGGCCGCGCCGGCGGCCATCGCACCGAGGAAGCCGCGGCGGGAGACGTTTTCCTTCAGGGGAACCGGACAGGTGCGGAGTGTTTTCATGGGCTCACTACTACGCCTCCCCGTCGTAGCCGCCAACCATGAATTGGCGAAATCTTGGCCAATCTTGCCAAAGGCCACTACCGCTCCGGAGATCGCCGCCCGAAGAGAACATCCCGACCGGTCAGGTAGAGGAGCACGATCAGCACGGCAAACGGCAGAACCGACAGCAGGTCCGACCATCCGCCGGCAAAAAAGGGATTGCGCTCCGACCAGTGGGCAACGGCGGCGTTGAACTTCGCCAAACTGAGGGCCATGCCCTTGCCCTCGGGATTGGCCAGCCCGGCGATGAACGCGATGACGATTCCGGCAATCGCGCCGCCGGCGATGTAGCCCGAGGCCAGCAACACCCCGGCGCTCTTGTCGCCCTCCGCCGTCAATTCTTCCTCGGTCAGTCGCGCATCCCGATACTTGTGGCGAAGGTATCGGTCCACCAGCCAGCGCACCACGCCACCAAGGAAAATTGGCGTCGAGGACGACAACGGCAGATACACCCCCGTGGCAAACGCGAGCGAGGGCAGGAACGACATCTCAAGCACCAGCGCGATCATCGCCCCGATCAGCACCAGCCCCCACGGCAGTTCGCGGCTCAGGATGCCCTTGATGATGTACGACATCAGGGTCGCCTTCGGCGCGTCGAACTTCTCGACGGTGGTGCCGTCCGGCCGGGTGCGATGGGTGCCGTTGATGCCGGGATCCACCAGATACACGGGCGCGCCCGTCTCATCCACGAGGTAGCGCCCTTCCGGACCGAGCCGGGCGTTGGTGTTGTGCCAGACAAAATAGGTATTCGGATCCGCACTGCGCTGCGGCCCCAGCAAGCCCTCACGCCGCGTCAACGTGGTGACGTCGGCGCGCATCGTCGGCGGCAGATTCTGCAACTGGGCGGCCGGCACATAGACGGTTTTGGAGTCGTTGAGGAGGGTGAGCACCGGCCCGAGGATCAACGCCGATGCCAGCGCCCCCACCAGCAACGCGATCTGCTGATAGCGTGGCGTGGCGCCGACGAGGAAACCCGTCTTGATGCTTTGCGCCGTGGTACCGCCGTTCGACGACGCGATGCAGACGATTCCCCCCACGGACAGCGCCGTGACGTAGTAGCGGGCTTCGGTCCAGTCCAGGACCAGAAAGATGAGGCACGTCAGCAGCAAGGTCGCCACCGTCATGCCGGAGATCGGATTCGAGGATGAACCGATCTCACCCGTCAGCCGCGAGGACACCGTGACGAAGATGAAGCCGAATACGACGATCATCAACGCCCCCACGACGTTCATGTTGAGCGGCGTCGCCAAGGTGATGGCCGCCACCAGTCCGAGAATTCCAATCAGCACGTACTTCAACGGAATGTCTTCATCCGTTCGCCGCCTGGCGGCCGTCCCACCCCGCGCACCTCGAAAGTCCCGCAACCCACCACGCAAGGCATGAAGAATGGTGGGAAGCGACCGCAACACACTGATGATGCCGCCCGCCGCCACCGCGCCCGCACCGATGTACAAGATGTACGCTCCGCGAACCTCGTGCGGTCCCATCTGGCTGATCGGCCGGCTGCCCGGCGGCACGATGCCTGTTACGTGGTCGCCGAAAAACTTGATCGCCGGAATCAGGACGAGATAGCTGAGCACGCCGCCCGCGCACATGATCGAGGCGACCCGTGGACCGATGATGTAGCCAACCCCCAGCAATTCCGGTGAGATCTCCGCGGACACCGAGCCGCCCTTGAACGGCACGCCAAAGACTTTTTCCGGGATGTCCTTCCACAGCCTGAAGGCCGCCATCAGCGTCTTGTAGAGCAGCCCGATGCCGAAACCGATGAAGATGATCGCCGGATTGGCGCCCGCCCCGGCCCCGCGCGCCTCCGCCGCAGTCGGAAGGCAGGCGGCGGCGCGGGAGGCGGTCGAGGCGCCCGCCTTCAGCACCTCGGCGCACGCGGTGCCTTCCGGGAATTTGAGCACCCCGTGTTGCGCCACGATCATTGCCCGCCGCAGCGGAATCATCATCAGCACCCCCAGCAACCCGCCCAGCACGGAGACCAGCAGCACCCGGGAGAGCTCCAGATCGAAACCCAGGATGAGGATGGACGGCATGGTCACCCCCACGCCGAACGCGATGGATTCACCGGCGGAACCGGCGCTCTGGACGAGGTTGTTCTCGAGAATCGTCGCCTCCCGGAAACCGAATTTCGCCGCCAACTTGAACAGCGTGATGGCGATTACCGCCACCGGAATCGAGGCGCTGACCGTCAGTCCCACCTTCAGCACGAGATAAAGCGACGACGCCCCGAAGATCATCCCCAGTAGCGTGCCGACGAGCAGCGGAATCGGGGTGAACTCAGGCAACCGCGCCTCGGCGGGGACGTAGGGCTGAAAGGGCGTGGCCGCGGACGAGCCGGGTGGGCTGGCGGAGGAGTTCGCTGGGGTATTCATCTCGGGGGTCCAAAGTGCGGCCCGTTCCGCAGCGTCAGCTCAAGGCGAGCGGACCTGCCCGTAAGGAGCCACTTCCACGCCGCGCCTCCCGCCGGCCGCGGGGCGTTGCCGCCCAATCGGCCGCACCGGGGTGGCCAGGGCGAAAGGTCAGGCTGGACCAGGGCGTACAACTCGCGCGTCGCCACGGGGTGGTGCGCAGCAGAAACAGGATCGGTCCGGCCCAGGCTCAAATGCGATCGGGCAATTCGAACCCCTTGCGGCGCGGGCGGTCCAACAACTCGTTGGCCGCCGCGTCACCCACGAACTGTTCCCGCTCCGGGTCCCATGTCAGGCGTCGGCCGGTTTCCCGCGCGATGTTGCCCAAGTGGCAAACCGTGGTCGAACGATGGCCAATCTCGACATCCGCGATCGGGGCCTCGCGCGATTTGATGCAGTTGATCCAGTTGCGCTGGTGGTTTTCCACAAACCCGGCGGGGCGCCGCTCGAGCGCTTCTTCCGCCAGCTCGGGCGGATCGGATTTCACCAAACCGCGGTCAATCGTAATGCGCCCCCGCTCGCCGATGAAGATGGCGCCACCCGGCGGCCCTTCGCCCAGTTCCATGACGATGTCCCCGGGATACCGCATGAAAACCCTGGGTTGACTGCAAATCTTGTCGCCGCGGTCCTTGCTCTCGACCTCGCGATAGGTCGGCGGATCGAACTTGGGTCCCTCGGTCCAGACCTCGATTGGACCGGCAGCATCCATACCCAAGGCGCACTGAACCTGATCGAAGCCATGAGCGCCCCAGCCCGTCATCTCGCCGCCCGAGAAAGCGCGGAACGACAGCCAGCCCGGTTTCGCCCGCGGAAGGTACAGGTTCCCGCAGTACGGCACCGGCTCGGCCGGCCCCAGCCAGAGATTCCAGTCCAACCCGTCCGGCACCGGCTCGCCGGGCAGCGCACCGTGCCACGGCGACGGATAATTATGCGCGATCACCCGGCGAATCTTCCCGATGGCACCCGAGCAAACGAGCCGGCAGCCGCAATGGTTCGGCCACTGCGACCGTTGTTGACTACCGGTTTGAAAAACCCGCCGGTACTTGCGCACGGCCTGCACGATCAGCCGCCCCTCCCGAATCGTGAAACTCATGGGCTTCTCCACGTAGAGGTCCTTGCCCGCCTGACAGGCATGAATGCACATCAGCCCCCGCCATTGTTCCGGTGTGGCGATGATCACCGCGTCCACCTCGCGCCGGTCGAGCAGCCGCCGATAATCCTGAACCGCCACGGTGTCATGGCGGGCGGCGGCCGCTTCCGCGCGCTTCAGATTGACGTCCGCGAAGCCGGCCACCCGGGCCTCCTTGATGCCCGGCAGCATGGCCAGCAACCCGCTGGCCTGCCGGCCGATGCCGATGAAACCAATGCCGATCCGGTCGTTCGCGCCAGGGGTCCCGTTGGCCGCGACCACACCGGTCCGGAGCACCTGGGGGCCGGCGACCCCCCAAACCACCGCTTTGAGGCCCGACGACAGAAAAGCGCGACGGCTCCGGGTCGGAGGGGAGCCAATGGGAAGATCCGAGCGAAGCCTCATGCGTGTGAGGCGGACGCTATCTCCGATCGCCCGCACGTCCAAGGTGAAATCGGCGTCGGTGCCGCGGATGGCGGTCCTGGGCTTTGGCGGACTGCCGCCGCCGCTTGGGAAAGTCCCGGAACGGCACATCGGCGCTCAGGGATTCGCCGGTGAGGTCTTCTGTTCCTGACGCGCGAGGACGGCCGCGAGCCCGCGCCGGGCAGGCTCGAAGTCCGGACGCTGCCGCAGCACCTCCCGAAACGCCGCGATGGCCTTTTCATCCAGCCCTTGGGCGGCCGCGGAGTTGCCCAGGTTGAGCCGTGCTTCCCAATAGTTGGTGTCCACCTGGACCGCTCTTTCAAACTGCTCCAGCGCCTCCTTGAAGCGGCCCAACTGCTGCAGCGCGATGCCGTAGTTGTTGTGTGCCGAGGCGTAGTCGGGCTGGTGCTCCAACGCCGCGCGGAAATGGGTGACCGCCTCTTCCAGTCGCTTCTGGCGGGTCAGCACATTCCCCAGGTTGTTGTGAACCTCGGGGTATTCGGGGAACAGGCGCAACGCCTCCCGGTACGCCGCCTCCGCTTCCTGCAGCCGATTCTGGCGGGCCAGCGCGATGCCGAGGTTGTAGTGCAGGTCCTCATCGTCCGGCGTGAGTTGGAGCGCCTCGCGATACGCCGCCTCGGCCCCCTTGGGGTCGCCCGCCCCCAAGAGCCGATTGCCCTGGTTGGCGAGGGTCGTGCTCTGTTCGGCCGGACTGGCCGCGGGCGGCGGGTTGGTCTCCGTCCCGATCACTGGCGCTCCGGCAATCCGGTTGGTCGGAGCGGGGGGAGCAGATCGCTCGCGGCCACGGCCCCCAAGGCGGAGCGTCATCGCCACTGCCAGCACCACGCTGAGGAGGAGCAAACCTCCCGCGAGCTTACCGCCGCGGCCACCGCGACCGGATCCCGCTTGGCGACGCAGGCCGCCTGTTTTCACTTTCCAACTCATGCTGGACAGAGGTTAAGAACGAGCCAACAGCGTGGGCAACGCGATTCCTCCATCGCATCAGCCCGGAACCAGAAATCGCCGGATGCCCTCTCGGAACGGCTCCAGTTGAAATCCAAACAGGCCACAGACCGGTGCTGGGTCGCCAATGTTGTCTTCCTGCAACATCAACAGTTGGTCACGATTCAGCGGCGCCGCCCGCCCCAGTAGCCGGGGAAACACGAATTCCAGCACCCGGGCCTGCAGGCGTGCGAGCGGCAGAGGTATGTGAACCAGCCGCCGCCGCCGGCCGAGCACCGCCAGAACCGTCCGCAACAACTCGACGAAGCTCAAGCGATCCGGTCCGCACACGTCCAGCGTCCGGCCCACGCTGGCCGATTCCGTGAGTGCGCGGACGAAGCATTGGGCGGTTGCGGTCACTGACACCGGCTGGAGCAAGCCGCGGCCGGAACCCATGACCGGCAGCACCGGCGACCATCGGCTCATCCGGGCGAACAAGTTCACAAAGTGATCCTCGGGCCCGTAGATCAGCGATGGGCGGAAGATGGTCCAAGCCAGGCCGCTGGCGCGAACGGCCTCCTCCGCAGCCCACTTGGTTTGATGGTATCGGGACGCCGCATCCGGCCGCGTGCCGAGGGCGCTCATTTGCACGTAGCGGACCCCGCCGGCCGATTTCGCCGCAGTCACCACGTTTTGGGTGGCCAGCGTGTGGGCATTCTCGAATGTGTTTCGCCCCACCTCGCTGATGATGCCCACCAGGTGAATGACGGCTTCCGCGCCGGCCAGCGCAGGCGGGAGGGACGCCGGCTCCAGCACGTCGCCCGGACAAAGCTGTGCGCCGCGAACTGTCGCCATTTCCCGGGCGACGGGCGCGCCCGGTTGGCGCACGAGCAAGCGAACCCGGTGTCCGGCGGCATGCAGTTGACGCACCACCTCGCGCCCCACGAATCCCGTGCCTCCGGTAACGAGGACTTCCATGCCGCCAAGCTACGGGCGGCCCGCTGCGGCGCAAGCAGCGCATTTCCGGTTCGACCTGCACGGACTGCTCTCTAAAGTTCGCCGCCGATGAAGCGTGCCAATGCTACTTCTCCCGCCCCGAGCTGGCCGGACATTGACTTCGCCGCGTTCAACGCTGGCTACCGGGAATTCCCGGAATTGAAACTCGCCACCGACATCAGTCGCGTCGGTTTCCCGAAAGGCTATTTTGCCACCGCCAGGATTCGCCGACTGCTCGCCAGGGCCTTCGATCACATGGCCCGGCTCGAGGCGGGCGAAAAGGTGAATCGCGATGAACTGGATGACCAGGGGAGACCCGGCCGCATGGTGGGCCACTATTGGCTCCGCGCACCGGAACTGGCGCCCAAGGACAAACCGGAGATTGCCGAGGCCATTCGCGCCACGCTGACCTCCGTCAAACGCTTCGCCCGCTCGGTCCACGGGGGACGCCTCACCGGGCAAAGGGGCCGGTTCAAGAACGTGATGGTCATCGGCATCGGGGGATCCGCGCTCGGTCCGCAATTCGTGGCCCGGGCGCTCGGCAAGGTGAAGACCGACAAGCTGCGTCCGTGGTTCTTTGACAACACCGACCCGGACGGCATGGACCACGTGCTGGATCAGATCGGCCGTGACGCAGCGAGTCTCGGGGTGACCTTGTGCGTGGTCATCTCGAAGTCCGGCACCACACCGGAGACCAAGAACGGTTTGGAAGAAGCCAAAGCCGTTTACGCCGCCGCCGGGCTGGACTTCGGCAGGCACGCGGTGGCCATCACCCAGGTGGGCAGCCAGCTCGACCGGGAGGCCGACCAAAACGGCTGGCTCGGACGCTTTCCGATGTGGGATTGGGTGGGCGGGCGCACCAGCGAGACGTCGGCGGTCGGCCTCTTGCCGGCCGCTCTGCAGGGCATTGACATAGACGCGCTGCTCGCCGGCGCAGCCGCGTGCGATCGGCTCACCCGTCGGCCGGACGCGGCCACGAACCCCGCGGCGATCCTTGCGCTGGTGTGGTACTTCTGCGGGCGCGGCCACGGGGCCAGGGACATGGTGGTCATCCCGTACAAGGATCGGCTGGAGCTGTTCTCCCGCTACCTGCAGCAGCTCATCATGGAATCGCTGGGCAAGGAACTCGACGCCACCAACCGGCGAGTGGTCAACCAGGGCCTGTCGGTGTACGGCAACAAGGGCTCGACCGACCAACACGCCTACGTTCAGCAACTCCGCGAGGGCTTGAACAACTTCTTCGCCCTCTTCATCGAGGCGCTCCGGGACCGCGAGGGCCCCTCGCTCGTTGTGGCACCAAAGCTTGGCGCCACCTCGGGCGACTTCCTGTCCGGCTTCCTGCTCGGCACGCGCCGGGCTCTCAAGGAAAAGAATCGCGCCTCGATGACCCTCACCGTGGATGAGGTGTCGCCCTTTACGGTCGGCGTTTTGATCGCTCTGTTTGAGCGCGCCGTGGGACTTTACGCCTCGTTCGTGGGCATCAACGCCTACCATCAACCCGGAGTTGAGGCTGGCAAAAAAGCGGCCACGAAAGTCTTGGAGATTCAGCAGGCCGTGCTCCACTTCTTCGCGACCCAGGCCGGGGCGAAGCGCGGCCGAAAGGCGACTGCGAAGGAGATTGCCAAGGCGATTGGCTACCCGGACGCCGCTGAGACGGTCTTCAAAATCTGTCAGCGCCTCAGTGTCAATCGAGGCCGCGGAGTCCGTAGAGTGGGCGGAACCACTCCGGCCGACATTGAATTCGCGCCGGAGGGCACCGGGCGAACCTGAACCCGCGCGCGAGAACCCGTCGCGCGAACCGCTGTCGCCTCGGCGTCGGCTGAAGTCGGTTCAATCCGACGCCGGCCGTAGGACGGCGACCACGGCCGCAGCCTCCCGCAGATACGACCGCGCGCAACGGCGGATCTCGTCCCGCGTGACGGCCTCGTACCGCGCGTCACTGCGTTCGGAGTAGTCGAAGCCCAGGCCGTACAGTTCATCGAGGGCCGCCGTCATCGCCTGATGCCCGAGCTCCTGGCGGGCGATCTTCCGCTGGCCGATCCACTTGGCCTTGGCCCGC
>CALJWR010000249.1 GCA_937976685.1 uncultured Verrucomicrobiae bacterium
CCGCGGGCAGGGTGAACTGGGCGATGCCGCCCACGCGCCGGACGCCTTCCGTGACCGGTGTCCACCGGGTGCGCCCGCCGGCGAGCGAGTCCGCCGGCGCGGTCGTGTGGGCGGAATTCGCCAACGACGTGCTTTGGAGCCGGCCCACCTTCGACGCCGGCACCTGGCAGAGCCACGGCGACGGCACCCGCACCGGCGCGTTCCGGTCGTTCAATTTCGGCGGGCAAAGCGGCTTCGTTCACCTGCGGGCCGAGTGGTTTTCCGGGCCCTGAGGGCAAGGAACGGCCGCGGCGAAAAGGCGGCGGGCAGCCCGGCACCCTCACGCAAGTCGCGACCGGTGCCTCGCCCGTTGCCTTGCTGCGGCGGGGCCGGACTTCGCCACCCGCCCCGCGTTCCCGGCCTCAGGCTTCCGCCACGGTCCCCGGCCCGCTGCGCTTCCGACGCCACGCAAACCAAGCCGCCACCGCCAGCAGCACCGTGCTGAACAGCCCGAGCGTCTGCACCACGTGCTTGAAGGCCACCGCCGGCTCCGCCGTCCGGACCAGATCCGCCCGCCACGTAAGGGCGCCGCCGTAGAGAATCGCGATCAGGACCAGCCACGGGACGGCTTCGTAACGCTGGCGCGCGAGCAGGCTGCCGATGAGCACATTGCTCAGCGTGAGGGGCACCATGCACCAGGCGAACCACGGCACCAACGGCGCACTCTCCAGATAGGTGGTGCCGGAGATGATCCGCAGCGGCAGTTCGGGCAGCAGCGTGCAGGCCATCGCCGCCAGCAGCCCCAGCAATGCCGTCGCGCCCAGCGCCTGGCCCAGGACATCCGTGCGTTGATCGCGCGCCGCGCTGGCGACGATCTTGGGAAACATCACTGCCATGAGCGGGCCGGTGAAAAACACGAGCGCCCGCCCGATGATGCCGGCCGCGCTGTACACACCGGTCACCTCCTCGCTGAAGACCCGCTGCACGACAATCTGGTCCGCCGCCATCATGAACTGGCTGGCCCCCAGACCGAGGGTCAACGGAACCACGCGCCGCAACCAGTCGCGCCACACCGGCGGTTCGGCGTCGCCGAGCAGGACGTCGCGCGCCGGCCACGCAGCGACCGCCACCGACACCCAAAAGCCGATGAACACCGCCACCATGGCCCCCGCCGCCCCGCCGCCCAACAGAGCGACGATCAACGCAACACCAGCCAGGCGCACGACGCCATTGACCATCTGCAACGAGCCGAGCCAGAGAAAGTTCTGCCGCCCCTGCAGCACGCCCTGAAAGATCGGCCACCACAGCATCGCCAGGCCCACGCCCAGCGTCAGCCAGAGCGTCGCGGGATTGGCAATCTTCCATTGGGTCAGCAGTTCCGCGCGGAATACCCACGCGCCCACCGTCCCCACCAGCCACAAGACCAGCACCGCACCCAGCAATCGCCGCACGGTGAAGGCGAGGTGGCGCCGGCAACGATCGGTGGTGGCCGCAGCGGTCTGCTGCGCGAAAACGGTCTGCAGTCCGATCGCCGGGATGAGCATGAGGTTCATCACCTGCAACATCGTCACGAACACGCCGTACTCGGGCTTCGGCATGAA
Source organism: uncultured Verrucomicrobiae bacterium (assembly GCA_937976685.1). Lineage (GTDB taxonomy): Bacteria > Verrucomicrobiota > Verrucomicrobiia > Limisphaerales > J093 > JADJWF01. The sequence continues at coordinate 1,581 of CALJWR010000249.1, forward strand.
CCGCTGGGCCGGGATGTGAACCGCCCACATGCAGATTCCCCCCAGCGTGGTGGCGAGGAGCATCCAGCCGCTCTGGCGGAAGAATTGCAGGCGATGATGGGCGGCGGGCGGCATGAGCGCGATCAGCGGCGGGCAGCCTGGCACCGCGCGGCGACTTCTTCCACCAAATCCACCGCCCGCCGGGCGATGATTGGCCAATCCAATTCGCGGCGGACGCGATCGCGGGCGGAACGCCCCCAGGTCAACCGCTGTTCCCGCGGCACCTTGAGCCATTCCAGAATCGCCGCCCCCAATGCGTCTCCATTGAAGTCGGTGAACCGGATTGCCGGCTCCTCCGCGAAGTAGCGGCGCAGCCCTTCGAGCCTGGTGCAGACCTGCGGCAACCCCAGCCCGAGGTACTCGACCGCCTTCGCCACGAACGCGCAATGAACGCCCGTGGATTCCTCGTAGGGCACCATCCCCACCGTCGCGCTCGCCAACCGCCCAGCCACGTCGCGATACGGAACGAAGCCGGAACATTCGACGCGCAACCGGCTGCCGCGTGCTTTCAAGCGAGCCAGCAAACGGCTCAGCGCCGGCGTTTGCCGGCCGACGAAACGAAACACGCTATCGGGCCGCTCGCTCTCAACGCGGATCATCGCCCCCAGCGCAATCGGCCCCAGATGATGATGGTCGAACGAGCCGTGCATCACCACCACCGGGGGCGAATCGGGCCGCGCCCGGGCCAGCGACTCGTCAACGCGGAACAGTTCCGCGTCATAGCCGTAGTAGATCGGCCGAATGCGCTCGCGCGGATAAGCTGCCGCGACCAACCGTTCCATCAACGGGTCGGAAACGGCGAGCGCACCGTCGGCGTCGCATCGCGCGGGTAGCGAGAGCTCGTATCGCTTGAGGGCCGCGAGCACGGGCGGCGGCATCAGCCAGGCGGGCCATGTCTCCATGAACGCCGTGAGATGATCCAGGAAGTTCATTACCACCGGCACGCCCAGCCGGCGCTTGAGGCGACCCGCGGCGACCGACGCAATCGCATGTTGGGCCAGGATGGCGTCGAACGGCACGCGCTTCGCCTCCTCGGCCACCATTCGCGCCAGAAACGCCGGAAAGAGCAGGTACTTCAGGTTGCGCCAGCGCGTGTAGCGGCCCATCTCCCAGCGCGTGAACCCGTGCAGCCGCGCGCCGAACTCGCGCTCCACCGCTGCCGAATCCGCCGCCGGCGGGCTGAAGATATGGAGTTCGTGTCCCCGCCGGACAAACTCGCGCGCCAAGTACAACGCCTCCGCCGAGCCGCCACCAGAGGGCGGATAAAACGGCTCGTGGGTCAGCAGGGCAAAACGCATGACGGGCGGACGATCCCCGCGCGGCTCAAGGCAGCGCGCTCAAGAAACGGGTCAACAACGCGGTGGCCCGTTCGACCTGACGCAGCGAAATCCATTCGTCCGCAGTGTGGGCCTGCGCGATGGCGCCCGGACCAAAAACCACGCTGGGAATCCCGCCGCCGGCGAGCACCGCGGCATCGCAGAAGAAATGAACCCCCAAGGGCCGGGTCTGGCCCGCGACCGCCATGAACTCCCGGACCAGCGGCTGCTCCGGATGCGTTTCAAGCGCCGGGCACGGTTCCGCTTTGCTGTCGGCCAGGCGCGCGGTCAGACGATGGCGTCTGAGCAGGGCGCGGATTTCTCGCAAGACCGTGGCGCGCGTTTCACCCGGCAACGTCCGGCGGTCCACCTCGAGGATGCACCGATCCGGCACGATGTTGGGCTGCGTCCCGCCGCGAATCGCGCCCACATTGACCGTCGCGTGACCCAGCAACGGATGCCGGTGACGGCGCAGCGCGGCCGCGTATTCAGTCTCGAGCACGTCCGCCACCCGCGCCATGGCATGGACGGCATTGCAGCCCAAATGGGGCGTCGCGCCGTGCGCGGCGCGGCCTCGCGTTTCCAGACGCAACCACAAATCACCCTTGTGGGCGGTCACCACCCGCAGCCTCGTCGGTTCACCGACAATCGCCAGGTTGGCCCGGAACCCCGATGCGGCCAGGGCACGGGAACCGCGTTGCGCGTACTCCTCATCCACCAGTCCGGCGAACACAATCTCCGTCTGCCGTGGCCGGCTCGGACTCCCTGCCACCGCCAGCAGGGCGGACAGCATTGCCGCGACGCTGCCCTTGGTGTCACACGCCCCGCGGCCGTACAGCCGACCCGTTTTGACCTGTGGACGGAACTGCGGCTCGTCGCCGCCGACGGTATCCAAGTGCGGCGCCAGCAACACCCGTTGGCGCGCGCGGCCCGAGGGTGCCAAGCGGACGAGTAGATTCGCGCGGCCCTCGACGACTTCGCGTTGTTCCACGTCCAAACCCGCCCGCGCGGCCGTGCATAGGAGGAATTCGGCCACTCGTTGCTCGCCGGCGCGGGGATCGCCGTCGGGCAAAAACGCCGGGTTCACGCTGGGCAGCGCAATGAGCTCCGCAAGCAGACGGGATGGGTCCATATCGTCCGGACGACTGTGCCCGCCGCGCCCCGGAGCGGCAAGCTGCGCTGATGCGGTTCAGCGGGCACCCCGCGATTCAGTCGTTCGCGGGGTCTGTCCCAAGTCCAACACCCGCCGCGCCACCTCGCGGGCAACCTCGATCAGTGCGAAATCCCCGGCCAGATTGCCAAACCGGAAGTCCGGCAGGCCGCTTTGCGCCTGGCCCAGGAGATCGCCCGGTCCCCGCAGGCGCAGGTCCGCCTCGGCAATCTGAAACCCGTCGGTCGTCTCCTCCAGCACCTTGAGCCGCTGGCGCGCCTCGGGCGTCTTCGCCGTCGCCACCAATACGCAATACGCGTCGGCCGCGCCGCGTCCGATCCGTCCCCGCAGTTGATGCAGTTGTGCGAGCCCGAAGCTCTCCGCGTTCTCGACCACCATCACGCAGGCGTTGGGAACATCCACGCCCACCTCGATCACCGACGTGGCCACCAGCACCTGGACTTGATTCGCGCGGAACCGAACCATTGCCGCGTCCTTCTCCTCGGCGGACATCCGGCCGTGCAACAAGCCCACCCGATACGGCGCAAGCTCCGCCGCCAATCGGTCGTGCTCCCGCCGCACCGCTTTGAGTCCCGACTTCAAATCTGCCTCCTCGACGCGCGGATAGACCACGTACGCCTGCCGGCCCTCGGCGAGCTTCTTCCGCACGAATTCCCAGACCTTCGGCAGGCTGTCCGCATCCCGGACAAAGGTGCGGATGCGCCCGCGTCCGGGCGGCAGTTCATCAATTACGGACACGTCCAGGTCGCCGTACAGTGTCAGCCCCAGCGAGCGCGGGATGGGCGTGGCGGTCATGACCAGCAAGTGTGGGTAGGTCCCTTTGCGAACCAGCTCTTCGCGCTGGCTCACACCGAACTTGTGCTGCTCGTCAATGATGACCAGTCCAAGACGATCCGAGGTGAAACCCGGCTCGATCAGCGCGTGCGTGCCCACCGTCAGACGACCGGCGCGGCCGTTGAACAAGGGGCCCTCCGCGCCGGACTTGCGGCTGCCGGTCCGCAGCGCCAGCGGCACCCCCAGCGGCTCAAACCACCGCTGGAAGTTGCGCCAGTGCTGCTCGGCGAGAATCTCGGTCGGCGCCATCAGGGCCACCTCGAATCCGCTCTCGATGGCCATCAGCGCCGCACACGCCGCCACAGCGGTCTTCCCTGAGCCAACGTCTCCTTGCAGCAGCCGCCGCATTGGCTGGGCACCCGAAAGATCAGCCCGAATCTCGCGCAGCACGCGCGTCTGGGCCGCGGTGAGTTTGAAGCCCAGCCGCGCGAGAAACGGCTTGATCAGGCAGTTGTCCCCGCCGCACGGCAGCGCATGGGCGAGGGTCTCAAGATTTCGCCGCCGACGCTGGATGCGAATCTGCAGGGCGACAAACTCGTCGAGCGCCAGCCGCTCGCGGGCGCGGTCCGCGTTGGGCAACTCATCGGGAAAATGGAGTTGTCGGATAGCCTCCGCGCGGGACAGGAATTCCGGAGGCACGAACGAATCCGCCGCCCGGGCAGCCTGCGTGCCCTCGTCCACGAGCCTGCTTGACGGGGAGTTTGGCGCACGAATGTCTGCATTCCTGGTTTGAGCCTCCAGAGCTTCTGCGGCGCGGACGTCCCCGTCCGCGGCACCCAAGTCCCCAAGTTGCTGGCTCGCCGATTCCCCTCCCCCGGCAATCTCCCCGCCAGCCCCACCGCAGGTCGGGAGACCCGCGCTCCTCCCCTCCGCTGCGCCACCGCCTGCGCCTTGCACTTCCGATCCCCCCAACGTCGGGGCGCGGACGTCCCCGTCCGCGGCGCCGCCACCACTTTCGCCCCCTCCCCGCCCTGACGGGGGAGCCGACACAACGGGTTCGTCGGCAGTCTCCCCAGCCGCCCCGGCCCGCCACGGTTCCGGAATGCGGCCGCCGACCGCCACCAGCGCCCGCCACATCAGCGATCGCAGCCAGCGCTGCGTCAGCCCTTCGGTCAGCGGATAGACCGGCACGATGCGTTGCGAGTGCAGCGACACCTCCTCACCGGCCTCGATCACCTCGGTTTCCG
>CALJWR010000250.1 GCA_937976685.1 uncultured Verrucomicrobiae bacterium
ATCGCATGGCGCGAAATCGCCATGGCCACTCCGCCCAGCGCGCCGGCGAGCGGAAGCCACCAGGCCCACGACGCACCGCCACCCGAGGCCTTGCCCAACAGCACGACCACGATCGCGCCCGCGGCCAGCAGTGCCGCGCCCGCAATCCCAATCAGGATGGCGCCCCGCACCCGCCAGGCCAACAACGCCATCAGGAGCACCAGTCCACCCGCGGACACCAGCGCCGCTTTCGCCGTGAAGGTCCCGTGGGTCAGCAGCGCCCCGCCGTCGCCGCGCGCCACCCAACCCATGTTTTGGAGGCCGAGGAACGCGATGAACAACCCGATGCCCACACCGATCGCCCGTTTCAGATTCAGCGGAATCGCGTTCATGACGTGCTCGCGCACCCCGCTGAGCACCAGCAGCGTGACGAGCCCTCCTTCAACCACGATCACTCCCATCATGGTCTGCCAATCCATCCCGGGTTGGGTTGCGCCGACCACGACGGCGGCGTTCAATCCCATCCCGCTGGCCAGCGCCAGCGGATAGTTTGCCCACAGGCCCATCAGGAGCGTCGGCACGATCACGCCTAGACAGGTCATCGCCACCACGGGTTCCTTGGGCATGCCCGCTCCGGAAAGGATCAGCGGGTTCAGGAAGACGATGTAGGCCATCGTCATGAAGGTGGTGACGCCGGCCGCCAGCTCGCGCCGGAGAGTGGAGCCCGCTTCAGTCACGCCGAATCGCGAATCCAGGAAGCGGAAGGCCGGTTTGGTAACAGACATGGAGTACGCCTGCGTCTTGGGTTTCCTCCGGCGACTCATAGCAGGCCGGCGGCCGTTGGCAATCCCGGCCGGCGTCAAACTCGCGGTCGCGGCCGGGCAAAATCCGTGCTCGCCAGTGGCCGTGCCGCGAAGTTACCGTCTCGGGGAAAGCCCGCGGGTATTGGACCGCGGACGATGGGTTGCGAACGTTCTCGTGCGGGCAACCTCACTGCCTGATCTTGCAGGCACCGGGTCTGAATGTCGCAGTTTAGCCATCCGTCAGTCAGCACAGTTATGACACCATCCTGGCTTCGCATGGTGGGGCGGACGCTTGCGTGGATGCTGGTGAGCGCGCTGGTGGTCTCGTGCGTGCGTCGCGAGGAACCCTCGGACATGCCGGCGCCGCAACCGACCAAGACCAAGGCCAAGAAGCCTCCCACCCAGCCGGCGCCGTCCGCCGGAAAGGAGGAAAAACCGCCCGTCATCAAGTACAGCGCCATGCACGATGAGGAGATCAAGACGATCTTCGATCTCGCTGCCAAAGGCCGCTGGGAGGAGGCGGAAGCCCGGGTGAATGGCCTGTGGGCCCGGGATCCCCACGATCCATCGGTCGAGCGCCTGCGAAAATGGGTGAACGACGAGCGGGAGCGGCAGCGGGCGCAGGCGCTGGAAGACCGGATCCGCGAGGTGGAGGCAAAAAACTCCGTCTTCAATCCCACCATCAAGGACATCTTCACCGAAAACAAGGACCGCGGCCTGCCGCCGCGGAAGGACGTGCGGGACGCCGTCAACGCCATCGAGTCCACGCCCTACATCCCGCCCAACTATGGGAAGACCAACACCGCACGGGGGCTGCTCTTCGACTTCGAATCCCGGCAGGGCCGCATGGCCAAGGTGCTCGAGCGCGAGATCTCCGTGGCGCTCGACAACGCCACCCTCGAATCCATCATCTTCAAGATCGGCCAGGAGGAGGGCATCAACTTCGTGGCCGACAAATCGCTCGAAGCCTTCCAGAAGAAGCTCAGCGTCAACATGGGCCGGGTGAAGCTGGCCAACTTCCTCCGCTACGTCTCGCGCAACTTGGATCTCCAATTTCAGGTGGGCGACGACCTCATCTGGGTCGTGGACGGCAAGGATCCGAAGAAGGCCATGGAAGAGACCCGATTCTACCGGCTCAAGAAAGGGTTCATCCTGCCGGCCGAGTTCGGGCCGCCCGAGGTGGTGACCACCCGGACCATTCAGAACAACGTCCAGACCATCACGGAGCAGCAGAAGATCAACAAGTTCGTCAACGACCTCGTACCGAACTACCCGGCGATCGAGCGGGCGGTGACCAATTTCTTCACCGGCTCGAAATTCTTCATTGATTACGAGCGCAACCTGATCGTCGCGCGCGGCAAGCCGGACGAACTCGAGATAGTGGAGCGGATCATCGAGGAGTTCGACCGCCCGCTGCAACAAGTGCTCATCGAAGCCAAGTTCGTGACCATCAGCGAGGCGGCCTTCCTCCGGCTGGGCGCCGTCTGGGGGGCGGGCCGGCCCCCGATCGCGGGCGGGGCTGAGGCGGGAACAGACCAAACGGGACTGGCCTTTCTCGGCGTGGCACCGGGTTTCAATTACACCATCACCAACGTTTTCGGACTTTCCGATCTGTACACGACCCTGACCGCGACGGAACAAACCGGCGAGAGCCAGGTGTTGAGCGCGCCCCGGCTGACCGTCATCAACAATCGGCCGGCGACGATCAGCGACGGCAAGGTGCAGTACTACTACGAGGAGTACCAGGTGAAGAGCACGATCCTTGAGCAACGCTCCTCTTCGGCCCTGGTGCCCAGCGGCCGGCCCACCAAGATCACCTCGGGCGCGGAACTGGACGTGCTGGCCAGCATCGGCGGCGACGGGCGGACGATCTTCCTGGCATTGAACCCGCGGGTGAACTCGGATGTGAAACTCGCCCCGTTCGCCACGATCACCGACTACAACTCCGCGGGCAACCCCGTCAGCACCTTCGACATCAAACTGCCGGAGTATCGCACCCAGGAACTGGCCACGCGCGTGGCGATCCGGTCGGGCGAGACCGTTGTCATGGGCGGCGTGCTCGAGCGCACGCAGGTGAAGTACGTGGAATCCGTCCCGGTGCTGGGCAACATTCCCATCTTGGGGGCAGCCTTCCGTCGCCGCACTGAGTTGGACCGGCCGCGCTACCTGCTCATCTTCGTCACCGCGACGGTGCTGGACGAGGACGGCAGCTTCATCCAGTACGAACCGCCGATCGTCGGCTCGCGCAGCAGCGCGACCGGTGATTCTGCGTCCGTGGGCACCAGCCAGTAAGCATCCCGGCGATGGCCAGTCTTTCCCCGCCCCGCCTTCAGCGAGTGCTGCCCTTGTTATCCCGGCGGGTGGTGGCGGTGGATCCCGGCAGCCGCTGCCTGAAGATCGTCGTCGCGGACACCACTATGGGGCAGTTTCGCATCGCCCGGCGGGAAGTGGTGGACCTGGCGGCCGAGTCGCTGGTGACGCCGGAGGAGATTCAGGAGCACCTGGCGGCCAGCTTTCCAGATCTGGCCGGTCTGCCACTGGCACTGGTCTTGGGGCAGAACCGCTGCATCAACCAAGTGGTGGATGTGCCGGAGGTCCGGCGCGAGGATCTCCGCGATGTCCTGCGCGAGGAAGCCGCCCGGTTGAGCGGTCTGCCGGCGGACTCCTTGAGTTGCGAGGCGGTCCGGCTGCCGCCTTTCGGCCAGTACGAACGGCCCCGCTGGTTGACGCTGTGCAAGACGAGGGAGGTGGACGCGCTGATCGAACGATATGGACCGCCCTTCGCCGAACCCGGCACGGAGGCCGGCCCCCCGCATCTGGTGGATGTGGTCACCACGGCGCACGCCCTTCTCGCGGCCGCCCATCGCCGGCGCCTGGGCGGCGACCATGCGGTGTTCGTGGACTTGGGCGCAAATACCACCACCGTGGTCCTTCAAGTCCGGGGCCACGGGGTCTTTGCCACCAGCCTGCCACGAGGGACAGCATCATTCGC
>CALJWR010000251.1 GCA_937976685.1 uncultured Verrucomicrobiae bacterium
TGGACGGGTTCAACCGGCTCATGGAGGCGCAGAAGGCCCGCGCGCGCGCCGCCCAGAAGAAAACCATCATCGAGCTTTCGCAGATCGAGACCACGGTGCCCACCCACTTCGTCGGCTTCGACACCTTGGAGACCCCCGCCAAAGTGGTGGAGGTCGTGCAACTCAAGGACCGGACGGCGGTCATCCTCGATACCAGCGCCTGTTACGCCGAGATGGGCGGGCAGGTCGGCGACACCGGCACGCTCCGCCACGGCGACCTCGCCTGGCGAATCATGGACACCCGCAAGAGCGGCGACACCTGGTTGCATTTGCTGGATTCGTCGGATCCGTCCGATTCGGCCCCTGACGCCCCTCCCGTGGGCGCTTCGGTCACTCTCACGGTGGACCGTGATCGTCGCCTTGCCATCCAACGGCACCACACGGTCACGCATTTGCTGCACTGGGCACTGCATGAGGTCGTGAGCCGCGACGCGTCGCAGAAGGGTTCTTACGTCGGACCGGAGAAGCTGACGTTTGACTTCAACCACGCCCCGCTCACGCCGCAGCAGGTCGCGGACGTCGAGCGTCTCGTGAACGAGCGCATCCTCGAGAACGCCGGCGTGTCCTGGACCGAGGTGAAGTACAGCCACGTCAAGGACCGCCGGGACATCATGCAGTTCTTCGGCGACAAGTACGGCGACTGGGTGCGCGTGGTGCAGATCGGCGGTCGGCCCGCCGGCCTCGACGGTTACTCGATGGAGCTTTGCGGCGGCACCCACACCCGGGCGACCGGCGAGATCGGCTTGTTCCGCATCGTCTCCGAGACGGCCATCGCCGCCGGCGTGCGGCGCATCGAGGCGGTGGCGGGTCTGGAGGCGTGGCATCGGGCCGGCGAAGAACTGACAATGCTCAGGACGGTGGCCGGCCGGCTGGCCACACCGTTGACCGAGTTGGACAAGAAGATTGAATCCCTGCTGGCCCACCAGAAAGAGCTCGAGCGCCAGGTCAAGCTGGGCCGGCTCCGCAACGCTTCGAACGCCGCCGGCGAGCTGTTGGGCCGTGCGCAGGAGGTCAATGGCGTGCCGCTCATCGCGCACAACCTCGGCGACGCGGACGGCGATTTTCTCCAGGCGATTGCCGATGACCTGAAGGGCCGCTTCCGGGGCGTGGTGGTATTGGGCGGGGCGGCCAACGACGCGGTCGCGCTCGTAGCGACCGTCTCGCCCGAGTTCACCCCGCGTTTTCAGGCCGGCAGGATCATTCAACACATCGCCCCGATCGTGGGCGGCAAGGGCGGCGGTCGGCCCGACAATGCCCGGGGCGGCGGCAAGGACGTTTCGAAGCTCGACGAAGCCCTGGCCAAAGCCCGGACGCTGCTTTGACGGACGCGCGGCAGAGGGCCATGCTTCCCCGCCGGGGAAGGCCATGAGTCCCAATTCAATTCCTTGCGAGCGTCGCCGCCTGACCGGAACACGGTCTCCCACAGCGCCGCGTTTGGAGCTGCGGCGGTCAGGCAACCTGGCCCTCAACCGAAACCTCCCCGGGTGCTGATTGTGAGTGAGCCCTCTCAACGCGCGCGACGGCGTCGTCGTGTCCCGTCAGAAACGGTCGAGATCCGGGAAATGCAGTTGAAGGACATTTCGGCGGTCTTCGAGTTGGGGCAGGCCTTGTTCACCGCCGATGAACTACCCACCCTGTACCGCGCGTGGGACGAGCATGAACTGGTCGCGCTGTTCGATTCGGACCGCGAAACCTGCCTGGTGGCCGAGGCCAGGGAAACCGTGGTGGGTTTCGCGCTCGGCCGGATGATGGAGAAGCCGCACAACGCGTGGCGCTACGGCTGGCTGGAGTGGCTCGGCGTCCACCCGCGTTTCAAGCGCAGCGGCATCGCTTCCCGCCTTGTGAACCAACTGACGTCGCTATTCATCGAGCGCGACGCCCGGATCATGCTGGTGGACACGGCGGCCAAGAACCACGGGGCGATCGCGTTCTTCCGCAAACGCGGCTTCGGGCAGGAGATTCGTCATGTCTATCTCTCGCTGAACCTCGAGAACCACCCCAAGTATCTCCAGAAGCGGATCGAGGAACAGACTCAAGACTGGGAGTGACCGGCTCCCGGCGGTGAGCACCGTGCGGGAAACACCCCCTTCCACGTCCCGAGAAGGGATGGGCAAAGTCGCGTCTAGAAATTGAACGCCGCCTGCAGATAGAGCCAGTCTGCGTCGCTGCTGCCAAAGGCGGGCGACGCCAGCGATTGTTCGACGTAGTCGCCCACGAAGAAATGGCCGTAGCCGGCCTGGAAATTCAGGTAGGGCTTGGGCGCGTAGGTGACGACTACATCAATTTCCGAGCCCACGAAGTTATCGTGGCCTTGGTCGCGATCGTAGCCGGCCCCAACGGCGCCCCCGCGCCGCGGGCTGCCATTGGCCTGGTAGAAGTAGTCCGCCGTGTCCGCCAACCAGAACAGGTGGTAGTCAAGCGTCAGGCTCAATCCCTTGGCGGGCTTGACGGTGAGGTTGATGCGCGGGTTGTGGATGTTCTGCCAAGAGAACAGGTCCATGTACCCGTAGAACTTGTGGTTGGTCGGGAACAGGTTGTCCAGCGTTTGGTGCCGTCCGTCGGTGGGATCCGAATCGCCGCTGGAGAAATTGTACTCCAGGCCAACGCGGGGTGACGCGGGCATCGAGGCAAATGTGTAGCCGCCCATCACGTGAGCCGCCCAGGCATCCTGATCCAGCTCCGGACCGGTGTTGGTCTCCCGGAACTCGCCGAACTGATAGACCACTTCCGCCCCGTAATCCCAGCCCTTGAGCTGGCCGGGCAGCGACTTCACGCGCGTGCCGACCGAGTAGATGTCCCGCTCCGTGGGCAGCGGAATCAGAGCGCCGGGATCAGGCCCCGCAGCCTGGGCCGAAGCGTTCCGACCGAGGAAGTAGAGTTGGGTTTCCGCCTTCGGAACGAGGGCCTTCGTGCCGCCGTAGGCGCCCCAGAACCAGTCGTCGGTGTTGGGCTCGTTGAAGTTGTTGTCGTCGGGCACGACCACCCAGCCCGCAAAACCGTCCACCCAGAACTTCTCGTTCTCGAAGCGCAGTTTCGCGGCGTCGAACACCCGCGCGATGTTGTTCCAGTCAAACGTGCCCACCAGGCGCTCGTCGCCGTAGGCGAGCTCCTGTCGCCCCACCTTGGCCAGCAGGGGAGACTGCTTCGGGTCGCCCAGCGCCACATAAGCCTGGTGCAGGTCAGCGCGGTCGGACTCGAGGTTGGGAACCCGCTCATCCCCTTCGGAGAAGCTGTCCCGGCCTTCGACGTACACCCGCAGCCAGGACAACGGGCTGTAGCCCATGTGCAGCTTGGTCCGAAACAGCCAATAGTCGTTGTCGTGGGTCGGGGCCCCGTGGGCACGGAAGTCAATCGCCCCCGGCACACCGGCAACGGCCAGGTGCTCGCGCGCTTCGTAGCGGACCCGGAACTGACCGCCAAGATCCCACTTGTTGGCATGAGGGTCGCGTTCGCGGAGCCAGTCGTTGACCAGTCCGGCTCCGGAAGCCGGCCGGGAAGGGACGGTTTGTTGACCGTAGACGGCGGCGGTGGCCGCCAAGACAAGGGCGCTGGAACTCAAGAGATTCATGGCAACGAGTATTTAGGTTTGCCGGAGCGGTCCCGCTCGCCGACGGGCGCCGAGCGCGGGTTGCCGCGCTGCCGGAGTATAGTGTGACCCCGCAACGGAGAACAACAGCCCAACCGCGGTGACGTTGACCCTGATCAAGCGGGACCCGTTGCGTCAGCCCTGGCTCAGCCGCTGTTTTGGCGCTTCGAAGAACCGCGCGTGGGCGTCGCGGAGGATCTCGGGAATCCGGTCGGCGAAGGGACTCGCCGCCACGGCCCTTCGAATTGCCGTCTCGTCAAAGCTCCCGGCCATGTTGCCCGGGAACCAGTGGTCGGCCTGACCCAGCAGGTTGTAGCGCATCTTCGCCCAGTCCACGAGGTCAAGTGTGACGGCGTAGGTCCACAATCGGAGGATTTCCCGGACGTTGATTTCGCCGGGAATGTCCACGTATTCCGGTACGCCCTCGAACCATCGCGCGCACCAATCCCTGCCGTGAACGCGCTCAAGCTCGGCTCGCAGTCGGCGTTCGATGGGTGCCACCGCATCCGCGGCATGGTCGTAATGGGCGAGGGCGGTCACGTGCTCGTCGAAGTCCGAGGGCCGGGCGACCCCGCAACTGAGGGTATGCACTTCGGGCCGGGCCAGGCAGAAGAGCGCGTTGAACTGCATGGGCGTCAACGGCGCGCACAACTCCACCAGTTTGGCCGGCGGCGAGTACAGTTTCCCGCCCTTGTCGTTCGGGCTGATGATGAACACGCCCATGTCCCGCAAGGTCGCCGCCTCGATGGCCGGCCAGTTGAGTTCGTTGACGAAATACCAGTGCAGGTTGACGTAGTCGAACCTGTCGGTCTCGATGGCGCGCAGAATTACATCGGTCGTCGCGTGCGTCGAAAACCCGACGTGCCGGCAGCGCCCTTCGCGCTGGAGCTTCCGCGCCTCATCCAGACACCCGCCCGGTCGCACCGACCACTCGAGCAGTTGGGCGTTGTTGATGCCATGCAGCGCCAACAGATCCACGTACTCCAGGCGCAGGTAGGCCAAGGAGCGCTCGAACGTGCGCCGGAACTCCGCCGGGTCGGCGAACGGAGCCACTTTGGTCTGGACGATCAGACGGTCGCGGGGGAATTGGGCGAGCACCGGCCCGAGTTGCATTTCGCTGGTGCCGTAACCGCGGGCGGTCTCGATGTGATGGATCCCGAGGGTAAGCGCGCGATGGATACATGCCTCGACGTTGGCTTGATTGTCCGGCGGAATCTCTCCGGGCTCGGTGTCCTGCCACTTGTGCTGGTAGCGCATCCCACCGCACGAGATGACCGGCAGTTGAAGCCCGGTCCGCCCAAAACGGCGGTAGCGCATCGCCGGCAGTGCGCTGCCGGGAATCGCGACGTTGTCACTCACGCCGCAATCCTTCGCGAAGAAAGACTCGCGAGGCAAATGGGAAGGCGCCCGGTAGCGTGCGCGCCCGTCCTTGTTCCCGGCTGGCGGCCTGTTAGGTTGCGGCCGCAATGAGCCGATGGTTTCTCTCCTTCCTGATGGTCGCGGGCGCGCTAGCCGCCCCCGTCGCCCGGTCGCAGGACGCTTCCCCACCGGATACGGCAACGAACAACGCGGCAGCCGCTGGGTACCGCGGCAAATGGACCCTCGACCTGACCAGCGAGAAGCTGGGGGAACCGCCGCGCGGTTGGCGGAGTGCCTTGGCGGGCCAGGGCCGGCCCGGCCAATGGCAGGTGATCGAAGATGAGGCCACGCCAGATTTCGTGCCGCTGAGCCCGGATGCGCCCCAAACCGCGCGACGACGGGTTATTGCGCAGGTCTCGAAGGATCCGACCGATGAACGCTTCCCCCTCCTCATCCTCGACGATCAGGTGTTTGGCGACTTCGTGCTGAGTGTGCGGTTTAAGACGGTGTCCGGCGTCCTCGAACAAATGGCCGGGGTCGTGTTTCGCGTGCAGGACGAACGCAATTTCTACGTGGTCCGTGCCAGCTCGCTGGGCGGCAATGTGCGTTTCTACCGCGTGGCGAACGGCGTGCGGGATGCGCCGCTCGGACCGGAGATTGCCGTGCCCCGCGGGCAGTGGCATGAATTGACCCTCACCGCCCGGGGCAACCGTTTCACCGTGGCCTTCGACGGCCGGCAGATCATGCCCGAACTGACGGACAATTCCTTCGCCGAGGGCAAAATCGGGCTGTGGACCAAATCCGATGCCGTCAGCTACTTCTCCGATCTGCGGATTGAGTACCGGCCGCGACTGACCCTGGCAAAGGAGTTGGTGGCGGAGGCGATGAAGCGATACGAACGATTGCTCGCGGTCAAAATCTTCGCCGCCACCAGCGCGCGGAGCGATCTGCACTGCGTTGCCAGCAGCGACGACGGCGACCTCGGCCGTCCGGCAGGGAAGTTCGAGCGGGAAACGCTTGCCACCGCGGAGATTTACGCTGGCAAGGCCGACGGTCGCAGCGTGGCAGTTTTCCCGATTCGCGATCGCAACGGCGATCCCGTGGCTGCCTTGCGCGTGGAGATGAAACGCTTTGCGGGCCAGACCGACGAGAACATCGCGGCCCGGGCGCTTCCCGTGCTGCGCCTGATTGAGCCACGAGTAATCTCACTGAAGGAACTGGTGGAGTAGAGCGCGGCAAGCCCCACGCCAAGTTCAGCGCTGGCGCGGGCTATTCCACCTGCAATTGCTCACGTCCCGGCAGCTTCGGGAACGGCGCATGCGGTTCGGTCTGGTACCAGAAGGCCGTCGAAGCGATGTCGTCCTCCAGTTGCAGGTAGCGGCCGCCCTCTTTCCAACCGAGCGCCTGGATGGTGACTTTCAGATCCTGATCGAATCGAATCGGATCGGGAATATGCCACCGGTAAAGGCCAAACTTCTGGCCCACCTGGTAGATCTGGTCCGGCGGAAGAACTTGCGAGAGACCGGTGTACGGTGTCGAAAACACCCCGTACCGCGCCTTGCCGTTCTCGTCTTTGATGTCGAAGTTGTACGAGCCGCAGAAGTAATCCTCGGTGCCGGTGCCGCAGATCGTCGGGAACTCGGTGTCACCGTCCATGAAGAACTTGATCTCGCCTTCGCCCCACCAGCCCGGGCTGCGGACCTTCCACGCCAGATAGGTGCCGACGTAGTGGCCCTTGCCCTTCACGCCCTCGAGGATCGTGTACAGGCCCTTCTGCTTGAGGCGTTCCTCCCGTCGGAATTGCGCGTGAAAGTACGCGGCATCGTCCCCCACGGGGGCCAGCGCATAGTCAATCTGGTAGTACAGCACCATGTCCTTGTCATCGAGGTTCTCCATGGTAAGGCGGGCCTTCTTGCGGAAGGGCATCGGCCAGTAGCAGTTGAACGCGCTGCCGGGGTTGACGCAGACGGCGAGCGAGTTGATCTGCGCGTACTTGCCCCAGCCGGTGCAGAAGAAATCGCTCATCGGCACCTCGACGGACGGCTCCGTTTCGCCATCCCAGTAGAAGCGCAGGATGTACCAGCGGGTCTTGTCGAGCGGGGCGGGAGTCATCCAGATGTGCTGGATGCAGCCGGGGCCTTCGATCTCGCCCAACGTGAAGGTGGACTTGGCGGGAATGCGAACCGACGGCGACACCTTCCAGCCCTGTCCCAACTCGCCGGCGGCGTGTTTCCCCGTGCCCTCGGTGGCCATGCCGGCCTTGCCCTTTTCGCCGGTGAAGTTTTCCGGGCTGATGGAGCGGGTCTTGGCTTCGGAGAGCCGATAGAGGTTACCCAGCCCCATGTCGAGGCCGTTGAAGGGCAACCCGGCGGACCGCACCGTGGAAGACGTCAACCAGCCAGCCAGGGCGGCGGCCGCGAACATCAAACAGGAGTTTTTCATCGGAGGATTTTTCAAAGTGCGGGAAAAGGCTAGTCATCGGCGGCCGGGCTGGCAATTCCCTTCAACGACGCGGCCGCAAGAATTCTGCAGACCCGGCGACAGCCGTCGCCCGCGGGGCTCACGGCGGCAGCGTGCGCCAGAGATAAAACCAGTTGGCGAGCAACACGACCGTCAGCACCCAGCCCCAGCGCACCCGACGCCAGCGCGCCAGCGGGAGCGGGACCAGCGGTCGCCCGGCGAGGCGCTCCAGTACCGAGGCGACCAGCCAAACCGAGACGGCCAGCAGGCCGATGAAAACGAGAGGGTTCAAAGCGGCTGCCGTCGCCAGATCGCCGCGGGCGGCGGCCATCAGCGTCCGCGTCGAACCGCAAAACGGGCAGGGGACTCCGGTCAGCGATCGCGTGGTGCAGCGGGGCAGCGGCACCTGCCACAGCTCGATCACGTGGGCGGCGATCAACGCCAGGGCCAGCAGACCAGCCAGCCACCACAGGTTTGACCGCCTCCGGTTGGCCGGGTCAGAGCCGAGGCGGGGTGGCGAGGTGCGGCTCATCGGGAGGCTCGGCATGGGCTGGGTTGACGAGACCCGGTGGCGGTGGCGCGGCCGGACCGGGAGTGCCGCTCTGGCCGGATTCTCGAAGCAGCGACCGGCTCGTCCGCAGCGCCCACAGCCAAGCGGTCCCGAACAAACCGATCCCCGCCAAACCCAGCCAGAGTGTTGGTCGCCAGCCCAGCGGCAGTTCGCCCTCGGCCCGCCAGTCCCGGATGAACAGGAGCACCCACAGCAGACTCAGGCCAAAGCCCGCCAAGGCCAGCGCCGCCTGGGCGTAACCGATCCGCCGGCCCGCCGCGATCGAACCCAAGCCCGGCAGCGCGGCCAGATTCGCGATCGCGCAGCTCCAGCCGGTGGCTCTATCCATGCGCTTCGGCGCGTTGCGGGCCAAAGAGGCTTTCATAGGCGTACAGGATCGCCGCCGTGGCAAAGGGCAGGTTGAGCAGGAGGACGAACTGGCGCTGCAACTCGAGCTTCATCGCGAATGCGCCGATGGCGTCCATCTGCGCCCGTAACGAGTCCAGCGACCACATCGAAACCGGCCCGAGCGTCTCGCTGAGAAATGTGGCGGTGCGAACAATCGAATAGCCCTCAAACACGATTGCCGGCAGCCACGCCAGGCACAGCAGCCCGGCGACCGCGAGAAAGTTGCGGGCCACGGCCTTCCGGCTGGTTTCCATCGCCGGCCAGACCGGCAGAGCGCGATCAGCGGCCAAGGGCAGCGCAAACGCCCAGAGCGCCTTGAGGATCAAACCCGGGATCAGGCAGAGCAGCAGGCCCAACCCGCTGACGACGGTGGTCATCACACCGACCAGCAGCAAGGTGGTGAAAGCGGGACCGAACCCGGCGAAGACGCCGCTCAACCGCGCGTCACGCTCGCGAATCAGTCGCAAGACCAGCAGCGCGAGGCCGCCGTAAAGCGGCCCAGAGATGGCCAGGCTGATGAACGGTCCTGCGCACGGGACAAACGCGGTGGCGGTACTGATCAGCCACACCAAGCTGCAAGCCCCGGCCAGGAGGACGAAGTGCTGGCCCAAAAGCAGCCAACCCCGGCCCAGGCAGGCGGCGATGTCCACGCGGCCGGCGGCGACGGGTGAGGCGCCCGGTTGGCCGAGGTCTGAATCCGCGCCCGTGGAAGGCCGCGGGACCGCCGGGACTGGCCACATCTGGCCGGGCCACGCTGCGTTCAACGCTTCCGTGAACTCGGGAAACGCGGAGAGCGGGAGCCAGTCCGTCGAGCCTTCGCGCTGGACGAGGGTCTGGCCGTTGGCGCGCTGCTCGATCACCCAACCGCGGAGTTGCTCCTCGGAAATGGGACCGTACTCCCGACCATCGCCGCCAATCATCTTGAACATCGCCGGCAGTCTGTTGGCCGTCGCGCAGGGGCGTCAAGCGCGGGAGCAGAGCACGCCTGCCGCGGCTGATGCCAGGGGGTCAGCGGGTCCGCCCGGAGACCGATACCGAAGTTTCAAATAAGAACGGTTGGAGAATGAACTTGACTCGATGCAGGCGTTCCAATAGTTCGCAGGGCACTGAAATCGGCCATTTGGCCGGGCGACTTGCCGGCTCACGGTGGAGCCGGAAACCGAACAACGACGACTATGAACCTACGAAACCCAACCTGGACCCGATTAGCCATTCTGACTGGTTCCTGCCTGCTCGCAGGCCTCGCGCTGGCCAGCGAGGCCAACATCAAAATCCCGAACCTGGAGGCCGTCAAATTCGACGGGCTGGGGGGCTTCGGTGGTAAACACCTCCTCTACGTCGGCCTGCTGATCTGCGTCATCGGCGCGATCTTCGGCCTCGTGCAGTACAAGCAGACCAAGGCGCTGCCGGTTCACAGCACCATGGGTAACGTCTCGAACATCATCTGGGAAACCTGCAAGACTTACCTCATCCAGCAGGGCAAGTTTCTGTCCATTCTCTGGGTGCTGATTGGCGCCTGCATGATCTATTACTTCGGATTTCTCACGCATCATGAGGACGCTTCGGGCCGGGCATTGAGCGGGGGACAGGTGGCCTTCCGGGTGGTGGTCATCCTGCTGGCCTCGATCCTCGGCATCCTGGGTTCCTACGGCGTGGCTTGGTTCGGGATCCGCATCAACACCGTGGCCAACTCGCGCGCCTCGTTCTCGGCGCTCAAGGGCAACCCGCTGGCCACCCTTGGCATCCCGCTGCGCTCCGGCATGAGCGTCGGCCTGCTGCTGGTCTGCGTGGAATTGTTCTTCATGATTTGCATCCTGGTGTTCCTGCCGCTGGAACTGGTCGGGCCGTGCTTCATCGGGTTTGCCATCGGCGAGTCCCTGGGCGCCTCTGCGCTCCGCATCTGCGGCGGCATCTTCACCAAGATCGCCGATATCGGTTCCGACTTGATGAAGATCGTGTTCAAGCTGCCGGAGGACGATCCGAAGAACCCGGGCGTCATTGCGGACTGCACGGGGGACAACGCCGGCGACTCGGTTGGGCCGACGGCGGACGGTTTTGAGACCTACGGCGTCACCGGCGTCGCGCTGGTGGTGTTCCTGGCCCTGGCGCTGGGCACCAGCCCGGTAGCGTGCGCCACGCTCATCATCTGGCTGTTCGTGATGCGGGCGCTGATGATCGTCACCTCGCTCGCCTCCTATTTCATCAACCAGGCGCTCAGCCAGGCCAAGTACGGCGACAAGAAGGACTTCGATTTCGAGGCGCCGCTCACGCACCTGGTTTGGATTACCTCGGCGGTCTCGATCGGAATCACCTTTTTCGCGAGCTACTTCCTGCTGGCAAAGCAACCGGGCTTCGACTCGAACCTGTGGTGGGTGTTGTCGGTCATCATCAGTTGCGGCACGGTGGCCGGGGCCCTGATCCCCGAGTTCACCAAGATCTTCGTCAGCACCACCTCCCGCCACGTGCGTGAGGTCACCAACTGCTCGAAGCACGGCGGCGCTTCGTTGAACATCCTGTCCGGCTTCGTGGCGGGCAACTTCTCCGCCTTCTGGATGGGGCTGGTGATTCTGTTCCTGATGTTCCTCTCCTATTACTTTTCACAGAACCCGGCCCTCATGGCGATCATGCCGCCGCACTTCGCCTTCGCCGCTCCGATCTTTGCCTTCGGTCTGGTGGCCTTCGGCTTCCTGAGCATGGGACCGGTGACCATCGCCGTGGACAGCTACGGACCCGTGACCGACAACGCCCAGTCCGTGTATGAGCTGAGCCAGATTGAATTGCACAAGGGCGCGAAGGAGGAGATCAAGAAGGAGTTCGGGTTCGAGCCGGACTTTGAGAACGCCAAGTACCAGTTGGAGAAGGGCGACGGCGCGGGCAACACCTTCAAGGCCACCGCCAAGCCGGTGCTGATCGGCACCGCCGTGGTCGGCGCGACGACCATGATCTTCGGCATCATCATGCTGCTGATCGGCGTACGGGTGACAGACCAGTTCGAACTACTCAAGGGGGCGATTCCCACAGCGGCCCAACTCGCCGCCGCCGCCCAGTATGTGATGGGCGCGTTGAGCGTGCTCAATCCGCACCTGCTGCTGGGCCTGCTCATGGGCGGCGCGGTGATTTACTGGTTCACCGGGGCCTCGACCCAGGCGGTGGTGACCGGCGCCTACCGCGCGGTCGTGTACATCAAGGAGCACATCAAGCTCGACGCCGCCAAGGCCTCCGTGGCGGACAGCAAGGAAGTCGTCCGCATCTGCACCGTGTATGCGCAGAAGGGCATGTGGAACATCTTCATCGTCATCTTCTGCCTTGCTCTGGCGCTGCCGTTCTTCAACCCCTATTTCTTCATCGGCTATCTGGTGGCCATCGCGTTCTTCGGGTTGTTCCAGGCCATTTTCATGGCCAACGCCGGCGGCGCCTGGGACAACGCCAAAAAGATCGTCGAGGTGGACATGCGCCAGAAGGGCACCGACCTCCACGCCGCCACGGTCGTGGGCGACACCGTGGGCGATCCGTTCAAGGACACCTCGTCCGTGTCGCTGAACCCGGTGATCAAGTTCACCACGCTGTTCGGCCTGCTGGCGGTCGAAATCGCCGTCACGATGACCAATCAGGCCGCCAAAACTGCCATTGGTCTCGTGTTTCTGGCGGTGGCACTGGTCTTTGTCTATCGCTCGTTCTACGGGATGCGCATTCCCGAAGACAAGTAGGCCGGCCTTTTTTCGGCATCCCACGGCGAGCCGGTTCCTCTGGCTCGCCTTTTTTGTTGGCGCGCCCGAACTCCGGAAACACCCGCAGGGCCGGGTTCGGGGCTGGCCCGGCGACGGCCTGGACGGCTTCGCGAAGCCCTTCGGTTGCGAGGAGCTTCTGCGTTCCTCTGGGCCGGGATTCTCCGGCTGCCCGGGCGCCGGGTCGGCAAGTCCTTGCTCTGAGGGGCGGGTTCGCTTGAAAAGTTTGGCTGCGTCTGGCCCGCGTGCCTACCATGCGCCCCGATGCAACGCGGTCGCAATCGGCTGCTGGCCTTGGTTTCCGTCTGCCTTTTTCTGTCCGGCGGCGCCGGCTTGGTGTACGAGGTGGTGTGGGCGCGTTACCTCGCGCTGTTCCTGGGGCACACCAGCTATGCGGTGGTGGCAGTGCTGGGCGCGTTCATGGGCGGCCTGGCGCTGGGTAATGTGGCGTTCGGTTACCTAGCGGACCGGACCACCCGCCCGCTGGCTTGGTACGCGTATCTGGAAATCGGCATTGGCCTCTATGCCCTCGTCTTCCCGTTCTACTACGAGCTGGCCCATGATCTGTACCTGGGCGCGGCGCGCGGGATGAACCCTGAGGGGGCTGGGCTGCTCGCGCTCAAGTTCGTTTTCAGCCTGGCCACGATTCTCATCCCCACTGTTCTGATGGGCGGTACCTTGCCGTTACTGACCCGTCTGCTCACCCGGTCGGTGTCCGAGGTGCGCACCAACGTGGCGGCCCTTTACTTCGTCAATAGCGCGGGTGCGGTGGTGGGCACGTGGTTCGCGGACTTCGTGCTGATCGAGGCGGTAGGCATCGAAGCGACGGGCCAGGTGGCGGCGGCGGTCAATCTGCTGGTTGGCTTGGCGGCGCTCGGCGTGAGTTCCCGCATGATGGAGGACGTGCCGCTGGCCCCGTCTGCGCCGCCGCCCGCGGTCAGTGCGGGGCAAGCACCCGACGGGGAGATCTTCACGCCGGCAGAGTTGCGCCTGGCGGTCATCGGCATCGGTCTCTCGGGCTTCGTGGCCATGCTCTATCAGGTGGCTTGGACGCGCCTGTTGGCGCTGGTCCTGGGCTCCAGCACGCACGCCTTCGCGCTGATGCTGATGACGTTCATCGCCGGCATCACCGTGGGCTCATGGATCGTGTATCGGTGGAAGAATCTTCGCAACGCGCTGACGGCGTTCGCGTGGACGGAACTGGCGCTGGCGGGGGCGATTGCGGCTTCGATGTTCCTTTACGATCTGCTGCCGTTCTGGTTTTCGAAGCTCGCGACGTCGTTGAATCGTTCGGCGGGGGCGTATCCCCTGTACAGCTTGGTCCAGGGACTAATCTGCTTCGCGGTCATGTTTGTGCCGACTGTCTGCCTGGGCATGACGCTGCCGCTGGTCAGCCGTGTGGCCACGCGCGAAACCGCCCGCACGGGCCGCTCGGTGGGCGCCGTGTTTGCGGTCAACACGGTGGGCACCGTCTTGGGCGCGGGTTTGACGGGGCTTTGGCTGATGCCGTGGCTGGGACTGGCCCGCACCTTCGCGCTGGGGGTGGGGCTGAATGCCATGATCGGTCTGGCCATTCTGGCCCAGCGGCATCGCTGGCGCGGTTGGTGGGGTGCTGCCCCGGTGGGCACGGTGGGGCTGGTCTTCGCCGCCGGGCAGTACTTCAACCTGACCTGGCCGTCGGCGTTCACGCTCGGTCTGTGGCGTTCCGTCGAGCCCCCCACCAGCCTCGCCGCGTATCGAAAGGTGCTCCAGAACAGCCCCATCGTGTATTACCGGGACGGCGCCGGCGCCACCGTGAGCGTACATCAGCCGCCGACCACCGAGACCAATTTGTTCCTCAAGGTGAACGGCAAGACGGATGCCAGCACGTTGGTGGACATGTCCACCCAGTTGTTGCTGGGGCATGTGCCCATGTTGCTGAAGCCCGCCGCCACCAACGCGACCG
>CALJWR010000252.1 GCA_937976685.1 uncultured Verrucomicrobiae bacterium
GAGGCGTTGGCGGACGAATGGGAGTCGCTCTGCACCACCCTTGGCCGGCAGGTCACAATCGTGGTGGGCGAACGCAGGATTCACGGTCGCGCCGAGGCGCTCGACGCGGAGGGCGCGCTGCTGGTGCGCACCGAGTTCGGCCGGCTCGAGCGCGTGACCGGCGGGGACGTGACCTTGTCCGCATGATCCTGCTGTTCGACATTGGCAACACGCACACTCACGTCGGCTTGGCGACCGCGGGCCGTGTCATGCGCCACGCGGATGTCGCCACTTCGGACTGGCGCCGGGGCGAGGCGCAACGGCGGATCAGTCGTTTCGTTGGCGGCGAGCGCCCGCGGGGGGCGGCCTTGTGCAGCGTGGTGCCGCTGGCCACACCTCTGGTGAGGGAATTCGTCGAGCAACGGTTTGGATTTGCACCGGTGGAGTTGACGCACCAGAACACGCCGGGCCTGGGCGTGGATTATCCCCGCCCGGAGACCATCGGCCCCGACCGGCTGGCCAACGCGGTGAGCGCCGTTCATTTTTTTGGCGCACCGGTGGTCATCATAGATTTCGGCACGGCGGTGACCTTCGATGTGGTGGATCGCCGCCGGTGCTACGTGGGCGGCATCATCGCCCCCGGTTTGTCGGCGATGACCAACTATCTCCACGAAAAGACGGCGCTCCTGCCGCCCATCCGGATTCGCGAAGTCCGGCGGGTGATCGGCCGGAATACGGAGGAAGCCATGCTGATCGGCGCGGTGCATGGTTACCGGGGGCTGATCCGCGAGTTGCTGGGCGAGTTGCGACGGGAACTGCGCCGCCGAAGCCTGTCAGTGGTGGCCACGGGCGGCTATGCCGCGCTGATCGCGCGACGGCTGCCGGAGATTTCCGCGGTGCGGCCCAAGCTGACCCTCGAAGGACTCCGGCTGGTCTGGTTGGCGGCTCGGGGAACCGTGCCCGTGGCCACGGAGTGAACCCATGGACCCGCAGCGGCACATCCGGAACCTGGCGCTCATCGGGTTCATGGGCACCGGCAAGACGACCGTCGGCCAGTGCGTGGCCCAGCAACTCCGCTTTGAGTTCCTCGACACCGATCATTTGATCGAGGCCCGTGCCCGCAAGCGCATCGCGGACATTTTCGCCCAAGATGGCGAAGCGACGTTTCGTGCCCTCGAGCGGGAAGTGGTGGCCGACCTTGCCCAACGGGAGCGCGTGGTGGTGGCGACCGGCGGGGGACTGGGTGCCAACCCGGAGAATCTCGCCAGCCTCCGGCGGCACGCACTGATCGTCTGCCTGTGGGCCACTCCGGAGGTCATCTGGCAGCGCGTCAGCCGGCACGCGCACCGGCCGCTCTTGCAAGTGCCCGATCCCCAGGCGCGCATCCGCGAACTCCTCGCCGCCCGCGCGCCGGTGTACAAGGAAGCCGATGTCCTCGTGTACTCCGGTACGCGCCAGTCTCACGAGGTCGCGCAACAGGTCGTGCAGCATTTTCTCGATGCCTACCGCGCGCCCGCGCGATGAAGACAGCCCTTCAGACAAAGGCGCTGGAGCTGGGATTTAATGCCTGCCGCGTGGCCGCCGCCTCGCCGCCGGACCATGCGGAGGCCCTCACCCGGTGGCTGGCCGAGGGTTGCCACGGCGAAATGGCATGGCTGGCGCGGAATGCCGCCAAGCGCCGTCAGCCGGATCTCGTTCTCCCGGGCGCGCGCAGCGTGATCCTCGTGGCGGCAAGCTACGAGGCAATGACGCCGTCCCCCGCTCCCACCATTCTCCCGCGAATCACCGGCACGGTGGCCCGGTACGCCCGCTACGCCGACTACCATCAGGTCATCGGCCCGCGGCTCGCGGGACTGACGGCGTGGCTCAACCACCTGGGCGGGCCGGCGACGCGGTCGCTCTGGTACGTGGACACCGGTCCGGTGCTGGAACGGGATCTCGCCCAGCGGGCTGGAATCGGTTTCATCGGCAAGCACACCAATCTGATCAGCCGCCGGATGGGCAACTGGCTGCTGCTGGGGGAGATTCTGACGACGTTGGCGCTGGAACCGGATCCGCCGGAGGTCAACCGGTGCGGTGCCTGCACGCGCTGCCTCGCCGCCTGCCCGACCCGTGCGATCACCGCCCCGTTCCGGCTCGACGCGCGGCGGTGCATCTCGTACCTGACGATCGAACTGAAAGGCCCCATCCCGCTGGAGTTACGGCCGGCGATCGGGGACCGCATTTTCGGTTGCGACGACTGCCTCGCGGTTTGCCCTTGGAATCGGTTCGCCGAAGCGGCACGACTGCTGCAGCCGCACGCGCGGCCGGACCTCGCCCGGCCTGATTTGATTGACTGGCTGAAACTTGACGAGGCCGGCTTCAAACGACGGTTCGCCGGCACCGCGCTGGAGCGCACCAAACGGCGCGGGCTGCTGCGCAACGTGTGCGTCGCCCTCGGCAACGTGGGGGACGCGCGCGCTCTGCCAGCGCTGGCGCGGGCCGCGGCCGACCCGGAACCTTTGATCGCCGAGCACGCCGGTTGGGCGGTGCGAGAGATCGAATCCCGTTTGTGACCACCCGTGCGGACTACGCGGAAACAAGGATTACGTTGGCGTACTGAATGGTGTCGCCGGTCCGGATCAGGCCGGTGGCAGCCGGCACGCGCCGCTTGAACTCGACGTGCGGCTCGAACGTCACGGGAACACCGTCGAGCGAGGTGGCGAAGGCCGCCTGCACCGCCGGCGTGTTGTGCGCCCGGAATTCGTCCGCCATGAACGCGTGTCCGATGATGAAGTTTGGTCGGATCGCGGCGAGCACCTGCAGCACCGTCGGCACGTCGTCCACCAGGGACAAGTCCACCGTCTCAACCTGTGGCCACGACGGAAAGCCACGATCCGCGATGACGAGTGTGTTGGTGTGGCGAACGCGCGCGAGGAGGGAAAGGATGTGGGGGTTGAGCAGGCCGGTCTTGATCATGAGCGACAGTTTCCCGGGAAGCGAGTGGTCGTCAACACCGCCGGCCGGGTCGGCGGGCCGGCGGCGCGAACGGAGCGGCTTTGACCGGGGCGACACGCGGCCCCTTGAACGCCGATTCGGGGCTTCCTTGCCTTGACCCAAAGCATTGGTAGCCTCCCCACGACATGGCGGGCAACCGGTTGGAACGGTGGAAACGACTCAAGAACGAGGCGCAGGAGGCGCTCGACGATCGGTCCATCGCCGCCAAACAGGACCACCTCTCGCGATTCCAGCATTTCCTGCATTTCTGGGTGCTGGTGGCGCGGAGCTTCATCCGCAACCGCTGCCCGGTCCGCGCCTCGTCCCTCGCCTACGCCAGCCTGCTGGCGTTGATCCCCATGCTGGCGCTGGTGTTGAGCGTGACGACGAGCATCCTCAAGGCGCAAGGTGAGGAGCCGATCCGTCGCTTCGTGGAGACCCTGATCAATCAGGTGACTCCCTATGTTGAGCCGGCGGCGGCCGCTGGACCGGCGGGCGACGAGCAGCGGGCGCGGGCGGCGCAGGCGCGGGAGGAGGCGGTGGCGAAGATCCATGAATTCATTCAGCGAACCCGCAGCGGCGCTTTGAGCGCCACCAGCGCGGTGGTGCTGTTGTTCGTGGCGATCTCGATGCTCAGCCGGATCGAGGCCACGTTCAATGACATCTGGGGGGTCGCGCGCGGGCGGCCGTGGCACCTGCAGATCGTGTTGTACTGGACCGCGATCACCCTTGGACCCGTGGCCCTGATCAGCGCCCTGGGCCTCGCGTCGGTCGGACAACTGAAGCTGGTGGCGGTCACCCGGCAAACGGCGGCGCTCAAGCCGCTGGCGGCGATGCTGCAATCCTCTTTTGTCACTGGGTTGTTCAGCACCGTCCTGCCTGCCGTGGTGTTGGTCATCACGTTTTCGCTGGTCTATCTGCTCCTGCCCAACACGCGGGTGCGGGTGTCCGCCGCCCTGGTCGGGGGACTGACCGCCGGGCTGGCGTGGCATCTCAACAACAAGCTCAGCGTGTTGTTCGTCTCGCGCATCACTTCCAACGCGGCGATCTACGGCAGTCTCGCGATGGTGCCGGTGTTCATGGTGGGGCTTTACCTCGGCTGGCTGATCCTGTTGTTCGGCGCCCAGGTGGCCTATGCGTTCCAGAACCGGCAGTCCTATCTGCAGGAGCGTCTGGCGGAAGGCATCAACCAGCGCGGGCGTGAATTCGCGGCGTTGCGGATCATGACCCGCCTCGCCGGCAGTTTCTTCCGGGGGGAACGGCCCCCGGGGCTGAATCGGCTGGCCCGGGAATGCGGCGTGCCCTCCCGGCTGGCAAGCGAACTTCTTTCGACGCTGGTGCGGGCGCGGCTGCTGGTGGAGGTGATTGACCGTGAAACGGGCTATCTGCCGGCGCGTCCGCTGGATCACATCACCGCGCGGGACGTGATCGTCGCGCTCCGGACCGCGACGGGGCAGGATCTCGAAACAGCCGCCGGAGAAGCCCGCGAGTTTCTGCGCCGTTGCGCAAAGGAAATCCAGGAAGCGGAGGAAACCGCCGCCGCCCGATTCACCCTGCGCGACCTGGCTGAAAGGCTGTACCCGCCTTCGGATCCCCCGGCGGGCAAGCGTCAGTCCAAAAGTGGACCGTCATCCACGGACGGCCAGGCTTCACCCTGACCAGCGGTGACCTCCGGAACGCGGGCAGCGGTTCGCCGCGGCTGGACGGCTTGCAAGTCGCCGGTGACATCGCGCCGGATCGCCGCTGCGAGGAGCTGTCGGCGTTGTTGGTCGCCCTGGCAAAGGGGATCGGCTGCGGCGCATTCAGTCAGGGAGCGCAGCAGGGCGGTCAGCACCCCATCGCGCGCGGCCGGGAGCGAATAAACCCGCAGCGTTCCGTTGCGGCGCACCTCCACCAGGCCGCGCCGCTTCAGGTAAGCTAGATGCTTGGAGGTGGCCACCTGCGACAGCCCCAGAACCGCCTGGAAATGCTTCACGCAAAGCGGCCCGTCCAGGAGCAGGTGAACCATCCGGAAACGGGTTGGGTCGGCAAGGCAGGCATGAATGTCCACCGGCTTCACGCGGGTAGGATTGCCTCCGGGGGAATTTGGGGCGACAACAAACTTGCCGGTCGGCAGGCGCCGCCCGGGCCCTGCGCGGGAGAAGTCGGCGGTTTCGTTACCGCTGACGAATCACGCCTGGTTGTTCCGCGCCAGAAAGAACTGCGTGGGCCGCTGCATGAGCTCGATCTCGTACCCCTCTGGCGCGTCAATGAACGCGAATCCGCTGCCGTCGTCCTTGAAGACGGGGCCGTCCGAGTACTTCAGCCCGAACTTCTCAAGGTGCCGGCCAAACGCCTCGAGGCTCTCCACCTCGAAGGCGAGGTGAGTGAGATCGGGTTGCACCTGGACCGGACCACTGGCCGGGAAGTAACAGAGTTCGATCAACTCCTCGCTCTGGGGCGCTTTGAGGAAGACCAGCTCCGAACCGCGCGGGGACTTGTGCCGGCGAACCTCGATCAGGCCGAGGACAACCTTGTAGAACTGAACGCTGCGCTCGAGATCGTTCAGCCGGTAGCGGGTATGGAGGAGTTTTGTGACCATGGGATTGTTCACCGGGATGGCGCCGGGGCCGGCTCCGGATCCACCCACTTGCCGTGTTCCTTGATCAGGTCCACAAGGCGGTCCACCGCCTCGGCTTCCGGGATGTTGAACTTCACCGGCTTCTTGCCGATGTAGAGATTGATTTTGCCCGGCGCGCCGCCCACGTAGCCGAAATCCGCATCCGCCATCTCGCCGGGGCCGTTCACGATGCACCCCATGATGGCAATCTTCACGCCCTTGAGGTGGTCGGTGCGGGCCTTGATGCGAGCCGTGACGGTCTGGAGATTGAAAAGCGTGCGGCCGCAGCTCGGACAGGCCACGTAGTCTGTCTTGAAGGAGCGGCAGCCGGCGGCTTGCAGAATGTTGTAGGCGAGCCGCAGCGATTGGCCGGGGCCGGGTTCGTTGCGGATCAAGATCGCATCGCCGATCCCATCGGCCAGGAGCGAGCCGATCACGACGGAGGACCGGAGCAGGGCCAGGGCCGGCGGCAGCGGCTCGGCCGGGAACGTGAGGCCGTCCTTGAGCAGAATCGGATTGGCGCGACCCAGGTGCCGCAGCCGGGCGGCCAGCGCGCGGAAGGCGGCGATAGCCGGCAGCTTGACCCCATCTTTGACCGTGATGAGTTGAGAGTCGCAATTCACGGCGAACGCCTCGCGCGGGTCCACTTCGAGGATGTTCAGGTCTTCGTACACGGCCTCCGGCCGGACATCCGCCTTGGGGCTGATCCGGGGAGCGACTGCCTCCCACGTCTCCCGCGTCACCACCACCCGCACCGTCTGCTCCCCGCCGCACCGGACGCCGGGCGCGAGATCAACCTCGGGAGTTTGCCGGCGAGAGTAAGTGAACGGCTCGAACGGCGCGGGCAGCGCCTCAAGTCCGTGCGGCGCGTTGGTGGTGGTCAACTCGGGGACTTGCGCGAGCAGGTCGGTGCAGACCGGGATCTCGCGCGGCGAGTCCTCCGTCAACGAGACGCGAATGGTGTCGCCGAGGCCGTCGCAGAGCAAGGAACCGATGCCGATGGCGGATTTGATCCGGCCATCCGCGCCCTCGCCAGCCTCGGTCACGCCAAGGTGAATCGGGTAGTTCCAGTCCCGCCCGAGCGCTTCGAGTTTTGCCACCAGCAACCGGTAGCACTCGATCATGACCTTCGGGTTCGAGGACTTCATCGAAAACACGAAGTTGTGGAAGTCGTGCTTCCGGCAGATGCGGGCGAACTCCAGCGCGCTCTCCACCATGCCCATGGGCGTATCTCCGTACCGGTTCATGATCCGGTCGCTCAGGGAGCCGTGGTTGGTGCCGATCCGCATGGCCCGCCCCAGTTCCTTGCATAGGAGCACCAGCGGCGTGAAGGCCGCTTCGGTGCGGGCGAGCTCCTCGAAGTAATCGTCGTCCGTGTATTCCCGAACGACAAAGCGCTTTTTGTCGGCGTAGTTGCCGGGGTTCACGCGGACCTTCTCCACCCATTTCGCGGCTTCCATCGCCGCCTCCGGCTTGAAGTGGATGTCCGCCACGATCGGCACCCAGCAATCGCGGCGTCGCAGTTCAGCGACGATCTGCTCAAGGTTGGCTGCATCCCGGACGGTCGGCGCCGTGATGCGGACGATCTGGCAACCGGCGTCCACCAGCGCCAGCGTCTCGCGCACGCAGGCGTCTGTGTCCATGGTGTCGCAGGTGATCATGGACTGCTTCACCACCGGGTGGTCACCTCCGATCATCACGCCACCCCGCGCCGGGTCGCCCACCACGACCTCCCGCGTCAGACGCCGGTGAAAACGGTAGAGCGACGGATTGAAACGGGTCAGTTTCATGGCGCCGGAGCCGGAGCCGACGGCGGCATATTGGTCACGGTGGCCCCTGGCTGGATCACGGTTTCCACCTGCGACCCCCGCTGGAAAAGCGCCCAGAACAGGGGCAACCGCCGCACGTCGAAGAAGGTGACGTAGAGCATGAAGGAGATGAGCAGCAGCGCGAAGGCGGTCGTCGTGTATTCCACAAAGCGCAGGCTGAGGGGTTTGCCCCGGAGCTTTTCCAAAATCGCCATGAGAATGTGTCCGCCATCGAGGACGGGGATGGGCAGCAAGTTCAGGATTGCCAGACTGACATTCAGCAGTACCAGGAAGTTGAGCGCCCGCCGGTAGTCGGTCTTGGCCTCGACCGCCATGCTGGCGAGGATGCCGAGCGGTCCGCTGAAATCGCGCGCCTTCACCCCCGTCTCGCGGGAGTGAATGACGGCCGCGATGGTGCTGACGGTGCGATCCACCACCGTGTAGAATTGCATCCAGGGAGTCGGTCCCGGCCGCATGACCTCGTACACGCCGCCCGCGAAGACGATTCCAATGCGCCCGCGCTTGACATCCGGATCGTAGATGGGCGTGACCCGGGCGGAGATCTGCTGTCCGTTGCGGTCCACCACCACCACGCTCTCTTTCCCTTCGCTGCGCGCCACCAAGCCGCGGAGGTGCTCCTGGCTGATGACCGGCACGTCGTCGAAATACAGGAAGCGGTCTCCCGGTTTGAGACCGGCAAGGTCCGCAGGTCTGCCCGTTTCCACCGCTCCGACGATGGGGTGGTCGAAGGGATCCAGGTTCAACCACTTCAGGCCGATGTGGGGATTCGTCTTGGCGGTGAGTTGATAGGTCTTGCGTTCTCCGTCACGCTCAATGACGGCCGTGAAAATATTGGTGCGGGCGAGAACCACCCGTTCGTTGATCTGCTCCCACGTCTTCACCGGCCGCCCCTCGAACTCGACAATCCGGTCGCGTTCCCGGATGCCCATCTTCCCTTCCGGAGATTCCAGGTCCACCTTGCCGATGACGCTGGGATTGACCAGAACCGGCAAGCCGACGAAGTAGATGACGGTGGCGACCAGAAAGGCGAAAACCAGATTCATCACGGGTCCCGCCAGCGCCACGAGGATCTTGGAGTCCGGCGGAGCGGGCGGCAACGCCTTGCCGTCGCCACTGCCTCCCTCCAGTGCCTCGGAGGTGATCATTTGCGGCAGCCGGACAAAACCCCCAGCCGGAATCCACCGCACCGACCATTCCACCCCGTCGCGCACCCAGCCGAAGATCTTCGGCCCGAGGCCGATCGCAAAGGCCTCCACCTTCATGCCCCGGCGGCGCGCCATCCAGTAATGCCCGAGCTCATGCACGAAAATGGACGCCCCGAACATGAGGATGACGCCCAAGGCGACTAGGAGGTAGCTTAAGAATTTTTCCATGAAGTGCCGCTGCCCGACGGGACAGAGGTGGCAAACTACTGTTCAATTCCCGACCATGCAACCACCGTTGGGGAATCGAGGTTCCAAGGCGGGACTGCCCGCAGGCGCACCCCACTAGTTGCCGCGCCGGACCCCAACACGGTCCAAGCCAACCAACCCATGGACGGTCTCGCGATGGAGCAGCGTTCGGAGAGCGTGGCGGAAACCGCCGGTCGCCGCCACGCGATTGTCGTCGCTCGACCTAGTCAGGCCAGCTTGGCGAGCGTGGCCTTGATGGCCTCGAAATTGGGCAGGTCCTTCGGAGTGGGCGTTTGCTCGCTGTATTGAACGATGCCGTTCTTATCCACCACAAACGCCGCCCGCGCGGAGGTAGCCCCGAATCCCAGCAGGTCCGGCAAGAGCACGCCGTAATCGGCGGCGGTCTTTTTGTTCAGGTCGCTGGCGAGTTTGACCGTAATGCCCTCCTTCTGAGCCCACGCCTCCTGGGCGAACGGACTGTCCACGCTGATGGCGATCACGTCCGCATTCAGGCTGGAAAAGGCATTCAGACCCTGCGAGATGTCGCACAGTTCCTTGGTGCAAACGCTCGTAAAGGCGAGGGGGAAAAACAGGAGCACCGTATTTTTCTGGCCGAAGTTGGCGCTCAACTTGATCTCCGAAACGCCGGAGGCGTTCTTGGTTTTCAGGATGAAATCCGGAGCTTTGGTTCCAACAGGGATGGGCATAGCTGTATTGGTTCTCGGTTGCAGAATCTGGTTCAATTGCCGCCGCCACAAGTAGCGGCATCGCCAAGGGGTGTCAAATCCGCCCCGGGTCGCCACTTCTCCGCGCGGCAAACGCGAACGAAGCCTGGCCCGTCGCTGTCCAAAGAGCGAAACTTGAAGAACCAGAATGTGCTTTTCCAGTCGGCAGCCGACGCTTACAACGCCCGGAACAAATCGGTCTCCAACCTTGACCCGACCATGAAGATTTCCCGACGTCAGATGCTTGCGCATTCCAGCCGGGGACTGGCGGCGCTGGCGGTGTGTTCCTCCCTGGCCCCGTTGCTCGCCTCGCCGGATTCGCGGCGCTTCCAAATCGGCGCCTGCGATTGGTCCATCGGACGGATGGCAACGCCCGAAGCGTTCGGCGTGGCGAAGGAGATTGGTCTCGACGGCGTTCAAGTGAGCTTGGGCACTGAGAAAGACAACATGCATCTGCGCCAGCCAACGGTGCAGCAGGCCTACCGCGACGCCGCACGGCAGACCGGCGTTGGCATTGCCTCACTGGCGATCGGCGAACTGAACAACATCCCGTACAAGTCCGATCCGCGAACGATCGAATGGGTGATCGATTGCGTGGACGTAACGGCGGCGTTGGGCTGCCGGGTGGTTTTGCTCGCGTTCTTCGGCAAAGGCGACCTCAAGGGCGACAAGGCGGGCACCGACGAGGTGGTTCGCCGGCTCAAGGAAGTCGCGCCCAAGGCCGAAAAGAAGGGCGTCATTCTGGGCATCGAGTCCTGGTTGAGCGCCGAGGAGCACATGGACATCGTGGACCGCGTCGGCTCCAAGGCGGTGCAGGTTTATTACGACGTCGCGAACTCGGCGAAGATGGGGTACGACATCTACCGGGAAATCCGCTGGCTGGGCAAAAAGGGCGTCATCTGCGAGTTCCACGCCAAGGAAAACGGCGCGCTCCTTGGCCAGGGCCGGGTCAACTTCAAGGAGGTGCGCGCGGCCATGGACGAAATTGGCTATGCCGGCTGGATCCAGATCGAGGGCGCAATTCCGGACGGTGGAGAGATGCTGCCCAGTTACCGGCAGAACCTCGCGTTCCTGCGGGGCGTTTTTGGCTGAAAGCGGTTACCTGGCCAGATTCGACGATGGTTGTCCATGATCGCCTGCCAGCCATGCAGACCTTGCTGGAAGAACCCACATCGCCCGCCGTCCGCCGCGAATTCAAGCGGGCCTCTTGGCGCATCACCAAAGCGCCCGACTTCGAAGAAATGAGCCGGGCAGCGGCTCGGTTTATCCTCGCGGCGGTACGCGCCAACCCGGACTTGCTTCTGTGCCTGCCGTCTGGAGCTTCTCCGGTACGGGTGTTCGAGTTGCTCGTCGAAGCGCATCGCCAGGATCCGCACCTGTTTGCCCGCCTGCGCGTGATCAAGCTCGACGAATGGGGCGGTTTGGAGATGGACGACCCTGCCTCATGCGAAACCTACCTTCGGCAGCGTTTTCTCCAGCCCGTGGGAATTGGAGCGGATCGTTACTTTGGGTGGTACAGCCACCCGAAAAACCCTTCGGAAGAGTGCGATCGCGTGGCAGCGTGGCTGGCCAAACACGGTCCGATTGACTTGTGCCTGCTGGGCATCGGCATCAACGGGCATCTGGGTTTGAACGAGCCAGCTCTTTCCCTGCGTCCCGGGCCGCACGTGGCTCAACTCACCGAGGAATCCGCAGGCCACGGTATGCTGGCTCACGCCCGTCGCCAACCGGAGTACGGCTTGACCCTCGGGATGGCGGACCTGCTGCATTCCCGCCAGGTGGTCTTGCTCGCCAGCGGCGAGTCCAAGGCCCCGCAGATCGAACGTCTGGCCTGGGGGGAAGTGTTCACCGATTGCCCGGCCTCTTTCCTGTGGCTCCATCCAGCGGTAGCGCTATTTGCAGATGAAGCGGCGATGTGTCGCGTCCCGGCGTTTCGATGAAGACCGGCCGGCTGGTGGTGGGCGTGGACATCGGCGGCACCAAGATTGCCGTCGGCGTGGTTGACGCTGCGGGCCACCTCTGCTCGCGCGTCGTCCTGCCCACCGAGGCAGACCAGGGCTTCGATCGCACCGTGCGGCGTCTGGGGGATGCGATCGCGCGGGTACTCGACCAAACCGAGCCGAGAGGCGAACTGGCGGGCATCGGCATCGGATGCGCGGGCCCCGTGGACCCACCGCGGGGACTGATCAACAATCCTTTCACCCTCGGCGGTTGGAATCGTTGCGACATCGTTTCCCCGCTCGGGGAGCGATTCGGCGTTCGCGTGCGGTTGGAGAACGACGCGGACGCCGCCGCGTTCGGCGAGTGGTTCGCCGGGGCGGGCCGGGGTTACGACCCGGTGGTAATGTTGACCTTTGGCACCGGGGTGGGTGGCGCGGTAATCATCGGTGGTCAGATCTACCGCGGCGCGGCCGGTGAACATCCGGAATTGGGCCACCTCGCCGTGGCCGCTGACGGTCCGACCTGCTACTGCGGCACTCGGGGCTGTCTTGAGTCCCTCGCGTCGGGCACCGCGGTGGGCGAGGCCGGACGGGCGGCAGGTTTTGCCGATGCGAAGGCGGTCTTCGCTGCCGCACGGGTGGGCCAACCGGCC
This sequence comes from uncultured Verrucomicrobiae bacterium, assembly GCA_937976685.1. Classification (GTDB taxonomy): domain Bacteria; phylum Verrucomicrobiota; class Verrucomicrobiia; order Limisphaerales; family J093; genus JADJWF01. The sequence continues at coordinate 12,093 of CALJWR010000252.1, forward strand.
GCACGGGAAATCGCGGCGCGGGCACTGGAAGCAACCGCCACCGCAGCATGGACTCTCTTCCACACGTTTCTGCCACGCCGACTCATCTTCGGAGGCGGCGTCATGGAGCAAGACTTTGATCTTTACGCGGAAGCCGCACGGAGACGCCTCGCGGCGGCCACGCAGTTCACGACGGGGGTTGGCCAGATTGTCCGGGCGAGCCTTGGCAACGACGCCGGCCTGATTGGCGCGGCGGGTCTGGTGCTCGGCGCGGCGGGCAATGTTCCCTGACCGTGCGGAACTTTGGGCCGGGCGCGGAGTTTCACTTCCACGGGAGCCGCAAGTGATGTTGCCACCCTCGAGTTCCGTCCCAGCGCGCGGCGTTGACTTGGGCATCGCCAAGGGCTATCACCGCATTGGAAGCGGCACCAACCAGCGAACAGAAAGCAATTTATGAAAATCCGCACGGCTCCGACTTCGGGTTTTACGCTCATCGAGATCATGATCGTGGTCGCGATCATCGGTCTGCTGGCGGCCATTGCCATTCCGAACGTCAACAAGGCGCTCAAGACCAGCGGTCAGAAGGCTTGCATCGTCAATCTTCAGAACATCGAAGGCGCCAAGGTGATGTGGGCCACCGAGTTCAAAAAAGCGGACGGCGAGCCCGTGGATGAGGCAGGAGTGAACGAGTACTTGAAGAACAAGGCCGCGCCTCAGTGCCCGCGCGGTGGCACTTACACCTATGGACCGGTTGGCACGCCCCCGACCTGCAGCCTTGGTCCGACGGAAGGCCACACCCTTTAGTCCTTTTCGAACCCAAAACCTCAGTTGGCTTACGGCACTGTGGCGGACTGGCAAGTGGCCGCTGGGGTGGGTGGATTCAGCTTCGGAGGCGGGGGGGCGGGCCCTGGGAAGACGAATTCCAGCCGGGGGCCCGTGTGTGTCCAGGCTGATTCGCGTGGCTGACCAATACAGAAAACCGTCTGACGGCCGCTGCTGTCACCCCACAGCTACTTCCGCGAAGATTCTCCCCGTCGTTCTTGAGAACCGCGAGAAGCACACCTACCTTCCGCGATAGCTTAACCAACGGCATCACCATGAAAAACTGGCGGTTACCGCGGCGGACGTTTCTGCGAGGATTGGGCACAGCGATGGCGTTACCGGTCTTGGACGCGATGGCACCCCTCCGCGCGCTGGCGGCAGAGAACCCAAAAGCCGCGTTCAAGCACCCACGGCGGCTGGCCTTCCTGTACATCCCGAACGGCGCGGACATGGCCAACTGGACGCCGCAACGTGAGGGAGCCGCCTTCGACCTGCCGCCGATCCTCGAACCTCTCGCCCCCTATCAGGAGGACCTCCTGGTGCTCAGCGGGCTGGCTCACGACAAGGCGCGACCGAATGGTGACGGCGCGGGTGATCACGCGCGCGCCTCGGCAACCTTCCTGACCGCCGCCCAGGCCCGCAAGACCGCCGGGGCGGACATCCACGTCGGGGTCAGCATTGATCAGGTGGCGGCCACCAGGATCGGCCACCACACCCGCCTGCCGTCCTTGGAGCTGGGTTGCGACAAGGGGCAGCGGTCCGGCAACTGTGACTCCGGCTACAGTTGCGCTTACTCCTTCAACATTTCCTGGAAGACGCCCAATACACCCATGCCACCCGAGGTGGACCCGCGGCTGGTGTTCGAGCGGCTCTTCGCCAGCGATCGGCCGGCCGAGTCCGCCGAGGCCCGGGCCCGCCGCCGGCATCAACGCAAGAGCATCCTCGATTTTGTGCAGGAGGACGCCCAAAGGCTGCGCGCCAACCTCGGGTACACGGACCAGCGCAAACTGGATGAGTACCTCACCGCGGTTCGCGAACTCGAGCTCCGCATTGAGCAGTCAGAAAAGTTCCAGGCCGCCCTGCCGGATGTCTCGAAGCCCACCGGCATTCCGGAAACGTACGAGCGGCACCTGCGACTCTTGTTCGACCTTCAGGCGCTTGCCTTCCAGACCGACACCACGCGCATTTCCAGCTTCATCCTCGCGCACGACGGCAGCAATCGGCCCTACCCGTGGATTGGGGTCTCGGAAGGCCATCACGATCTCTCACACCACGGGAACGATGAGGCGAAGAAAGCGAAGATCGCCCGGATCAACCGTTTTCACATGGAGCAGTTCGCGTACTTCCTCGGCCGGCTCAAGGCGATCAAGGAGGGGGAAGGCACGCTGCTCGACAACTGCATGATCGTGTACGGGGGCGCGATCAGCGACGGCGACCGCCACAACCACGACAACCTGCCCGTGATTCTCGCGGGACGCGGTGGCGGCACGATCGAGACCGGCCGGCATCTGCGCTACCCGCGCAACACCCCGATGGCGAATCTGTTCCTTTCGCTGCTGGACCGCGCGGGAGCGGGCCAAGGCATCGAACGGTTCGGCGATAGTTCCGGCCGGCTCGAGCGAATCTGAGCCGCCCCGCGGGCACCTTGCCGTCGGGGTTCTGACTCCGACCGGCGCGGGGGCGGGTTTCAATTTGAATCCCCCCTGGCATAGGCGCATCATCCGGGCATGTCCTCCGGCCTGCGCATCAAAGACCTGCCGCTCTCCGAACGGCCGCGCGAGCGCCTGGTCCTGAACGGTGCCGACTCCTGCAGCAACGCCGACCTCGTGGCCATCCTGCTCCGCACCGGCCGCCGTGGCCACTCCGTGGTAGCGATGGCCGAGGAGCTGTTATCGCGCTTCGGGTCGCTGCGGGAGCTTGCCGCCGCGTCCCGGGATGAACTGCTCAAAGTCAAGGGCATCGGCCGCGACAAGGCGGTCACTCTCGAAGCGGCGTTCAGACTGGCTCAGCGCATGGTGCGGGACCTGGCCGCTGAGGACCCGCTGGTGGACACCCCCGAGCGGGTGGCCAGCGTGCTCCGGGAGGAATTGCGTTTCGAAAGCGTCGAGCAGTTCTACGCCCTCCTGCTAAACACCCGCCGTCGGCTGATTCGCCGGGTGAAACTCGCCGGCGGCACCCTCGACACCATTCTCGTCACGCCGCGCGACGTGTTTCGCGCCGCGATCCTCGCCAACGCCGCCGCCATCGTGCTGGCCCACAATCACCCCAGCGGCGACCCCACGCCGAGCGAGCAGGACATCCGGGTGACCCGTGACCTCATCCGCGCGGGCCAGTTGCTCAAGATTGAGGTGGCGGACCATGTGATCCTCGGTCGCGCGAACAGCGAGCGGCCCAAGGACTACGTGTCGCTCCGAGAACTCGGTTATTTCCACAGTTGAACCCATGACCCACCGCCACCCCGATCGTCTGTCGGCTTCACCGGATCGTTCCCCGGCGGTGCTGGCCATCGCCGCGCACCCAGACGACATCGAGTTCTTGATGGCCGGCACGCTCCTGCTGCTGGCCCAACGCGGCTGGGAGCTGCATTACCTCAATCTCGCCAGCGGCAACTGCGGCAGCGCCGTCACCAACGCCGCCCAGACCCGGCGTCTCCGCCAGCGCGAGGCTCAGACCGCCGCCCGATTGCTTGGCGCCCGCTGGCACCGGTGGTTCGTGGACGACGCGGAGATTTTCTACGCGGACCGTCTCATTCGCCAAGTCACCGCCGTGGTCCGCGCAGTGCAGCCGACCATCCTCCTGACCCATTCGCCGCAAGACTACATGGAGGATCACATGAACGCCTGCCGCGTTGCGGTAACGGCCGCCTTTGTCCGCGGGATGCAAAACTATGTCTCGATTCCCCGCCGTGCGATTACCGCGCAGCCCGTGACAATCTATCACGCGATGCCCCACGGCCTGCGCGACGGCCTGCGCCGGCTGGTGGTGCCGGGGCTTTTCGTGGACATCTCGACCGTGTGCGACCGGAAACGGGCCGCCCTGGCAGCGCACCGCAGCCAGAAAGCGTGGCTGGACGCCACCCAGGGCATGGACTCGTACCTTGACGCAATGGATGAAATGGCGCGCGTGGTCGGGCGAATGTCGAAACGGTTCCGATTTGCCGAAGGCTGGCGACGGCATTCGCATCTGGGCTTTTGTGCGGAAAACGCCGACCCGCTGCGCGACGCGCTGGGGAGCCGCTGCCTCGTTAACCAGGCCTACGAACGGTCGCTGGGGTGAGAGAGCTGGAGTGCTGATGCTCGCACAAAAGCGCTCGGACAGGACCGTTTACGCCTCCCCGGCGCATCTCGCGTCCCGCGATCTCTGGTCGCGGTCATCGAAAAAGCCCTCCGTCGGGCAGGCTGTTTCACGACACCCCGGGACCTGAGCGATGGTGCTCGATTGCCCGGGTGATGCTCGAGACCGTGGCGAGCATGGACTTCGCTGTTGCGGGGTCGGGGATTTTCAGGCCGTAATTCTTGTCCAGCGCCACGACGAGTTGCAGCGCGTCCACCGAATCCAGACCCAGGCCGCCGGGGCCGAACAGCGGGGTGTCATCCCCGATTTCGGCCGCGGTTTTGGGCAGCATCAGGTTTTCGATCAGCAATTGTTTGACCTCCGCCCGCCGGGCGCTGGTTGCATCGCTCATGACTTTTCCGCCATCAGGTGTTCGCGGAGGAGCCTGAGAAACGGGACGCGCTGGGGCAAGCCTGAAACCGGCGGGGAACCGGCGCCGGCGGCTGACCCTCAGGACGCCCCGCGGCCTTTCCGTGTTCCGGGCCGCCAGCCGCGATTCAACCCCCGGTGGCCTCCCCGGCGACAAAGCGGGCCCCGATGGCTTGTTGGTTGGTGCCCACCACCGACACGGTGGCGGCGGGCGTCCACCCGCGCCGAATCGCATCGCCGGCAATCACCACCTGCCACGCCGCGCCGGCATTGAAGGCGGTTCCCACCACCCGCTGCGGGGCCCGCCGAGGTCCCGACCAGTCCCGCCAGGCGGCCTGCTCCGCGGCGTCGAACCGCCGATCGCCGCGGCCCGAGAGGACGAGCCATTCGCCCGGGAGGCCGGCGGGCAGTTGCTCGCGCATGGCTTGCGCGGCCCGCTCCGGCGGCTGCCGCGCGGTGTACGACCAGGCATCGGTGACGCCCTCCAGTTCCACCCCGCGCGCCGCTCCTGCGCGCGGACCGCGGCGCAGGCACACCGCCCCGGCGCCGGCGGCGTGAACCGCGCCCCGGGCGAAGAGGTTCATGGCCCCGCCCACCAGCCAATCGAGTTCATCGGCGCCGACGACCACCACCGCGGACACCTGCTCGCGGGCCAACCAGTCGGCGGCCAGGGCCAGGCCCTGCAGGAACGTGCCTTCGTCCCCGACCAAGGTGCAGCTTTCCGCGGTGCTGCCCAACAGCGCTG
>CALJWR010000253.1 GCA_937976685.1 uncultured Verrucomicrobiae bacterium
GCACGCCCGGTGCCACGCCCGGCCCGGCGGTGATTCGAACGGGGAAACTGCGGCGAAACTCTCCGGCCAACTCTCCTTCGAGGATGGCCGGCTCGACGCTCACGCCCGCCGGAGCGCGCAGTTCGATGCGGTGGCCTTGCCGCACCGGACGGAAGTTGCGAACCCAGATTCCCACGGACCTCGTCTCACCAGGCTTCATCCGCAGCCGGTATGGCTCGGCCCGCACCCAGTAGGGATCGAACCAGTACCGATAATCGTCGTCGGGACTCAGGGCGCCGAAGGCCTCGCGCATCTCGTAAGCCCAGCGGCGGTAGCGTTCGATGAATTGCGCCGGGTTTGCCATCACGAACGAATGCCCGCCCACCATGATGTCCGGTTGCAGCCGGGAGAGGTATTCGCCCGCGTAGAGGTAACCCTCCTCGAGGATGCCGCTGTTATGTGCCACGACGGCTTCGTGTCCGGTCTGGGCGGGGTTGTCCGGGTCGCCGAAGATGTTGTCGCCCGTGAAGGCGATCTTGCGTCCGTCAACGGTGGCGTGGAGGCAGAGGGCGAATTCGGTCTGGCCGGGCATCCAGTCCACCGTGAAGCGATGGCCTTCCCACTCGAACGCTTCGCCCGGCCGGAAGGCGCGGTCCACGCGGACACCGTTCCTGGGCGAGTCGTCGGGGTTTCGCCTGCCGTAAGCCTGAATCGGCGCGGCATAGTCGAACCACTCCGGGTGCTCCATCTTGTCCACCATGTTGTCGAGCGCCCAGACGGGCGCGCCCCACTTCTCGCGCAGGTACGGCGCCTCCAGGAAATGGTCGCCGTGGATATGCGTCACGATGATGGCGTCAATCGCCTTCAATCCATAGTCCTCGCGCAGTCCCGCCAGCGCCTCGTCCAGCATCTGCTCGCTCACCAGCCCGCAGTCCACCACCAGCGCATGGCCGCTCGGGGCGAGGATCAGGGCGAAGTTGCCGAAGAAATTCGGGCGCTTGAATTTGAACACGCTTGGCGTCACCCGCCACAGGTTGGAAACGACCGTTGGCGTGGACACCTTGTCCTGGTACGCCGCCGCGCCGCCCTCGACGTCGTAGCCGCGCAGGTAAAGCCGCTCCAGCGTGGCGAGCTTCTCCGCGTAGCGCTTCAGTTGGGCGGCCGGTTCGCGCACCGCCGGGCCGTGCGACGGCAGCAGCAGCGTTGGCTGGAGCTCGGCCAGACGCCCGACCGACGCGCGCAGTGCCCGGATGCCCGCGCCGAAGCCGTAATCCCACTCGGTATCAAACCAGTTGTGCATCTTCGCGCCGTCGAGCATCAGATCGCCGCTGAAGGCCAGCCGCGCGCCGCTGATTTCAAGCAAGTAGGTCAGGCTGCCGGGACTGTTGCCGCCGGTGTCCACGCACCGGAACTCACGGCCGCGCCAGGCGAAGGTGTCGTTCGTGCCGAAAGTGCGCTCCAGACGGATCGGCTGAAGGGGTGGCCGCACGTAACTGGCACCGTGGATGGTCAAGGCATCGCCCAGCCGCACGTCCAGCTTGCGGAAGTCGGCGGGGCGCTCGAACAAGTCCCGCTCGGCCTCGGGCGCGGCCAGTCTCGCGCCGGGGCCGGCCAGGCGGGGCGCGCCCTGGCATTGCTCACGGTGATGATGGGTGAACAGCACCCACTCGACGCGCTTCACGCCAATGGTTTCAAGGGCGTCTAAGACGCTGGCGTCGCCAAGGTCAATCAGCAGCGCGGCCTCGCCGTCGCGGACCACATACACATTGCAGGTGTCGGTCCAGATGAAGAGATCCGCGGACAGTGTGGGGTCCACCAGCTTCATGCCGCCGGCCCAAGCCGGCAGACAACAGGAACTCAGGAGCAGGGCCAGCAGTGAGCGTTTCATCGCGGTGGAGAGTCAATAGTTCGCCCGGACCGGAATCACAAGCTCAGGCCAGTCTGCGCCGCCCCTTCGAACCATGACCTTCAATCAAGCAGCGCTTTTCCAATGGCCGTGCCCGTTCCGCTGCTTGAGCGCCTTGCCGGCCCAAGCTGTGGCAGCGCCGCGGAGCGCGCTACCCCTGCTGCGCTTCCGTCGCGGTCGCTCCGTCCTCGCGTTTCACCTCGCGGACCCTGGGCCAGCAGCCGCGCAGCGAGGGGGCGTGAAGGCGCAGGGTCGCGTCATCGCCGAGCCAGCCGGGACGGCCTTGCCCGTCCACAAACGCCACACCGATCGGGACATCAGGCTGCTCATCGGCCAGTTGGGTCATCTTCGCCTCGGCTTCGTCGCTGATCGCGATCCAGGTGTTCTTGAGCGCGACCGGATCCAGCGCCCGGGCCTGAATCTCCTCGAGCTTGGCGGGGTCCACCCGCGCAAACCGCCGCATCATTTTCAGCAGCGAAAGGGGGGTGAAGCCCGGGTCCTTGCCGCAGGCGGCCCAACAGATGGCGGCCAGGGGAAACCGTTTGTGCAATTCCAAGATGTCCACGTAATCGCGCGTTTCCGTGCGGGCGGACAGGGCGAGGGCCTTGTTCGTCGCTACGTCGAATAGATGCAACCGCCAGCCAAATTGCGGATCCTGTTCGATCGGGAAAAACCGGAAGGCGGAGTCTGCCGCCCAGTCAATTTCCACGCTTTCGCTTCCCCGGGTGACCTTGGCCTTGCGGAAGGTACTGGCCTTTTCCCATTCGTTCTCGCGGGACAGCGTTTCGACCGTAAAACCTGCCGCCCGCAAGACCGCCACGTCCCGGTTGCTCGCGCGAGCGACTTCCTCGGCCAGCTCGTGGAAGATGTCGAAGTCATGCGAGTAGCGGGCCGAATCGGCGGCGGCGTTGAGCACCAACCCGCCGGCGAAGTGGCTTTCCTCGCTCCGCTGGGCCGCCAGCACGGCTAGTATGTCTTTTTGTAGAGGGGTGAGAGGCATCGGTGCAGTTCCTGGGCTTCCCGCCAAGCGCGGCGGTCGCCGTACTCGCGCAAATGTTCGACCACCAGCCGCACGTCCTCCAAGTGCCGGATGCGGGCCTCTGGATGCCGAAACCAAAAACACTCCGGGTGCTGCCGCACCAGCGACCACGCGCGCTCGATGAGGTCCGGCGGCGCGGGCGTCAGGGGGGGAAAATCGCGTAATGCTTCGGCCCCTTCATTCATGCCGACACTGTACGGAACCGCCCGAGGGTCGCAAGAAAGGGCGCAGGCGAGGGCCCAGAGGGTTTCCGGAGCATGGGCTGAAAACGGCTCCCCGCCCGTGGCCCGTCTCGCCGAGCCGGCTGGATCTCAAGGCACCGGTTGCAGCGTCACCTCGCCCAGGTCCAAAGTCTCCCCTGCGACTCCAGCGGGGACCACGACGGGAGCCTCGAAGAGCGTGGGAAACGCCGCGCCGGCCGCCGCCGGATAGCCGGCCCGAATGACGTACTGGCCCGGAGCCACGTCTTCGGCCTCCCAGCTTCCATCCGCGACGCGCTTCAGCGGCCAGGTCCGCGCCGCCCGGCGCGCGGCCTGGATTTCCGGAAGCCGGCGCCAGGCCGCCAGGGCTTGGGGATCGTTGTGGGTTTCGGCCAGCGGGTGGGGCGTGGGGGTGATGATCGTCGCGAAGGCGGGAGCCTCGTCGGGTTGTGGCCTCGCGCCATCCGGCCAGCGCAGTCGTAACCGCACGGCGAGCGCGTCTTTGCCGATCTCGACGAAAACCGTCTCGCCCGGCCGGGCATGTATCACTTCCCGCGTCTGCTGGGACCAGCCGCGCCCCGCAGGTGGCGTGTCGAAAGGGATCAACTCCGCCAGGCTCAGTTCGCCCGGGGGCACTCGTTCGAACTTGAACTCGCCGCGGACATCGCTCGTTGTCCGCCAGCTTTCCAAGTCCAGATGGATCAACCCTTCAGCGGTCGCGCGGCCGAAATCCACCCCCAGGTCCCGCCCCGCCGCCGGTTTCCCGCGGCTCCAGATGCGGCCTTCCACCCTGGCCCAGGGCTGGAGCCGCAGCACGGGTTCGGCGGCAAGGGCGGCTCGGGGTGCCACGGCAAACCCCTGCGGATGCGCAGCCGCGATCGCCGTCACGGTTTCGTCCGAAGGCAGGCGAAACTGCCCGGCGGCATCGGCGGTGAGCACCGCGGCAAGGGATAAACGTTCCAAGCCGCCCGGAAGAAGCGTCAGAGTGGCTTCGGGCGAAACCAAACCGACATCGCAATGAGCCGCCGGCTGGCCGTCCGGCAGGAGCACCGTCACGGTGACGGTTTCAGCGGGCTGGAGCGTCACGGCGAATTCCACCTCGCCTTCGTCCGGCCGGAAGACGCGCGTCACGAAGGGCGCGTAACCCTCGGCCTCGAACTTGAAAACGTAGCCGGCATTAGAAATCCCGCCGATCATGGCCTCCTCGAGTACGTGCCGAAATGTCCCGCCGCTAAAAGCCAGTTGGTGGCGATCAATCGGGCTCCAGTGCGGACGCTGCTCGCTCCCGAAGGTCTCCGGCCAGCCGCAGAGAATGCGGAAGTTCTCTACGGGCCTGCCGGTGACCGCGTCGCTCACGGTGCCGGCAATGATGAGCGCCCGCTCCAGGACGATGACGTGTTCCGTATCGCCGGGCCGCAGCGAGACGTCGTCCCGCCGCAGGTAGCCCGACTTGGCAAACGAGAACACCAGTTCTTGGTCGGGCGCGTTTTCCCAGACCGCCCGCCCCTCGGCGTCCGTTTCGCCACT
>CALJWR010000254.1 GCA_937976685.1 uncultured Verrucomicrobiae bacterium
GTGAACTGGGCGTCAATTTTCGCCGCCGGCGTTTGGAACGGCAGAATGGTCGAGTACACCCGGCACTCGCGGACCCGACGCGCGATGACCTGCGTGTATTGGGAGCCGAAGTCGAGGATGACAATTTGCTCGTTCATCGAAAACAAAGGTCGGTTGTTTGCCGGGTGCATGGCTGGTTGGCGAGACAAAACTCGATCCGGCCGACGGGCCGGCGGCCGACGCACGCAAGGCGGCGGTTAACGCAGGATCGCCGTCCGCCCCCCTCGCGCCTATTGATCGGCGCTCACCCGTCGGTGAGAGCGGGCCGGCAGAGTACGGCGGTTCTTCTGCCGCCGGCCGCACAACGCCTCCAGCGAAGTGACGGTCAGGCCAGCGGTTTCGGCCCCAAACCGGAGCCCGCTGGATCCCCCCGGGCGAAAGAACGACCAAATCGGTGACCGTCAACGCCTCCGGCAATTCCAGTCCCGCGCGGGTGGTGGGAAAATAAGCAGCGCGGCGCGCGCGCCCGGCAGACAAGATTGTTTTCCCGGAAGTTGGAGGCGAGGGTCGGAATCGAACCGACGCATGAGGCTTTTGCAGAGCCCTGCCTTACCACTTGGCTACCCCGCCCACCGGCAGTTCAACGTAGCGATGGGACGCTTCGCTTCAAGCCTTTCTTCGCCTCGCGGATAACGCCCGGTCGCCCTCCCCCGAGATGCCCGCTTGCTCGCGCAAGTGACGATACAGGGTGGCCTCACCGATCCCGAGTATTCGGGCGGCCTGGGCGCGATTGCCGTTCACCGAGCGCAGAACCGCCGCAATGTACTCGCGCTGCACGTCCCGCAACGACCGCCCCGGCTCCAGCGCCAAGCGCGGTTCGCCCGCGCCGGAGACCGCCAGAGGCAGCAGATCGGGGGTGATCGTGCCGTCGCGGCTCATCACCGCCGCATGTTCGAGCGCGTTTTCAAGCTCGCGCACGTTCCCGGGCCAGTGGTGTTTGAGCAGGACGTCCACCGAGGCCGGCGCCAGCCGCAGTTTCGCCAGCCCGAGCCGTTCCGAGCATCGGGCGAGAATCTGTCGCGCCAGCGGCAGCAGGTCATCACGCCGTTCCCGCAAGGGCGGTACCCGGATCTGAACCACGTTCAACCGGTAGTAAAGATCCTCGCGAAACCGTCCTTCGGCGACGAGCGCGGGAAGGTCCTGATGCGTGGCCGAAATCACCCGCACGTTGACCCGCCGGGTCCTCGTTTCGCCGACGCGCCGGATTTCGCGCTCCTGCAAGACGCGGAGCAGCTTCACCTGCATTGCCGGCGAAATATCGCCAATCTCATCGAGGAAAAGGGTTCCCCCGTCGGCTTCCTCAAACAGTCCGGAATGAGCGCGGGCCGCCCCGGTGAAGGCGCCGGCACGGTGTCCAAAGAGCTCGGACTCGAGGAGGTTTTCGGGCAGCGCGGAACAATTGATGGCAAGCCAGGGTTTGGCTGCGCGGGGGGATGATTCATGGAGGTACCGCGCGAGCACCTCCTTGCCTGAACCGGTCTCTCCCGTAATCAGCACCGTGGTGTCGAACTTGGCCACGCGAGCAGCGAGTTCCAGCATCTCTTTGAACGCCGGACTCCGCGCTTCGATCGCCACCCCGCCGGCAACCGGCGCACGTTCGAGTTCCCGGCGTTGCCGCGCCAGTTCCCGCTGCTGCCGCTCGATCTCGGCCTCCAAATCGGCCACGCGGCGCCGAATGTCCGCCGCGTGGAAGCATGCCAGATGCGGCTCGGCCTCCGGGCCCCAGGATTCCACATCCTTGCCCACCGCCTCGCACGCCAGTGCTCCCGCCGCTTCACACTGCGTCTCCAAAAAGTACACGCTCCGGCCGAGGACATAGGAGGCGTAGCCGCTCGCGTAGCCGACCAGCGCCCAGCAGACCGGCGCGTCAGCCCGGCCAAACTCCGCCAAATGCTGGGCCACCTCGGATGAATGCCGCCAGGTCATCCGCAACTCCACCCGCCCGCCCGCCGGATCGAATTGGCGAATCTCCAGCTCCGCCTCCCACAGGCCGGCAATCCGTCCAAGGACGACTCCGGCACGCAACCACTCCTCCGGGGAATCCCAGGCAAACAGGCGCTGCATCGCCGCGGCGTCGGATTGGCCCCAGAAAAAACCCTTGCGCGTCTGGATTCGTTGCGCCTGCTCGATGCCCATGGTCTCCACCAGATCGCGCCGGAACTGACCCAGGGCCTGAAGGTCGTGCAGAATCAGCCGCCGTCCGTGGAACGAAACGTGACCGTCCCGGAACTGCATCAACTCCTCGAGATTGAGATCTCCCGCCTTCACCGTGGCCTTTCAAAACGAAAGCTTCGACCACCATAGTGAGAGGACTTGAGCGACGCAATTCAGCGCACCGCCCCAAGTTGGCTCTGAGGCGCAACGGGTTACGTCCACGCAACCCGTTGGCATGCCAGATGCAACCTGCGGGGTCCGCGGCGGAAATCGGCCGGACTGTCCCGGCCGATGCAGCCCGCCTTCGGTTGTTACCAGTCGGGAGCGGTTGCTCCCCAGTCGAAAAGATCATCATGAGCCTGAAATTCACCATTCCCAGCCAGCCCAACGAACTGACCGTCCACAACTTGAGGAGCATTTGCCAGTACTTGACCGTCCGGGTGGTGCTTCCGTTCCTGGCAGCGCGCGGCCTTCGCTTGGAGCCACGCTACGCGAATTTCTTCCTCAATCAGCGCGACCACAGCCCGCTGGAGGCAACCGGCACGATCGAGTTCTTTCCGCCACCGATGTTTCTCGGACAATTGGGAGAATTGCTGGAAACGATCCGGATCGAGTTGAACCGGGTTGGCATCTCCGTCGGCCCCCTGACGCAAGCGCTCCGCTCCGGCAGAGCCTCCACCTGGGTCATCCGCATCCCGATCGTGGCGAATCCGAACGCCCGCAGCGGACCGCCGGAAGTCACCATGTCTTCCAACGCCGGTCGCATCGTGCTGCAGGCCGTGCTGGGTTACTCTGCGGCCAACGGGCGCTACGAGCTCCCGGTGAAGGACCTGCTCGACCGCGTCGCCAACGTGACCGAGCAACAGGTCGTGGCAAAAAGCACCTGCACGCTGCGGGACCCCACCAACCCCCGGCAAGTCCGCGTAATGCCCAGCCCGCTCACCGCGCAGCGGATCCGCCGCTGTCTCAGGGAGTTGACGGACCTCGCGCAATGGGCTGCGGCCCATCGCCACGCGCGCATCGAAGCCAGCCCCGCCACCCAGTAAGTGCGGACGGTCGGCCTTTTGCCGGTGCCAAGCCCGCCGGGCGGGGCGGGCTTTCTGGCGGCCCGGGCCGGGGTGGACTTGCGGGCCGGTTGGTCTCCACTCACTCTTGGCCGAGGATGCAGTTGATCCGCGACATTTACACGCGCGCCCATGCGGTGGGCCGTCCGGTCATTTCCTTCGAGTTTTTTACGCCCAAAACGGAAGAGGGTGAGCAGTCCTTCTACCGCAACGCCCTGTCGCAACTGGCGACCCGATCGCCCGACTATTGCTCGGTCACCTACGGTGCCGGCGGCAGCACGCGCGACAAGACGTTGGCGATGGTGGAGCGAATCCAAACCGAGTTCCGGATTCCGACCATGGCCCACCTGACGTGCGTCGGTTCCAACCGGGAACAAATCCTGGCGCTGCTCGCGGAAGCCCGACGGCGCGGCATCACCAACATCCTGGCCCTGCGAGGTGATCCGCCGGCGGGCACCGGTGTTTTTGCCGCACCGGAAGGTGGTTTCGCCTACGCCCACGAACTGGTGTCTTTGCTGCATCAATTGGGCGGCTTCAGCGTGGCGGTGGCGGGCTTCCCCGAGGGTCATCTCGAATGCCGGGCGGGACGCCACCAGGATTGGGAACACCTGAAGCGGAAGATTGACTGCGGCGCCGACCTGGTGATCACGCAACTGTTCTTCGACAACGACCTGTTCTACGAGTTTCGGGATCACTTGGTCGGCAGACTGGGCGTCACCGTGCCGATCGTTCCGGGGGTAATGCCAATCCTCAGCAGCAACCAGATCAACAAGTTCGTTGCTCTGTGCGGGGCCACAGTGCCGTTGGGAGTGCAGCGACGCCTCGCCGAGCGGGCCCACGACGACGACGCCTGCGCGGAATTCGGCGTCGAGTTTGCCACCCGGCAGTGCGAGGATCTGCTGCGCAACGGCGTGCCCGGACTGCACTTCTACACAGTGAACAAGGCGGCCTCCACCTGCCGGATTCTCGACAACCTCGGTCTCGACCGAGTTTGATCAGAACTTAGCCCCCGCCCAACTCGACCGCGGGCGCGCTTCACACTGTCCCGAATCGGCGCTGGCGGCGGGTGTACTCCTCCAGGGCGGCATAAAACTGCGGGCGGCGAAAATCCGGCCAGAGGGTCGGCGTCACCACAAACTCCGCGTAGGAAATCTGCCAGAGGAGGAAGTTGCTGACGCGCAGCTCCCCGCTGGTGCGGATCAGGAGATCAGGATCGGGGAAGTTGCGCGTGTAGAGGTACTGCGCGAAAACGTGCTCGTTGATTTCCGCGGGATCCACGCGGCCCTCCTTGGCAGCCGCCGCCAAGGCCCGCGCCGCTTCCACGATCTCCGTGCGCCCGCCGTAGCTCAGGGCGAGAATGAGCGTGAGACCGTTGTTTTTCGCCAGTGCTGCCCGCGTTTTCGCCAGTTGTTCCTGCACGAACTCCGGCAACCGATAGACCTGGCCGATCACTTCCAGTCGGACGTTGTTGCGATTCAGTTCCCCAATCTCGTTTTTCAGAAAGCGCGCCAGATACGTCATCAGCGTGTCCACCTCGTCCTTGGGTCGGTTCCAATTCTCGACCGAGAACGCGTAGAGCGTGAGGTATTTGATGCCGAGTTCGCCGGCGGCACGCACCACGGTGCGGACGGACTCCACGCCATGGCGGTGTCCCTCCACGCGGGGCAGATGTCGCTGTTTCGCCCATCGGCCGTTGCCATCCATGATGATGGCGACGTGGGTGGGCAGGTTGGCTTGGGCGGCGGGGCTGAGACTGGGGCTCGTGGCGCTCAAAGAAACATCGTTTGCTCCCGGCCCGGTCCGACGGATGCGATCTTCAGTCGCGCGCCGGTCAATTCGCTGATCGCCTTGAGATACGAGCGCGCCCGCGCCGGCAGTTTCTTCCACTCCCGGACGCCGCTGGTGGACGTGCGCCATCCGGGAAAGTCCGCATAAACCGGCTCGCACTCCGACAAGACTTCCACATCGTTGGGAACGTGATCGTAGCGCCGGCCCCCGTGCCGATAGGCAAGACAGACGCGGATGTTCTCCAACGTGTCGAGGCCATCAATATTGGTGATCGCGAGGTCATCAATCCCGTTGACCATCGCCGCGTGCCGCGTCGCGACCGCGTCGAACCATCCGCAGCGGCGCGGCCGTCCCGTGGTGGCGCCGAACTCTCTTCCCATGCCGTGCAACAGGTCGGCGATTTCCGCGTTCTCTGTGGGCAATGGTCCCTCCCCGACGCGCGTCGTGTATGCCTTCATCACCCCAAACACCCGGTCAATCCGGTGCGGTGGCACGCCCGAGCCAGTGCAGGCCCCGCCCGCCGTCGTGTTCGATGAGGTGACGTAGGGATAGGTGCCGTGGTCAATGTCGAGAAAAGTTCCCTGCGCCCCCTCAAACAGGATGTTCTTGCCCTTCCGTGTCGCCTCGTTGAGCAGGACCACCGTATTCGTTACCAACGGCCGCAGCCGCTGGCCGGCCGCCTGATACTCCGCGAGCGTTTTCCGAAACGAGATGGGCTTCGCCCCCAGCGCCTTGAGCACCGCGTTGTTTTCCCGCACGCGCGCCGCGAGCAGGTCGGCAAAGCGTTCGGGCTTGATGAGATCAATCATCCGCAATCCCACCCGTGCCGCCTTGTCGCCGTAGCAGGGTCCGATCCCGCGCTTGGTGGTGCCGATTTTGTTCCGCCCCTTCCGCACCTCGCGCTGCGCGTCCAGCAGGCGATGGTGCGGCAGGACGACATGGGCGCTTTCGCTGATGAAGAAATTGTCGGCGATCTTCACTCCCAGCTTCTTCAGCCCGTCTATTTCCTCCACCAGCCCGATGGGATCCAGCACCACCCCGTTGCCGATCACACACTTCTTGCCGGGACGAAGAATGCCGGAGGGAATCAAGTGCAGGACATACTTCTGGCCGCCGATCAGCACCGTGTGGCCAGCGTTGTTGCCGCCCTGCGTGCGCACCACGATGTCCGCCTCCTCCGTGAGCACATCAATGATCTTGCCCTTGCCTTCGTCGCCCCATTGGGCGCCAACCAGGATGGTGTTTGCCATAAAACCGGAGCCGCGTGTTCGCGTGAAAAAGCCCCAAGCCACAAGCCCGGGGCACCGCCTCAAAAACGTTTCCCGAGCGTAGGCCCGCCGCCGCGCAGGCGTCAACCGCCCAAAGACCATCCGCGCCTTCAACGAGCCGCCTGCCGAAGCCCGCCGCGTCGAGTTTGCCGCGTTGCCAACGCCGAACCCCGACCGCAAACTCACGGCCGCATGGCGGCGGGCCCTTCGCTCCTCAAGTTACTCGACTACTCGGTCGTGCAACAATGCATGCACTGCGGGCTCTGCCTGCCCACCTGCCCCACCTACGACGCCACCAAGCTGGAGCGCCACAGCCCCCGCGGCCGCATCGCCCTCATGCGGGCGATCGCCGACGACCGGCTGCCCCCGACGCGCACTTTTGGGGAGGAGATGTATTTCTGCCTCGGCTGCCTGGCCTGCATGACCGCCTGCCCGGCCGGCGTGAATTACGCGGAGTTGTTCGAGCACGCCCGCGCGGAGGTCGAGCGCGTGGGGCACCTGCGGAACCTCCGGCGAAACATCATCCGCTGGTTCACGGTCAAATGGCTGTTTATGGACCTTCGCCGCCTCCGATTCCTGGGAAGATTGATGCGGATCTACCAGTGGCGCTGGCTGGGCATGCAGGGGTTGCTCCGACGCTGGGGTATTCTGCGGCTGCTGCCTCGCCGCCTGCGCGAGTTGGAAGCGATGACGCCCGTCATTCCGCCCCGGTTTTCGCACCAGCTCATCGCGGAAATTACTCCGGCCGTCGGCGAGCGCCGCCACGTGGTCGCCATGCTCACCGGCTGTGCCCAAGACCTGATCTTCAGCGACGTGAACCGCGACACGGTGGAAGTGCTCGCCCGCAACGGCTGCGATGTGTACACGCCGCGGGATCAGCACTGTTGCGGCTCGCTCCACGCCCATAACGGCGAGCTCGAACTCGCCCGCGAACTGGCCCGCCGCAATCTCGACCAGTTCCCGCCCGAATGGTTTGATGCGATCATCACGAACGCCGGTGGCTGCGGCTCGCATCTCAAGCATTATGGCCAACTGCTCGCGGAAGATCCGGCCTACCGCGACCGCGCGCGCCTGTGGGACCGCAAGTGCCGGGACATCCATGAATGGCTCGTGATGATTGGTTTCCAACCGCCCAAGACCGGCCCGGTGTGGCCGCTCGTCGTCACCTACCACGAGTCTTGTCATCTCAGCCACGGGCAGAAGGTGGTTCAGCAACCGCGCCAGCTTCTCCGGACGATTCCCAACCTGCAGTTGGTAGAACTGCCGGAAAGCAACTGGTGCTGCGGCAGCGCCGGCATCTACAACCTCACCCAGCCTGAAATGGCCGGGCAACTCCTGGATCGCAAAATCCGGCACCTGAAATCCACCGGAGCCACCGTGGTCGCCACCGCCAACCCCGGCTGCCAGTTGCAACTGATCAACGGGGCCAAGGCTCACGGTCTCGAGATTCGCGTCGCCCACCCGATGACCCTGTTGGCCGAGGCCTACCGGCGCGAGCGATAGACAACGGACCCTCTGGGCGAATCTCCGGGCGGACGCTGGGGGGGAGCCGCTTCAAAAGGTCCTGCCCTGCCCACAAGTTCGAAGTTGCTGGACGATTCCTTCTCTTCGCGTCACGCCCCCCGCACCGATTGGGAACACCCGGTCCGGGCGCGCACTCGCTTGCGGGCCGGGTGGCGAACGGGGTACCAGTTTGTCACTTTCCCGCGCCGTCACCCGCCATCACCCACGCCTCGTTGAAGTGAACGTGCTTGATGGTCTTCGACGCGGGATCGCCGTCCACGTCCTTCGGCAGGCTGCGCTGGTTGAGATGGAAACTGTACGTCGCGTGCAGGGACCCATCCCGCGCCTGCAGGATCGAAGGGTAATGGTAGGCCCCGGCCTCGGGCCCGGGTGGATCGAACTCCAAGTGGCGCTGCCACCTCCACGATTTCCCTTCGTCGTCAGAGATCATCACCACGAGGCTGTGCCGCCCTTGTTCCGTGTCGTTGTTGATGAGGACCCAGTGCCCATTGCGAAGGTGGATCAAATCCGCCGCCGAGCCGGGGTTCAGCAGCACGCTGTCGGTGGTCTCTCCCCACGTTTCGCCACGATCGCGTGACCACGCCTGCTGAAGCCGTTTCGGCGGCGGGCCGTTGTCCCGCATGACGGTGTAGAGGGAGCCGTCAGCCGCCTGCGCGATCGCCGGCTGGATGTTGCCGGCGCCGATGAGAGGCGCACTGGTCCGCCACGTGTGGCCCCAGTCGTCGGTGATCGCCATCAGCGAGAAGCTGAAGCCGTCATGATACACGGGCACGATCAACCGTTGTCCATCGAGCAGGAAGGGCCGGGCGCGCGTCATCCAGCCGAGCCGGCGATACAACTTGTCGGCCGCATGGTCGCGCATGGCCCGGAGAAAATCCTCGGCTTCACGGCGGGTTCGGTCTGGGAGCACCATGTCCCGGAGCATGGCCTCCAACTGCGGCAGGCGACGATTCACTTCCGCGTCGAATTCTGGCCCCGGCTTGAGGTGAACCACTTCGCTCGTCGTCCATCGCGGTGGACCGTCGCGGTGGTAGTCAGTTGAGACGCGGACCTTCAACAGGGCGCTCTCCCACGTGTTCGCGAGGATGGTGGTATGAAACAGCCAGAGGCGCCCCTGCGGGTCCACGAACAGGCACGGATTGCCATCCGGAAACGCCGGAGTGTCCGCCATGACGAACGGCTTCGACCACACGCGTGAACCGCGGCGCTGGCGGGCCCCCATGATCTGGACGTCGTCGGCGGTCCTTTCACCCGTGCCACGGAACCACGTCACCAGCAGGTCACCGCGAGGGGTTTCGACCAGGCACGAGGCGTGGTTGTGGAGCACTTCACGCGGGAAGATCTCCTCGGACCGGAGGAAAGGCCGCTGATCGCGGCTGCCCGCGAAGGCGGACAACCCGACCATTCCCACGCAGGCGAGCAGGATCAGGGCGGGAACGACGCGATGCGCCGGGGGACTGAACGGGCTGGCAGAGCACTTCATGCGGCGAAGGTACGGGCCGGCTGGCGGCTTTTCGAGAGCCAAGTTCCCGCTCGGCGGCCCGCCCGTTTGTCGCACGAATTTAGAAAACCTCGACCGGGAG
>CALJWR010000255.1 GCA_937976685.1 uncultured Verrucomicrobiae bacterium
CTTGGGGACGCTGCAGGCGCTCTCGGCCATCGGCAACATATCCGCCGGCCTCATCAAGATGATGATTGATAGGCTGGAGCACGCGGGGACGATCCAGGCGGGCACCGGCTGGCGTTGGATGTTCCTGATCGGGATTTTGCCGGCGCTGTTGGTCATTCTGATTCAGCGAAAGCTCAAGGAGCCGGAACCGTGGCTGAAGCTCAAGCGCGAGGGCCGCCTGCCCACCAAAAATTGGTTCACTCCGTATGCCGGGCTGCTGAAGGAGCGCCGCTGGCGGCGGAACCTCGTTGTGGGTGCCGTGCTCGCCTCGACGGGCGTGATCGGCCTGTGGGCCATTGGCGAGTACGCTGTGGACATTCAGCGAAATGTGTTTCACCTGCACTACGCGAACGAACTGGTGGCGCAGGGTAAGCTCGCCGCTGCCGATCTGCTGTCCCCGGAGGCGCGGCGCCTGACCAAGCCAGGGGTGGATTCAGCGATCGCGTGGGGGTTCATGCTGAACATGGTGGGGGCGGTGATCGGCATGGCACTGTTCACGCGCCTGGCCAGCGCCGTGGGGCGCCGGATCGCCTTTCTGGCCGGGTTCCTGACGGCGATGGCAGTCACCCTGTTGGTCTATTGGAAAATGAACTCACCCTCCGATGCGTATTGGATGATGCCGCTGATGGGTGCCGCGCAGTTGTCCGTCTTCGCCGGCTACGCGATCTACCTGCCGGAGCTATTCCCCAGCCGCCTGCGCAGCACCGGCACTTCTTTCTGCTACAACTTGGGCCGGTTCGCCGCCGCGGTGGGCAGTCTGTTCTCCGCGGCGCTGGCCACGCAGATTTACGGCCGCTACGACTCGCCGCTGATGGAGCGTTACTCGGCGATGACGATGTGCGCGATTTTCCTGATTGGCATTCTCGTCCTGCCGTGGGCGCCGGAAACCAAGGGGCAGCCACTGCCCGAAGAGACCGAGCCTGCGCCCGTGAAATAGCCCCAGGCCCCCGCAGATTATCAAAGCCCACTCCGCCCGATCCGGCGTAACCCGCCGGCAAGCCTTTGCGACAGCGGGGGGACGGCCGCGGACTCGGGGCTTGCTGCCGCGGTTGGAATGCCTGCGGGGCGTGCGGTCGCGCCCGGCGAATCTTCCGGCTCGACGAAAAAGAGCGCGCGCTGGCGGCGGTGCCGTGGCTTTCGCCGTCGAATTGACGGCGGCGGGGCAGGGGGGCGGGCCGCCCGAACCGATTGGTCGAGGCCGTGTCGTGCGTGGTCTTGGCGTCTGCCTCCGATTTGTCAACTTTCCGTGAACGGGTGGCCGCGCGGATGGCCTTTCTGCTTGCCGGCGAGCGCGAGCGTCCGGCTTAATCGCCGCCGGTTTTGCCAGGGCCCACGGAATGCCGACTTACGAACCCCGCCAGGGCCGGAAGGCAGCAACGGTAGTTTGCTCGACATCTGCCGTGGTCACCCTGGCTTTTTGATTTTCGCGGTCGGAAAACGGGCGGCGGCCTTGCCCGCTGGTCGGCTGGCTGCCGGTCGCCCGAATGAGGTTCCCGCCCGGTTGCCCATGGCGTATCAAGTCATAGCGCGGAAGTATCGGCCGCAGCGATTTGCGGACGTCGTCGGTCAGGAGCACGTCACCCAGACGCTGACCAACGCCATCCGGCAAAACCGCATTGCGCACGCCTACCTCTTTTGCGGTCCGCGCGGTACGGGCAAGACCACGATCGCCCGCATCTTTGCCAAGTGCCTGAACTGCACGGGCGGCCCGAAGGTGGACTTTGACGACGATGACCCCAAGTGCCGGGAAATCGCCGAGGGCCGCTCGATGGACGTGCTCGAGATTGACGGTGCCAGCAACAACGGCGTCGAGCAGGTCCGCGAATTGCGGGAAACCGTGCAGTACGCCCCGGCCTCGTCGCGCTTCAAAATCGTCATCATTGACGAGGTTCACATGCTGTCGGTGTCGGCGTTCAACGCGCTCCTCAAGACCCTCGAAGAGCCGCCGCCGCATGTGAAGTTCATGTTCGCCACCACGGACCCGGAAAAGGTCCTGACGACGATCCTCTCGCGGTGCCAGCGTTTCGACCTCCGCCGGATTCCCGCGGCGTTGATCGTCCAGCATCTGGCCGAAATCGCCCGCAAGGAGGGCGTCACCCTGGACGAGCCGGCGCTGTACGCCATCGCGCGCGGGGCGGACGGCGGCATGCGCGATGCGGAGTCCACGCTTGACCAGTTGATCAGCTTTTGCGGGAACGAAATCACCGAGGCGGACGTGCTTTCGATGTTCGGACTGGCGGCGCGAACGCAACTGCTGGAACTCGCCGGGGCGGTGCTCAAGGGCGACGCCCACCGCGCGCTGTCGGTCTTCGAGGAGCTGGCCCGCAACGGGAAGGATCTCGGGCGGCTCTTGGGCGACCTCTTGAACCACTTCCGGAATCTGCTGGTCTTTCAGGTGTCCGGCGGTGACCTCGAACTGCTGGAGGTTTCGGAGCTCGAGGCCGCGGCGCTCAAGCAGCAGGCGAACACCCTGGGCGCCGAGGCGGTGACCCGCGTGCTGGAGGTGTTGTCCGATGCCGAAGGCCGGCTGCGCGAGGCGATCTCGAAGAAGATCCTGCTCGAAGTCACCCTCCTGCGCGCCATCGAGGCGCGTAACGCCGCGAGCGTGGATCAGTTGCTGAAGCGCTTGGGCGAGTTGCGGGCAGTGGCTGAATCCGCTCCGGCGACCGCCCCCGTCCCCGTCCCGCCGCCGAAGCCTGCGCCCTCCGCGGTGGCCAAAACCGCGCCGGCATCGCGCGCAGCAAGTCCCGCCCCGGCGCTGAACGAAGTCCCGTCGGCGTCTGTCGGCGCACGGGACGAAAACGGAGCGGACGAACCACCAGCCGCGGCGGTCGGCGGCGAATTGGGCGCGCTGTGGCCCTCGTTGCTGGAGGCGGTCGGCCGCGTCAGCCCGTTTGCCCGCAGCTACCTCGTCAAGGCGTTCCCGGCTGGATTCGACGGGAAGACCTTCACGATCGGGTTCGAGCCGGAGTTCGAGGAGTATCTCGGACTGGTGGACAGCTCCAAGAACCGTGCCCTGGTGAAGACCAAGCTCAAGGAACTCGGCGCAGGGGATGCGGAAGTGCGGTTCGTCAAAGCGCCTCGACCGGTCGGGCCTTCGGCTGCGCCCCGCACCGAGCCTGTTCCGCCCGCCCCGGAGAGGGTGTCGGCTCCGCCGGCGGCCAACGTCGCCGCATCGCCGGCCCCGCCGCCGCAAACCGAGAAGCTCGATCCGGCTGACTTCAAGAACGACCCGTTGATCAAGGAGGCGTTGGAGATTTTCCGGGGCCAGATCGTCGAGGTCCGCCGTTGAGCGGCGGTGGAAGTGGCAGGGGCCGGGAAAACTGAACCGCAAGTCGAAAAACCTATGTCCAGCATCGGCAAGTTGATGAAGCAGGCGGCGCGCATGCAGCAGCAGATGGAGCAAGTCCAGGCAGGACTGGCCGCGCGCACCGTGGAGGCCACCTCCGGCGGTGGCGCGGTGAAGGTCGTGGCGAAGTGTGACGGGACGCTGGCCGCGGTCGCGATTGATCCCCAAGCCGTGAACCCGGCCGAAACTCAGCTCTTGGAAGACTTGGTGCTGACGGCCGCCAATGCCGCGCTCGCGAAGGCCCGAGATGTGGCCGCCGCCGAGATGAGCAAGGTCACTGGCGGGATGGCCATGCCGGGAATGTTCTGACGCCTCACGGTGATTCAATTCGATCAGCCAGCGAGTCCTTGTGAACTCGCATCTCGCGAGGACGCCGCCATTCGAGCGCGCTCTGCTTTCATCTCATCCACCCATGTCGGCGTTGCCTGAACCGCTGGTGGACTTGATGGCCGCGTTGGGGCGGCTGCCGGGCATCGGGCCGCGCACGGCAGAGCGACTGGCCTTGCACATTGTGCAGGCGGATCCCGCCGAGGTGGACCGGCTGGCGACGGCGTTGACGACGGCGCGCTTGCGGGTCAAAGCGTGCGAGCGGTGTGGGGCCCTCACCGAAGCGCAACCTTGCGCCTTATGCGCTGATGATCGCCGCGATGCGTCGCTCCTCTGCGTCGTGGAGCGGCCGGTGGATGTTCTGCTGCTGGACAAAACGGGGGTCTTTCCCGGGCGGTTCCACGTGCTGGGTGGCAAGCTTTCCCCGATCAATGGCGTCGAGCCGGAGGACCTGCGCATTCAAGAACTGGAGTTGCGCCTGACGGCCGAGCCGATCCGGGAAGTCGTATTGGCCTTGCCGACCGATGTCGAAGGGGATGCCACCAGTTCGTACCTCGCCCGGCGACTGGCTCCGCGCGGCGTGCGAGTGACCCGACTGGCTCACGGGTTGCCGGCAGGCACGGGTCTGGAATTCGCCGATGAACTTACGCTCAGCCGCGCCCTCGAAGGACGTCGGCCCTTGGACTGAATCATGACCGCCTCCGTCAGCACAACTCCTCGCGCCGTCGTGTTCGATCTGGGCAAGGTCCTCCTCGATTTCGACTGGCAATTGGCGGTCCGCCAACTGCTGCCGCACGTGCGGAATCCGGTGGCGGCGATCCAGGGCGTGCTGAGCGGTTCGTCGTTTGCCAACACATCGCTGTACGGCGGAAACGTCACCGTCGACAGGGACTTTTTCGGTTTCGACCACGACGGCTCGGGAGAACGGTTCGAGCTCGACGATCACCGGAACATGGACCTCTACGGAGT
>CALJWR010000256.1 GCA_937976685.1 uncultured Verrucomicrobiae bacterium
GCTCCACGATCGGGTTGAAGCCCGGAAAAGAGCCATAGCGCGGCCACATTTCCTCCACGAGGATGCGGCTGTGGCCGGACCCGAAGAGGTGAACCATCCGGCCCGCCAGAATTGTCTCGGCAAACCAGTCGGCCGCTCGGGCGATGGCATCTTGCTGCGCCGCCACCGTGGCCACCAATTCGCGGCAGCGATCGAGATACTCGAGGCATGGACTCATGCGGCAGCCAGCGTACCAGACGCCAATACCGGGCGGGAAGCCTCCAGCCTCCCGCTTGAACGACGCGAACCGCCGCACCCGCCAGGCCGACCCGCGGTCCGAGCTCAGCGAATGGTCTGCGCCAATGCCCTCGGGAATTGGCGGCTCCGTCGGCCGGTCTGACCCAAATTGTCCGTTTCACCCCTGTTTGCCCGCATTTCGCCACTTGGACTTCGAGTGGCGGGGAGTCGGACTGCGATAAACTAACGTTAATGAACATGGCGCGCGGCATGCGGGGTGTTTCATGCACTGCCAGTGGGTTTCGTGGACGAGATCCCGTCAAATCGGCCCCGGCTCGTGCCACCCCGCCGGCCGCGAGAGTTCCCGCTTGGCGGGCGGTGGTCGGCGTGGCCACCGTCGTCGCGCTGGCAGGGTGTGGTCCCCGATCCAGCGCGCCGTCGGCGACCGATGGGCGTCCTGCCGCGTCGGCCCATTCTCCGGCGGCGGACCACGGTGAATTTGGGGTCACACCGCCCATCGCGCCGGGAGCGGACGATTTCTTCGTGGATGTCTCGGCGGAGGCCGGACTGAACTTTGTCCACCAGTTTTGCGACTCGCGGATTGCCAACATTGTCCAGTCGAACGGGGCCGGGGTCGCCGTGCTGGACTACGACAACGACGGCTGGATGGACTTGTACTTCACCAACTCCGGCCCGCTCGACGGGGTCACCCATCATCCGCCGGGGACCCGGCGCGAGCCGAACCGCCTCTACCGAAACCTCGGCAACGGCAAGTTCGAGGACGTGACGGTAAAAGCGGGTGTCGCGGGGGCCGGTTATGGGCTCGGCGTCGCAGCCGGGGATTACGATGGCGATGGCTACACAGACCTCTACCTCGCCAATGTCGGGCCCAACATTCTCTACCGGAACAAAGGGGACGGCACGTTTGAAGACGTCACGGCCAAGGCCCGCGTGGGGGACAAAGGGTGCGGCATCAGCGCCGTGTTTTTCGATGCGGACGGCGACGGCAAGCTGGACCTGTTTGTGGCGAATTACCTCACGTTCGATCCCGACTACAAACTGTACTTCAATCCCGACGGTTACCCGGGGCCTCTGGCGTACAAGGGCGAACTTAACGTGCTGTACCGCAACAAGGGCGATGGAACGTTTGAGGACGTGAGCGAGCGCTCGGGCGTTCAAATCAAGGGCCACCGGGCCATGAGCGTCGCGGTGGCGGACCTGGATCTCGACGGTGATTTCGATCTGTACTTGTGCAACGACGCCACGCCCAACATCTACCTGCTCAACGACGGCAAGGGACACTTCACGGATGCGGCCTTGAAGGCGGGCGTGGCGTTCAACGCGCTGGGGGAGGCAGCCGGCTCCATGACGGCCGCGGTGGGCGACTGCAACGGCGACCGCTGGCCGGACATCCTCGTTTCCCGGCTCGGCTACGGTTCGCTCTACTGCGGCAAGAATGGCCAGGTCTTCGATGACCGGATGATGGTGTCCGGGCTGGGAGAACTCACCGCGCAGTTTGTCGGGTGGGGCTGCAACTTCATTGATTTCGACAACGACGGCGATCAGGACGTGTTCGTCGCCATCGGGGACGCCCACCACATGGTGGGCTGGGAAAGCCTGCTGCTCGAGAACGACGGCAACGGGAATTTCACGAATGCGCGCGAAAAGGGCGGCGCCTTTTTCGATGCCAAGCTCCGCGGCCGGGGCAGTGTGACCCTCGACTTCAACAACGACGGACGGATGGACCTGCTCATGACCGGCATCGCCGACCGGCCGTTTCTGCTCGAAAACCGTCGCGCGTCCGGGCAATGGCTGACCTTGCACCTCGAGGGCACCCAGTCGAACCGCGAAGGCAGCGGCGCCCACATCAAGGTCACGGCGGGCGGGCGTGAATTCTTCGCCCAGGCACGGCCCCAGTCGGCCTTCTTGGGGCAATCGGACCCCCGGATTCATTTCGGCTTGGGGACCGCCGACCGGGTGGACGCGATCGAGATCCGCTGGCCGGCGGGCGGCGTGCAGACCCTTCGCGACGTAAAGGCCGGCCAAATCGTCAAGATCAAGGAACCGTGATGGAAGCCCGTCGGCTGCTCTTGATCGGACGCTGGTTGCCGCTGACTGCGGCCTTCGCGATTCTTTCGGGCTGTGGCCGAACCCGCTTGCCCGCCGAAGCGCTGGTCTTCACTCAGACCCCCGTGACCAGCCCTTCCAATCCCGGCGCCGACACGGTGCTTGACGAACGCTACCCTCCAGGAAGCCGGGTCGTTCTTCTTCCGTCGCCTCAAGACCCCGAACGCTTGCGCGTGCTCTCAAAAGGCTTGTTTGCCGCGGGGAGTCCGGTGATCTCCGCCGATGGCACCCGGGTGCTGTTTGCCGGCAAGGCGTCCGCCCGGGACAACTGGCAGATTTACGAAGCCCGGTTGCCAGGTGGGCGACCGAGACGGCTGACCGCGATCTCGGGCGGGGCCATGGACCCGGCGGTCTTGGGCAACGGCGCGGTGGTCTTCAGTTCTCCGGTGCCACCGGGGGGGGCTACGTGGACCACGACGAATCCGGCGGCCCTTTACCGTCTCAACCCCGACCGCTCGCTCCTGCGCCTCACGTGGGGGCCCGCCGCCGCCGTGGAGCCCACCGTCCTCAATGACGGGCGGATTCTTTTCGTCTCGGCCAAACCGCGCGGCGCCGACGGTGAGATTTCGCTGGGCTTGTTCACGATCAACAACGACGGAACGGAGGTCGCCGCGTACGCGCTGGATCGCGACGGCGCGCCCCGGGTGCATCGGCCCCGGGAACTGCAGGACGGGCGCGTCGGCTTCCTCGCAGCCACACCCACCGGATTTGTCGCGGAAGGGGTACAAACGGCACGACCTTTTGCCGGTCGCCGGGCGTTGTTCCCCTTTTCGGGGGCAAGCTGCCGCAGCGTTGAGCCCGGTGGAGCGGGTCGCGTGCTGGCCACGTTGCTGCCGAGTCCCGGAACCACGAACCGCTCCTTTGCCGTGTTCGAGTTGGCCGCCAGCGCCACAGCGCCGGGCGAACCGCTGTTTGACGACCCGGCGTGGCATGACCTCGAGGCCATGAGACCGGGCACCCGCCCTCGACCCTTGGGCCATCTGTCAACCATGTCGGCAAACAAGGATTACGGAACTCTGCTTTGTCTGAACGTGAACTTTTCGCGCCATCGCCAGGCGGACGGTTCTCCCGCGCGGACTGCGACCCGAGTCCGCGTCACGGCGCTGGACGATCAAGGGGCGCAGCGGGTGCTCGGCGAGTTGCCGGTGCATCCGGACGGCTCGTTCATGGCGGAATTGCCGGCGGACCGGCCACTGGGCTTTGAGAGCTTGGATGCGGACGGAGAACTGATTCACCGCCTGCCACCCACCATTTGGGTGCGGGCGGGCGAGAACCGCAGTTGCGTGGGTTGCCACGAGCCGCCCAACCGTTCCCCGCGCAACGTCCGCCCCAAGGCGGTGTACGAACCGGTCGCACGGCTCCGGCTGGCCAACCCGGACCTGGCTTCAACCGTTCCCTGACATGAAGTCGCGAGGATTCATCATCACTTCACTGGCTTCGGTGGTGGCTGCCGGGGGGCTGGGTGTGGGCGGCTACTACTGGTCGGTGGCGCACGTGCAGCGCTGGACCGGCATGGACCACCTCGGCTTCGTCAACTGCAATCATTGCCACCTGGTCCGCGTGGAAAAGCTGCCTTGGGCCAAGGAGCGTCCGCGGCATCCCGCGCCGGCGGGGCTGGCGGTCTCGCCCGACGGTCGCCGGCTGTACATCGCGCTGGACGATGTCAATGAAGTGGCCGAGGCCGACACGGCAACGCTGCAAGTGAATCGCCGGATCAAGCTGGCCGGCGGGCCGTACGGTCTGCTGGCACATCCGCAGGACGGGCGCTTGTTTGTGACGTTGCGCCATGCGGATGCCGTGGTCGAGCTCGAGCCCGAGCGATTGACCGAGGTGGCAAGGATAGCCGTGGGCAAGGGACCGGTCTGTCTTGCCTACGCGCGGACGGAGGCGGGCGAACGCTTGATCGTGGCAAACTCCCTTTCGGACGACGCATCCCTGTTGTCGCTGTCGCCGCTGGCCGAAATCGCGCGGCCGCACACGGGGCGGGAACCGTTCGCGACCGCCATGTCATCGGATGGCTCCGTTGCCTTCGTTGTCGGGCGCATCGCGGAAACGAAGGACTTCGTGACGCCCGCCGCGTCGGAATTGACGCTCATTCGGGCCGCCACCGGGCGCGTGTTGAAGCGGGTGCCACTGGAGTCCGCGCACCTGGCGGAAGGACTGGCAACGGTGGCATCGCGCGGGTGGGCGCTGACGCCGCTGGTGAAGGTGCGCAACCTTATCCCGATCACACAGGTGGCGAATGGCTGGGTCATGTCGAGCGGTCTCGGCATCACCCTGGCCGACGGGCAAACCGTGCAGGTGCCGCTCGATGAAGCGAACGACTACTTTGCCGACCCATCCGGAATCGCTGTGGACCCGGCCGGACGCTATGCGTACGTGGTGTCGGGAGGCAGTGATGCGGTCAGCGTGGTGGACCTGGAACGGTTGTCGGACTGGCTGTCAAAAGCGTGCGAGCTGACCCGGCGCGAGGCGGTGGATGATCTTTCGCTTTCGGCCGAGTACGTGGTGGCCCGCCTGCGTACCGGCCGTAACCCGCGCACGATCACCCTCAGCCCGGATGGCCGACGGCTGTTCGTGGCGGAGCGATTGGCGGACCGGGTGTTGGTGGTGGACACCGCGACGCGCGAACCGGTGGGGCACGTCGCTCTCGGCGATGGCGGGGTCTGGGACCCCATTCGCCGCGGCGAAAGTGTCTTCACCAAGGCGGCGCATACTTTTCAAAGCCAGTTCTCGTGCCGCTCCTGTCATCCCGACGGCCACGTGGACGGCTTGGCGTATGATTTCGACGGCGACGGCATCGGCGACAATCTGTTGGACAACCGCTCGCTGCACGGCGTGGCCGGTACGGCGCCCTTCAAGTGGATTGGCAGCAATCCCAGCGTGGAGGTCCAATGCGGACCCCGGTTCGCGCGCGTGCTCATGCGGACTGATCCGATTCCGCCCGATGACCTCAAAGACCTCGCAACCTACCTGCAGTCGCTGCCCCCGACCGGCTGGGAGCGGCGGCGGGACCTGGCCTTGACCCCCACCCAAGAGCGCGGGCGGCAACTCTTCTTCGCGACCACCCGCCCCGACGGGACACCCATTCCCCGCGATCGCCAGTGCCAGACGTGTCATCGTCCACCATTGTTCACGGCGCGCATCCCCACGGCGGTCGGCACCAGGGGTCCGCGCGATGCCACGGACTTCTTCGATACGCCACACTTGCTGGGCATCGGCTATTCGGCACCCTATCTCCATGACGGCCGGGCGAAGACGCTGGAAGAGCTTTGGACCACCTACCAGACGAACGATCTACATGGCGTGTCGAGCTACTGGTCCAAACACCAACTGAACGATTTGATCGAGTACCTGAAAACGCTCTAACCCCAACGCCCACAATCCTCCTATGAACAACCCCCTAAACCGTAACCGCCGGCCGGGATGGCTGGCCGGGATATTTTTGACGGTCGCGTTGGCCGCGCCGGCTGCGCTGCAGGCGGAGCCCGTGGTCAAGGATGGTGATCTGCCCATGCCGCTCATTGAGCGCTTCGAGAACTTCGGCTCGAAAGACGGCATCCCCACGCACAAGGTTCACGCGGTGTACAAGACCCGCGACGGCCATTTGTGGATTGGCACTTGGGACGGCTTGTGCGTGCGCGAGGCGGACGGGAAATTCAAGCGCTACGGTCCGGAAGACGGCTTGAGCCACAAGATGGTTCTCTGCCTCACGGAGGACCCCACCACCGGCGACCTCTGGGTCGCCACCATGCGCGGTCTCAACAAATTCAGCGGCGGCAAGTTCACCCAATACACCCAAACGAACAGCGGCCTGCCGAACAATGTGGTGTACGGCTGCGACGTTCTGGACGACATGGTGGTCGTGGCCACGGCGGCCGGCGCGGGCATCCTGAACTTGAAAACCGGCCAGTGGCGCATCTTCGACCACACAAACTCGCTGATGCACGAGCCGTGGTGCTACGCCGTGAAAGGGGCCAAAGACCTGATCTACTGGGGCGTCTGGGGCGCGGGCGTGCTGGAGTACGACTTCAAGAAAAACACCTGGAAGGAGTACCGTGATCCGGACCGCGACTTCCACTATGACCTCGTGCCCGACGACGGGTTGATCAATGACATCACCTCGTGGTTGAGCTGGGAGGATGGGATTCTCTGGCAGAACACCTATTTCGGCATGACCCGCTACGATGGGCGACGCTTCAAAACCTGGGTTCAGGACAAATCACCCCTCCTCTCCAACTTCACCCAGTTCGTCTGGCCGCATCGCCGGGTGGCGTGGATCGGGATGGACAAAGGCGTCTCCGTGACCGACGGCGAGGTGTGGGTCAACTACGAGGTCGGAACCGACGGTGAGGGGATTCGCACGCTTCACCAGCCCGGCGCCCAACCGGAGAAGACCGTGATGAACACGGCGCTGGCGAATCGTTTTGTCCTGGGCATCTACGTGGACGACGAGGAGGCGTGGTTCGCGACCTCGGACGGCCTGAGCCGCGGCGTGTACGCGACGCCGAATCCCTACAAAAAGCTGCCCGGAATCGCGGCTGCCCGGTAAATCGCCGCTCCCATGGAGGCTTTATGAAAACCCTGCTTGGCTCGCTCTTGAGTGTGGCCCTCTGCGCGGCGGTGACGGCCGCCAGCTATGGCTATTTGGAGAAACCGGAACCGCCGCCGGCCGAGCCGGACGACGCCCGTGTCAGCGTCCCGACCGACGCAGGCGTGAACGCCGGCACCTATCCATATTATGCCAACACCCCCGAGGAAATGCTGCCGTTCCGTGGCGTCGAACCGGTCTATCGCTACTGGACGACCCGCCTCCCGTTCTTGGGCCCCGGCCGGGACTATCCGCCAGCCCGAGATTTGAAGTCGCTCAAGGTGGGGCTGCTGAGTCCGGCGGCCTACGGTCCGGAAGGCGCGCGCGGTGAGCGCACTCGCAAGGGGGTCGAGCTGGCCTTCGAAGAGGCCAACGCCGCCCGGCAGGCCGGCCAACTGCCCTTTGAGATCATTTCCCGCGAAGACGCCCCCCAGTGGGGCAGCGCGGCGAACATCGCGGTCGAGTTCAAGGACCATGACGTTCTGGCGTTCCTGGGCACGATTGATGGTGACGCAACCCACGTTGCCCTTCGGGTGGCGTTGAAGATCGAAACGTACATGATCAACACCTCGGATCCGGACCCGACGCTTACGGAGACTCAGATTCCCTGGCTGACCCGCATCTGGCCCGACGACCGTCAGCAGTGTTTCCGACTGGCGGACCTGATCGTGCGCAAACACGGTTGCACCCGCATCGCGATCTTTCGCGAAAGCAGCCGGCCGGGCCGCGTGGGCGTGATGCACTTTGCCAACTACATCCGCCGCCTCGGCCACCCTCCCATCCAACACCTGTTCTTCAAACCGGGCGACCAAAACATCGGGCCCCAAATCGCCGCCCTGCAAGCGGCGGAACCGGACGCCATCCTTTTCTACGGGCAACCCGGCGATGTGGGACGCTTCGCCCGGCAATTCCGCCAGGCCGGCATCAAGGCAAAGTTCTTCGGCTTCGATCGCCTGCAGGAAGACGCCTTCCGTGAGAACGCCGGTGACGCCGCGGAGGGAACCATCATCACCTACTTCTGGGACCCCAACCGTCCGGATCCCAAATGGGTCGAGTTCAAGGAGAAGTACCAGAAACGCTGGGGGGAACTGCCCGACGCCTATGCGGCGTACGGCTATGACGGAGCCAAACTCGTCATCGAAGCGATCAACCATGCGGGACCGAACCGCTTCCTCATCCGTGACTACCTCGCCGGATTGGACGAGTGGGATGGTGTCACGGGCCACATGGTATTCGACGGGCGCTGGGACAACATCGTGCCCATCTCCATCGCCGAGCATAAGGGCGGTCAGTGGCATTTCCAGCCGGCGCCGCCAATTACCAAGCTGGACCACCAAAAGCTGACTCAGCGCTGAAGGTCACTGCCATCTGCTCCATGGCGCGGGCCGGCGGGAACGCCGGCGTACAT
>CALJWR010000257.1 GCA_937976685.1 uncultured Verrucomicrobiae bacterium
ACGATTCCCGTGCTGGGCGCCACGGGCTGGGTCGCACCGAACTGGATTGGCCTGCCGGTGCAGTGGTGTGGACTCGTGTATGCCGAGGCGCTCTACCGGCTGGCGCGGCACGATCAAACCGGCCCGTGGCGGCAGGTCGCCGACGGCATCGCGATTTCGGGCATCCAACAGACGTACCCGGCGACGGACGCCGAGTACCCGGGGCTGTTGCCGGACAGCTACAATCTTCGGCCGCAAAGTCGCAACGGACCAAACATCAATCCCGCGACGGTCTTGGCACCGGCGGCGCGGTGGCTGGGGCAACCGGTGTACGATCACCGGGCCTTTCTTCGCCACGGGTTGATCGTCCATGCGCCCGGAGTGGTGGATGAGGTTGAGGAGCGCGCCGATGGCGTGGCGTTCAGGGTGCGCGGGTGGCCTGCCGAACCTTACGAGATCCTGGTGGTGGGATTGTCCCAGCGGCCCGAAGTCCGGCTCAACGGCGCACCGCTCTACCTGTTGCCGCCGCACGTGTTCCAGGCCGCCGAGGGACGGCTCATTCTGCGCCTGCAGGGGAACGCCACTGTGGACATCCGGCACCCGGCACAGGCGGCGCTGCGCATCGAGCCGGCCCTGCTTCAGGGCCGCGTACGCCTTTTCTGGCCCGCGTCGGCCGCGCGGTACCAACTAGAGTCCACCGCGGGAATTAGCCCGATTGCAGGGTGGGCGCGGGTGACGGCTTCGCCCGAGAGCGTTGGCGGGGAATTCGCCGTCGAGGAACCCACCGACGCGACGGCAGCATTCTACCGGCTCGCGCGTTAAGGGGGCGCACCCGCGGCTTTACGCAGGCGCCCCGGTCGGCCCTGCCAATCCGTTGGTTTTCGGAGCAGCTTGATCCGCTGTAGTTCGTCGGTACCCGCTCAGCGCCGCCGCCATGATCTGGTCCTCGGTCCATTCGCCCCGGCGGAACGTCGCGGCGAGCCGGCCCGCCGACATGACGGCGATGCGGTCGCACAGCGCCATCAACTCGGGCAGATCAGACGACACCATCACGATCGCCTTGCTCTTGGCGGCGAGGTCATCGAGGAGGCGGTAGATCTCGATCTTGGCGCCGACGTCAATGCCCCGCGTGGGCTCGTCGAAAATGAACACGTCGCAGTCGCGCAGGAGCCATTTGCCCAGAACGACCTTTTGTTGGTTGCCGCCGCTCAGGTCGGCCACGCGTTGCTCGGCGTCGCGGCACCGGATGCCCAGCGCGCCGATCCAGCGGGTGCTTTCGGCTGTTTCCGCCTCTCGTTGCAGCCAGCCCGCAGCCGCGGCGAAGCGGGACAGTGAGGGCAATGTCACGTTGGCCCGCACCGGCAGAGGCAGCAGCAGACCCTGTTCCTTGCGGTTTTCGGTGAGCAGGGCGACTCCTTGCCGGACCGCGTCGCGCGGGGAGCGGATGCGCACTGGCTGGGCGGCTCCGCGCAGCCGGATTTCTCCGGCGTCTGCCCGGTCCGCGCCGAAAATCGCGCGCATGGTCTCCGTACGGCCCGAACCCATGAGGCCGGCGAAGCCGAGGATTTCCCCGCGCCGCACCTCGAAACTCACGTCCTTCACCGCCGGCTCGCGGCGGAGGCCGCGGACTTCCAGCGCTACGGTGCCGGGCTGGCGCGGCGGGCGGTCGAAGTTCCAGCCGACATCGCGGCCCACCATCAGGCGCACGATTTCGTCGAGGGTGATCTCGCCCATCGGCCCGGTCGCCACGAGCCGGCCGTCCCGCAAGACGCTGACGCGGTCCGCCACGCGGCGGATTTCTTCCATGCGATGCGAGATGTACAGGATGCCGGTGCCGGCGGCTTTAAGGGCGGTAATCTGTTTGAAAAGCTGCTCGATTTCCGGATCGGTCAACGCGGCGGTGGGCTCGTCCAAAATGAGCACGTCGCAGCGCCGGGCCAGGCCGGCGGCGATCTCGACCATCTGCTGCTGGCCAACCCCGAGCGAGCGGATTGGCCGGGCGGGATCGAGGTCCCGCAGGCCGACGCGTTCAAGGGCGGCGCGGGCCTGACGGTGAAGCCCGGCGTAGTCAATCCAGCCCCAACGATGCGGGAGGCGGTCAATGAACAAACTCTCGGCCACCGTGAGGTTGCCGACGAGATTCAGCTCCTGCATCACCATCCGGATGCCGTGGTGCTCGGCGTCGCGGCGGTCGCGCGGCCGAAATGGACGCCCTTGGAGCTTGAGCGAGCCGGAATCGGCCGGCGTGATCCCGGCGATGATCCGGGAGAGCGTGCTCTTGCCAGCACCATTCTCGCCGACCAATGCGTGGACTTCACCGCGGTGGAGGGTGGAGTCCACGTCGGTCAACACGCGGACCGGGCCGTAGGATTTGGACAGGCCCGTCGCGGCGAGCAGCAAATCCGGTTGCGGCATCATTTCGCCGCCAGAGACTCCCGCGTCACCAGCTCGACCGGTGTCTCGCGGTCGGCGGGAGCGGCCTTCGTCTTGAACATTTCCAGGGCGTATTCAATGCCGAAGACGGCGAGTTGATCGGCGTGCTGGTCGGCAGTCGCGAGCACGCGGCCTTCCTGCAAAAGCTGCTTCACCGCGGCGATGTTGTCGTAACCCACCACGAGCACCTGGTCGAGCTTGCCCGCGGCACGCAGCGCGGCCACGGCCCCCAGCGCCATGCTGTCGTTCGCGCAGAGAAACGCCTTGAGATCGGGATGCTCGCTGATGACGGCCGCCGCCACCTGGTTGGCCTTGTCGGTCTCCCAGAAGCCGGACTGCGAACTCACAATCTTCGCGCCGGCCGCCTTCATTGCGTCCTCGAAGCCGAGCTGGCGCTGCACGGCGTTGAAGGCGTTGGGCGCGCCCTCGATGATGGCCACCTTGTCGCCGGGGGCCAGCCGCTTGGCGAGGTGGTCGCCGACGGCCTTCGCGCCTTTGCGGTTGTCCGGGCCGACGAACGGAAACTTCACCCCGGCCTGCGCGAGCACGGCCTCGTCGAACTTGTTGTCAATGTTCACGACCACGGTGCCAGCCTGCTGGGCTTTCTTGCACACGGGCACCAGCGCCTTCGAATCGGCGGGGGCGATGACCAGCGCGTCCACGCGCTGGGCGATCATCTGCTCGACCAACTCGACCTGCCGGCCCACGTCCAGCTCGTCCTTGATGCCGTTGGCGATGAGGTCGTACTGATCGGCGTGGGCTTTTTGGTGCGCCTTCGCGCCGTTCTCCATCGTGAGGAAGAACTCGTTGGCGAGCGACTTCATGACCAACGCGATCCGCGGTTTGGCGGCACTCGCCGATGGCGTGGACGCGGGTTTGCAGCCCAAGAAGAGCAGACTGGCCAGCGCCAGCGGCGCGGCAACGAGGCAGGAGTGGAGGAGTGTTTTCATGCCAGGACCTTCCTTCGCGCTCACTTCGAGGCGCGATAGATGCAGGCATCCCGAATGGCGACTTGTTGGCCTTGCGACCGGGCGTCGGCCGTGCCGGTCGTCACGATGCGCAGCGTGTGCGGGCCAGGTTTCAGCCCGTACGCCTGCCACAACACGTTGTCGTGGGTGTTCGGGACGATGTAGGCATCGAGGAGAAGGTCCTGTTTCTTGTCGTCCAGATAGACTTCCGCGCGCCCGCCCAGTTGGTTGAGCGTGCCGATCACGGCAACCGCCACGCCATCGAACTTGAGCACGGCCTCACTCCCGGCAGCCTCACTAACCTTCGTCCCCCGATCGTCTCTCCAAGTCCCGGTCCAGGTCCACGCGGGGTCGCTGGCGGCGATGCGTCGGTCCGGAATGCCGGGCGACCATTGTTCGAGCTTCGGCGCCTGCGGAGTCTGCGTCCTGACCACGACCTCGTGATCGCTCACCTGCCCGCCGGTCATCTGGATGATTTTCAGGGCTCGCGCCTCGGTGGAGCGAACGATGTCATTGAACGAGTAATCGGTGAAATCGAACTTCCGGTTTTCGAGCTTGGGCATCTCGGTCTTGAACTTCGCCGGGATGCGCTCGTAGCCGAGCATGACGCCCAGTACACCGGCGGCGCTCGATGGGTTGCAGTCCGAGTCCTGGCCGCAGCGGGTGCTGATTTCCATCGTCTTCTCAAAGTCGCCGCCGCCGAAGAGCAACCCGAAGGCCACGTAGGCACCGTTCAACTTCGCGTCAATGTTGAACGGGGCGTTGAAGCCGTCCGGACACGGATCGTCCTTGTCCCACTTGTCTTGGACGAGCTGCCAGACCTTGCGCCAGTCGTTCGGATGATCCGTGTGCCACTGGAGCAGGTCGGCGATCAACCGGCCGTACTCGCTCTGGGCGGGGATGCAGCCGAGGCCGGCCTCGACCACCCTGCGCGGATCGGTCTCGAAGAAGGCCGTGGCGTACATGCCGCAGACGAACATGCCCCCATAGAGGCCGTCGCCGTAGTTCATCACGCGCCCGACCCGGTCGCAGTACTTGTTCGACTCCTGCGGCAGGCCGGGGCACATGAGGCCGATGAAGTCGGCCTCGATCTGGAAATCAATGTCGTTGGCGTGGAAGTTGTACTTCGGGTGGCCCGACCACGGCGCCTCGATGCCCTGGTTCAGCACCCGGCGGGCGCCGGCGTTGGCGTGCCAGAGGTGGTACTTCGAGACTTTGAACGCA
>CALJWR010000258.1 GCA_937976685.1 uncultured Verrucomicrobiae bacterium
TGAGATGAAAAGCTCCACTGGGTCAAGTTCACGGACCACGGCAATCTGCCTTGCCAACAGCGGTTGACCGTCGAGCGGCAGCCACGCTTTGTCGCGGCCCATGCGGGTGGATTTGCCCCCGGCCAGAATGACGGCGCTGAATATCAGGCCTCGAAGGCCATTCTCAGCTTGGGATTCTGCAGAAGCGGGCGGGCCACCAACGGAAGGCGTGCAGATATTCCTGTCCGTCCGGCGACGCGCCATCCCTGAAGCGGACGGGCACGTCCGCGCTCTAGGGGAGGCTTTATGGGCGGGCAACGTGCGCACTGCGACCTCCTTCAACTCCCCGTCGCCTCGCGTCGCAGCCAGCCGTCCGTCAGGATTTTTGCGCGCAACCCGCCGTTGCCCTTGAGCCAGGTTTCAGCGCGTTGATCCCGGAAGGCAGTGTTCATCCAGTAACAGGGGCGACATTCCTCGGTGCCGAGGAAGCGGACGCCTTGGATTTCAAATTCCCGGCCAATGAGCGCATTCAAGTCTGCGCCCTCGGTGAGCACGTTGCGGCGGGTGGCCTCGGGGTGGCGCTGTTCAGGCGGGAGGCTCAAGGCGTCCCAGAGGGCGGTGAGGGTTTCCCAGGCAAAGAAGGTGATCTGGCCTTTGTAGTCCGGCTGGTAATCAAAGAAGCGATCGCCGCGAAGGCCCCGACCAGCCATGCACTCGATCGCCTGCACTTCGACCATGGGATGCCCGCTGGGCGACTGACCGTGGTGGCCGTAGTAATTGTGCCCGGGGGAAATGAACAGATGGCGCAGACGCATGGCAGGCCTCACTTGCGGCCAAGCACGTCCTCCACCCAGGTCAACGCGGCCATCATGCTGGGGAAACCGAGCGTGGTGGCGGCAAGCAGAACGACGTGGCGGATTTCGTCGGGAGAGCACCCGGAGGTCAGCGCCCGGCGGCTGTGGCTGTGAACCGCACCCTCGAGCGAAGCGCCGACGGCCAATGCCAATTTGACGAGCGCGCGGGTCTTCGGGTCGAGCGGCCCGGCCTGGGCGGTGACTTCGCCGAGCGCTTCATAAGCCTTGATCAGGGCCGGATACCGTTTCGCAAAACGCCGATATTGCGCCGGCGGAGCAGGTTGGGGCGGAGCGGAAGATTGATTTCTCATGGGGCGATTCTAATGGCGGAGCGGTCCGCGTACCAGCACCTCCCGCCGATCCGGCAGCGGCAACCGATCTTTGTTTGCGCCCGGTTCGCCCACAGGACGGTTGACGGACGGCGCGATCATGTTACGCGCCCGCCACCAACCCCGGGTCGCTGGCCTTCCACGGCAGCGCCGGCCCCAACGCCTGTTCCAATTCTGCCAGGTCACCGGCGGGAAACGCGCCCAGCACGGCGGCGAGCCCCCGGAACCAGGGATGCTGCGTTCGCGCGCGGACCGCGTCGGCCAGCGATCCCGCCCAGCAAACCAGGTGGGCGGCCAGAAAGTCGCGCTCCATCTCACGAGCGCGTCGCTCTTTTTGACGGTCACCGGCGGCCCTAAAGTCTTCCTCCAACTGACAGAGCCGCGCGAGGAATGACGACTCGAGGCTGATATGGTCCGGGAGATCCCGGAAACCGGGCGCGATGTCCAGTGCCGCCAGCCGGTACCAGCGCTGGACCTCCACCACGGGGCGCCCCATCAACAGTCCCGCGGGGCGTCCGGCCTCGGTCTGCTCGTGGCGGAAGACCGACTCATAGGGGGCGACGGACTGACCACCGGGGACTTGGAAGAGTGCGGTGAAGGCCAGTGCCGCTTCCCGGACCAGTGCTTCGATCGGTGAGTTGCGCCCGGCAAACTGCCGCAGCAGAGCGGCCCCCTCTTCACCGAGCAACTCCGTACAATCCGTCGCAAAACGGTCGTCGCGCCAGGTTTCGATCTGGGCGGCATCCGGGGGCCGGCTGAAACCGGCGCTCAAGAAGGCGTAAACGGCGCCGCGCACCGGCGCCACGTCGTCGAGTTCCGCTCGCGCCTGGGTGCCGCAGGCAGGCATGAGGCGGGTCAATCCGGCAGGATGAACCGGATGTTTGGCCGGGTCTGCGCGGGGTCGTTGAATCCCTCCGGCACCGGGCCGGTGGGGCCGTCCTGCCGGCGGACGAACTGGATGGCGCCGGTGAGGCAGGTTTCGACGCAGGCCGGTTGGAGCCCGGCTTCCACGCGGTGATTGCACATGGTGCATTTGGTGACCTTGGAGGTCACCGTATCAATGCGGGGCGCGCCGTACGGACAGGCGAACATGCAGTAACGGCAACCGGTGCATTTCTCCTGGTCAATCAGCACGACGCCATTGCTGCGTTTGGTAATCGCCCCGACCGGGCAGGACTTCAGGCAGGCCGGTTCGAGGCAATGGTTGCAAGCCGTCGAGATGAACTCGCGGACCGGGTTCGGAAAGGTTCCGCGCTCGCGCATGATGACGTAGCGCCAATCGGTGCGGGCGGGGGTGCGGTTCTCGGCCTTGCACGCCGTGTAGCAGGCGTGGCAGCCGATGCACTTGGTGAGGTCAACGATCCAGCCGACGGTGGGCATAGACTTATATGGCTGAGGTGTTACAGGCGCTCGACTTGGACACGGGTGTCATAGAAGGAGGAACTCCCTCCGACGACATCCTGCAGCGTGACATTGGGCAACACGGGGTCGGCCCGCATGACGAGGTTGGAATTGATGCCGGTGCCCCGCGAGGGGTCGTACGCGGATTCCTTGCCGTTCACCCGACCGGGACGGGAGGACATCTCCCAGTGTCCGAAGTGATGGGCGACCGCAATGACCCCGGGGGCGACAGTCTGGGTCACTTGGACCCTTCCAATCACTCCGTCCAGCTTTGAAGCCGAAAACACCCGGCAGCGATCGCCGGTGCGGAGCTGGCGGGCCTGGGCATCGCGCGGGTTCATTTCGACAAAGTTCTCCGGCTGCACTGCGACCAGCCACGGGTAGCGGATGGTGTGCATCTGGGAATGCCACGACATCTTGTAGCTGATCAACTGCAACGGGAATCCTTTGTCCTGTTCGGCCACGGGGCGGCCCAGCAGATCGCAAATCGGCTCGTACTTGCCGGTGCCGTCAAACCACTCGCCGGTCATGGGGTGGTGTTTGGTGGCCAGTTTTTCGGAAAAGAAGTAGATGCGTCCGTTGAACCGGTGGCGCAACCGGTTGTCATCGTACGCCGCCGGGTAATCTTCGAAGCGCCCGCCCCGGGCCAGCACGTCGTCCATGCCGGGGCCGTTGCCCTGCGCGGCCATGTTGGCGATGGCTTGCCGCCAGTAGTCCCACGCGTTGCGCCAGGGCGGTTTCGGGACGCTGGGATCCAGCGCATGCATGGCATTGCCGAGTCCGATGAGGATGTCCTCCAGCGTCCGGGCCTGAGGCAAAACGCCCACGTAATCGCCGGTCACCGGATCCATCGTGCCGACGACCGGTTGCCGCACGGGGCTGGCTTTCGTGATCGTGGTCGGCGTCAATCCGACCACCGTCCAGCGCTCAAGGTAGGTCGTGTCCGGCAGCACGTAATCCGCCCACGCGCTGGCCTCACCCAGGGCGATGTCAATGGCCACCACCAGCGGCAGTTTATATTCGCCGTCCACCTTCGCACTCATCACCCGCTCGAAGGTGGCGCGGGCTGCCGGGGCCGAATAGGGCATGCCGTGCCAGTAGAGGATCAGCGCCTTGGCTGGATAAGGGTATTCGTCCTCGATGCTGGGGAAGAGCTCCTGATAGTTGTAGTGCCCGGCCAGGGGAAACCACGGCCGGCGCGCCGGATACGGATTCCGGCCGGCGGCCACCTTGTTCGCGTACTCGGTGCTGGTCTCGTACTTGGACTTGACGCGCGTGATCTGCACGCCGGATTCCTTGACGCCGCCGGGGACGGTGTTTT
The DNA here is from genome assembly GCA_937976685.1 of uncultured Verrucomicrobiae bacterium. Classification (GTDB taxonomy): domain Bacteria; phylum Verrucomicrobiota; class Verrucomicrobiia; order Limisphaerales; family J093; genus JADJWF01. The sequence continues at coordinate 3,885 of CALJWR010000258.1, forward strand.
GCGAGAATGGCGCCCCGGTGTAGCTGGTGCTCCAACCGCCGCCGCCGAAAGAGAGGCCGCCCTTCCAATTGTAATTCCCCATCAGCGTGTTTAGCGCCAAGATGGCCATGCCGGTGTAAGTGCCATTGGTGTGCTGAACGGAGCCCCGGTACATGCTCACGGAGCCCCGCCGCCCGGCCGCAGCCAGTTCCCGGGCCAGCTTTGTGATGGTGTCCACCGGCACCCCGCACAGCTCGGACCACTGCGCCACCGTTCGTTCCCGCACGCGGTCCACGTAGAGCTGGAAGGCGGTTCGGCAGGTGTAACCGTTCACCCGGACGGTGCCGGGCAGCAATTCGGCGGTGTCCACCGTGTTGAACTTCACCGCGGCCCCCGCCGCCCACACGACGAACTCCTTGTCCGTCCCGCCCGCGATCCCGGCCTCGCTGGCCCGGAGAAAGGCCGCCGGCCGGCCGCCTTCGATCTTCACCAGCAACGTGGCGTCCGTAACGTTGAGTTCGCCGGTCGGATTCGAGGCGCCGTCGTGCGGGCGGCGCAGGAACGTCGCGTTGTAGAGCTGGTTGTCCACCAGGTAGCGCCCAATGCCCATGGCGAGCGCGGCATCGGTGCCGGGCTTGATGGGAATCCAGTTGCCCTTGGAAGCGGCCACATTGCAACGCGGGTCCACGACATAGAACTTGCCGCGACGCTGCGCCATTTCGATGAACTTCCGGGCAATCGCCACGAAGGTGAAGTTGGCCGAGCAGGGATCGGTCCCGAACCAGAGCACGAACTCCGCGTTGGGCAGGTCAGGCTTGCTGTGGTTTTTGTAACCGCTGGTCAGGAAGGGTTCGGCATCGCCCCAGCCGGTGACCAGCTCGTGCGCGATATGATGACTGACCTCGCAAATGCTGGTGTGGTCGTGGCGGCTGTTGACCGTGCCAATGATGTTCTTGAAGAACACGTCGGTGAAGGCGCTCTGCTGATTGCGCCCGCCGGAAAAGATGATCTGGTTAACTTTCTTGCCCAGCTCCGGCGCGTCCGGATTTATCGGCGTGTTCAGGTCGCGGTAGGACACCAGCTTGGTGGCGATTTCCTGCAACGCCTGTTCCCAACTGATCGCCTCCCACTGGCCGGCCCCGCGGTCGCCCACGCGTTTGAGTGGCTGCCGCAAGCGATGCGGATCGTACAAGGACTGCGTCCCGCCCAAGCCCTTGGCGCACATCCGGCCTGATGCCATGCGCACGGTCGCGGGGTCGGTGGCGAAGGGCAGGTGTTCCTCCAAGTTGCACGGATGGTAGGGATTGCCCTCGATCTTCACCAGCACGCCGTCCACGACCTTCGCCTTCAGCCCGCAACGGCCATGACAGCCCTGGCAGACACTGTACTTGATCTCCACCCGCGGATCGGTATCCACCAAAATCGGATTGCCGAAATCGGCGGCCCGGGCGCGGTTCAAATTGAAAAAGGCGGGCGCGAATGCTGCCCCGGCCGCGAGCCGACCCGCGGTGCGCAGGAAGCGACGACGGGATACGCCCAGGCCTTGCGGGGCGGGTGAGCTGGTTCCGGAGTCACGCGGGCAACTGGAGGTGGTCGAGGTCATGGTGAGGAGGGGAGAAACCATGGTTTAAGAGGATGCTTCGGGGGCGGCACCGTGGCGGCTACTTCGCATAAAAAGAACCGGCGCCCAGCAGCGGCTGTTTGCCATGGCAGACAAAGCAATAGGTCATGTCCACCTGCTCCCGCAGGGCAGCCCGCGAATGAGTGAGGAAATCGGGCCCCGGTGTGTGGCAGTCCACGCAACGGCCGTTGCCCGGGCCGGGGAAGAAGGGCAGCATGGTGCTGTGGGCCATCTTGGTGACTCCGTCCAGCGCCACTTCGTCGAGCCGCGTGCCATGGCAACTAATGCAGTCCGGGTTGTACGCCCGCGATCCCGAGTCATGGATGCCAATCACATCCAGCGACAGGGTCTTGGACGGCACAAAGTCCCCGACCCCGGCGTGGCTCACCAACCGCACAAAGTCCGCGGCCCGCTCGACGGGTACCGTACCGGACCAGTTGGTACCGCTGACCGGCCAGTCGGTGCCTGGTAACGCCTGCCACTGCGGCCGCGAGAGCGAAGCGCTGGTCTGAACGGTCACCCCGTTGGTAACCCCCTTCCAAGACAGGGTGAGTTGCCGGTTGCGGTCGAGCTTGAACCCGGTGATGACCGGGCCCGGAGTTTGGGCGACCAGGCCGTACGCCAAGCCGAAGAGGGCGAGGGAGACACTCAGGCGGGCGCTTGAACCGAGGACGGCGGGAAAGGCGAGGGACTCGCGGGAGGCAATCATGGGAGTTCAGGGTTGGCGGTGATTGGCTGTGCTCGATGCTTTCCGGGAGGTCCGCCCGGGAGGCCGGGTGGCCGGACGCCGACCGGCGCGTTTGAACTGAATAACGTCGGCCAAAGTGGTCCCGGCCAATTCGCGGCGGATTTCCTCCCGGATGCGCTGCCAAAAGGCGTGCGTGGGACAGGTGCGCTGGTCGGAACACTCGTCCAGGCCCAGCAGGCATTCACCCAACCAATCCGGACCTTCCACCGCCTCGACGATTCGCAGGAGCGTGATCTGATGCGGCGGGTGGGCCAAGGAGACACCCCCGCCCACGCCGCGGCGGGCGGTGACCAACCCACGCCGGGCAAGGGCGTGGACGATTTTGGCCAGGTAAGGCTTCGGCACCCGGGCGCAGGCGGCGATTTCGGGCGTGGAACGGCTGTCGCAAGTGGGCTCGTTCAGGCAGCCCAAGGCTTTGATCGCGTAGCCGGTGGTTTGCGAGAGACTCAACATGCCGGTTCAGATTCGCGGTTCCGGGCTTGCGGCACGCGGGACACGGTGATCAAAGTGGAGGTTGCCATCAAGTTCAAACTAGATAGGTTAATCAAGTTTTAAGTTGGCCTTCCTCCCGCCATAAACTCTCCTTGCTCAGTCCGTCGGTGGCGTCAGTCCAACGGCGGGGACGTCGCGGTGCTGCGGTTTTCAAGGGCGCGTCACCACCACCGGCTTTGGTCGGAGCGGGCGCAGGCGTTGGTGCTCAAGGCACCCTTGGCGCTGGAGCAGGTCGAGCGCGAGCGGCGCGGCGGCTTTCGGATAGAACGCCGCCAGCGATTCGAGCCGGTGACCGACGCGCGGGACAACGCCCGCGCCTTCACCACAGCGCCCCAGCAAAGCGCGCAGCGCGGCACTCGTC
>CALJWR010000259.1 GCA_937976685.1 uncultured Verrucomicrobiae bacterium
TTTGGATCAACGACGGCCGCGGCCGTTTCCGCGCGATTGAGCGGCTCGCGCTGCGCACCACCTCGGTGTTCTCGATGGGGGTGGACTTTGGCGACCTCAACCGCGACGGCCACGTGGACTTCATGATCGTGGACATGCTCGCGCGGGGTCACAAGGACCGTCACACCCAGGTCAGCCAGAACAAACCCGCGCCCACGCCCATCGGCGTCATTGACGACCGGCCGCAGGTGTGGCGCAACACCCTGCACCTCAACCGCGGCGACCACACCTTCGCGGAGATCGCCTTTTACGCGGGCGTCGAAGCCTCGGACTGGTCCTGGATGCCGCTGTTCCTCGACGTGGATCTGGATGGCTACGAGGATGTCATCATTCCCAATGGCCAGATGCGCGACTTCCAAAACGTGGACATGCAAATGCGCATCGAGGAAGCGCGCGCCGCGCGCCAACTCACTGCGGAAGACATCATGCAGATGGTGAAGCTGTTCCCGGATTTCAGCACGCCGAGCGTCATTTTCCGCAACCGCCGGGATCTCACCTTCGAGGAAATGCGCGGCGCGTGGGGCCTCGGGGAAAAGGGCGTTTCCCAGGGCACCGCCTGCGCCGACCTCGACAACGACGGCGACCTCGACCTCGTGATGAACAAGCTGGGGGAACCGGCCGGTCTTTACCGCAACGACAGCCCTGCCCCCCGCGTCGCCATCCGGCTGCGGGGCCTGCCGCCGAACACGCAGGGGATCGGGGCGAAAGTGGTGGTTCAGGGCGGTCCGGTCGAGCAAAGCCAGGAGATCATCTGTGGCGGTCACTACCTGTCTGCTTCCGACCCGTTGCGGGTCTTTGCGGCCGGTTCGGCCGACGCGCGGCTGCGCCTGGAAGTGACCTGGCGGAGCGGCCGACAATCGGTCATCGAAAACGCCCGCGCGAATCGGCTGTACGAAATTGACGAGGCGAACGCGGTTCCCGCGTCGCCCGCTCCTCCGCCTGCCTCTCCGGTCTGGTTCAGCGACGTCTCGGAACGGCTCGGTCACCGCCACCACGAGGATCCCTTCAACGACTTCGAGCGCCAACCCTTGTTGCCGCATCGCCTTAGCCAGCTTGGTCCAGGGCTGGCGTGGCACGATTTTGACGAAGATGGTTGGGAGGACCTGGTGGTCGCCAGCGGTCGCGGGGGCACACTAGGTCTCTTTCGCAACAGCGGTGACGGCCGGTTCACGCGGATCACGGACGCCGCGCTCCAGCGACAAACGGGCCGGGATCTCACCACCGTTCTCGGGATCGGTTCCACGCTCTTCGTTGGCGCGAGCAACTACGAAGACGGTCGCACCAACGGCGGGTGCCTGCGCATCTACGACGTCGCCCGCAAGGTCTCGGGCGACAGCGTGCTGGGGGAACTTTCCAGCGCCGGCCCGCTGGCGTTCGCTGACTTTGATGGCGACGGCGTGCTGGATTTGTTCATCGGGGGCCGGGTGGTGCCGGGGCGTTACCCGGAGCCGGCCACCTCGCTGCTGCTCCGCAATCAAGGGGGCCGCTTTGTGGTCAGCCAGCGCCTCGAACGCTTTGGCCTCGCCAGCGGCGCGGTGTTCAGCGACCTCGATCAAGACGGGGACCCCGATCTGGCGGTCGCCTGCGAGTGGGGCGCGATCCGGCTCTTGCGGAATGACGCGGGCAGACTCTCCGACTGGCCGATGCGGCTGCGGTGGCAGCGGCCGCCCCCCGGCGCGCCGGACTGGCTGGCCGATCTCAAAGGCTGGTGGACCAGCATCACGGCCGGCGATTTCGACGGCGACGGCCGGCAGGATCTGGTGGCTGGCAATTGGGGCACCAACCACAAGTATCGCCGCGACCTGAGCTTTGCCCACCCCCGCGCCCTTTACTACGGGGACCTCGACGAGAGTGGAACGGTGGACCTCGTCGAGGCGGTGTTCAGCCCGGAACTGGGCGCGGAGGCGCCCGAGCGCGGCTACCTGGCCGTGCTCGAAGCGATGCCCTTCATTCGCGAGCGCATCGAGACCTTTGAGGCGTACGGTACCAACCGGCTGAGCGCGATCTACGGCGACCGCCTCGCCAGCGCGGCACGCGTCGAAGTCAACTTCCTGGAGAGCGTGCTCCTCCTCAACCGGGGGGATTACTTGGAAGTCCGCCCGCTCCCCGCGGAAGTGCAGTTCTCCCCGGCCTTCGGACTTTGCGTGGGCGATCTCGACGGCGACGGCGCGGAGGACCTGTTCGTGGCCCAGAACTTCTTCGCCACCACCGTCGAATACACCCGCTACGACGCCGGCCGAAGTGTGCTGCTGCGCGGGGACGGCCGGGGCCACTTCACCCCCGTGCCCGGGCAGGAAAGCGGCCTCCGCGTCTATGGCGAACAGCGCGGCGCGGCGCTCGCGGATTTCGATCACGACGGCCGCCTGGACCTCGCCGTGACGCAAAACGGCAGCGCGACGAAGCTGTACCGAAACGACGTCGCCCGGCCCGGACTGCGCGTACGGTTGGCGGGACCACCGGGCAACCCCGCCGCCATTGGCGCGGTGCTGCGGCTGCGGTTCGGCGACCGGTTCGGCCCCGCCCGTGAACTGCGCGCCGGCGCGGGTTACTGGTCGCAGGACAGTCCCGTGGTCGTGCTGGCCACTCCCACCCCGCCCACGGCGCTCGAAATCCGCTGGCCCGGTGGGAAAGTCACCACAACTCCGCTCGCCGAAGGCACGCGGACCGTCACGGTGGATAGCGAGGGCCGTGTCGCGGGACTGTAGATGGACGGATCGGCGCGGTCATACGGACCTTGGAGGAGTGGTTCGCGGATGGATTCCCCGGCTCGACAAGGACACTGGCGGAGCGCTGCCGGTGCGCCACTCTTGAGCACATGCGGATTCCTCGACTGATCCAGGGCGGGCCGGACCTGGCGATGGCCACGTGGCCCCTCGCGCGCGCCGTCGCGCAGGCCGGCGAGCTGGGTGTCATCACCGGCGCGGTGTTGCCGGCGGTGCTGGCGCGACGGCTCCAGCTCGGTGACTTCGATGGTCATCTGCGATCGGTGCTGGAGAGCTTTCCGTTCCCGGGCGCGTTCCGGCGGGTCTGGGAGCGCTACTACATCCCCGGCGGCAAGGCGGACGACGAATCGTTTGAACTCGTCGGGCAACCGAACCTGGAGGAAAATCCGGCACTGCTGGAACTGACGGTCGCGGCCAACTTCGCGGAGGTGTTCCTGGCCAAGCGGGATCACGCCGGACTAGTGGGCATCCATTATCACGACTCCGCGCGCCTGGCCCTGCTCCCCTCGCTGTACGGCGCGGTACTCGCCGGCGTGGACACCGTGCTCATTCATGCCAGCGCGGTCGCAAACACGATTCAGGCGTTGAACCGTCTGTCGCGTGGTGAGGCAGCGGCGCTGGAAATCGGTCTGGGCACCGGCGATGCGCTGACCTGCGGCTTCGATCCGCGCGCCCTCGGACCGAGAACCCCGGCACCGTGGCGCCCGCCCTCGCTGATCGCGGTCTGCCAGTCGGCGGCCGATGCGGAGACCGTGTCGCGCTTGGAAGGGTTCGCGGGCGGCTTCCTGATGACGGTCGCCGGCGGCGCAGAATGGATCGGAGTCGAGGAACTCGCCCGGCTCCGCGCGTTGGGCCGACCCTTCTGGATCGGCGGGGTAGCCGCCACCGCCGCGAACTTCACGCGGGCCTGCGCGGCGGGCGCAGCCGGCCTGCAGGTGACCACCCCGTTCACGTTCTGCGCGGAGTCCGCCCTCGATCCCGACCTCAAACGCCGGGTGCTGACACTGGTTCGCCAGGATCCTGCCAACCTGTTCACCCAGCTTTGCTCCCTGCCGGGCGGCCGGACGTTTCGCGTCTTGCGGTTGGATGACACCGCCGCCGATCCCGAGGTCATGGCCGAGCGTGCGCGCGTCTGCGATGTGGGCTGGTTTCGCGAAGCCTATCGCCGGCCGGATGGGAGCGTGGGCTACCGGTGTCCGGGCGAACCGATGCACCACTACGTGCTCAAGGGCGGCACCGCGGAAAGGGCAGCGCGGCAGCCGTGCATCTGCAACGGGCTCCTGGCCGGGCTGGGTTTGGCTCAGGTTCAGGCAGGCCACGAACTGGAGCGGGCGATCATCCCGGCGGGCGAGGACATTCGAGAACTCACCCATTTCCTGAATTCCTCCGGCGAGGAGTTCACGGCGGCCGAAGTCATCGCGCAGATCACCGGCAGTCCCCCCGAGCCGGAAGCCGGTCCGATCTAGTTCGCTCGTGCGTTTCGCGCGCCGCGGGGGCGACTGCGACCACGCGCACACGCCGCGCCCGCAACCCGCGTGCGAGCGCCGGAAGGCGGAATCCTCACCGCAATCCACCGACAACTTTTGGCAACCCGCCGTTAGCGGACCGCGGGCGCATTCTGTCAGCCTTCTCCCATGCAAACGTGCCTGGACCGAATGCCCGAGGCCCGCCGAAGCCGGCGGGGATTCACTTTGATCGAACTGCTCGTGGTAATCGCGATCATCGCGATTCTGGCCGGGCTGCTGCTGCCGACTCTGGCCCGCGGCCAAATCAAAGCGAAGTCGCTCTCCAGTCTGAACAACCTCCGGCAACTGGGTATTGCGCTGCAACTGTATCGCGACGACCACTCCGGACGTTTCCCCGGCCATTCGCTGCCGGCGGTCGCCGGGCAAGCGCGGATCCGCTGGGCCGATCTAATCTACCCCTACCTGCAAACGCCGCAGGCGTATCTGAGCCCACTGCTGACGCCCGCCGAGCGCCCGCTCATGAACAAGCCCTTCGCTCACACCACCGACCACGGCGTCGAGCGGGAGGGCGTCACGGTTTACTACGGCGGGTACGGCTACAACTACCAGTATCTGGGCAACACGCGCCAACCCAAGGGGGTTCTCCCGTATCACGCCACGGACAGCTCGGTGGTGGTGCCCACGCAAACCCTGGTCCTGGCGGACACGAAAGGCACGCGCAAAGGTTCCGCCAGCAATCCGTTCGGCGTGGACGGCTCGGGTGTTTATGTCGTGGATCCACCGCTGGGGTCGGTGGAGTTGGGCTCCAACGGCAGCCGCAAGAGCAGCGCCCGGCCCGGGCCGGGGAACGCGTACTACGAAGGCGGCGACGATGGCGACCCGAACTATCGCGCCACGCCGGCCGCCCGCAACGGGGGGCGGGTCAATTTGCTGCTGGTGGACGGACACGCCGAGGCCCGCAAGCCCGAAATCCTTGATGGTCGCGGCACCGGCAGCCAGCCCGCGAACAATGCCTGGTGGAACGGCCTGGGCGACCCCGGCGTTCGGTGACGGCCGACCCAGGGAGCGGGGGGAGCACCGGTCCCCACTGAGGCGAACGGGGCGGCGACCCCATTCGTAACCGGCCCGGGCAAAGCGCAAGGCAAGCTGTATCTGCTTCCCGCGCCGTGGCGGGAAGGCCGATTCCGCTTGCCGGCGCGCGGGCCTTCGCTGGAATGGTGTCATGGATTTTTTACGCAAGAAGCTCGCCGGGTCGCCCCTGCTGGCCCGGGTCCTGCCTTTCGTCGTCTTCGTTGGGTTGACGGTTTTCCAGGGCGAGTTCGGTGACGCCTCGAAGTACTGGGTGTACGCCGTGAAGACGGCGGTGGGAGTCTGGCTGGTGTGGCTGGTCTGGCCGCTCGTGACCGAGATGCGCTGGAAGTTCAGCGCCCCGGCGGTGCTGATCGGGATCGCCGTGTTCGGGGTCTGGGTGGGCCTGGACCCGTGGTATCCAAAGACGAGCGAGTTGTTCGTGAAGCTGGGGTTGAGCAAGGCCAAGCCCGCGGCCGAACAGGCGGCGGCTGTCTGGAATCCCCACGTCGCGTTTGGTCACGGGGCGATCCTGGCGTGGTTTTTCATTCTCGTCCGCATTGTGGGCAGCACGCTGGTGGTTCCACCGATCGAGGAGGCCTTTTACCGGTCGTTTCTTTACCGGTTCATCGCCAAATCCGACTTCACGGGTGTTTCGCTCAAGCAGTTCCTGCCGGTGCCGTTCCTGGTCACGGTGGCGTTCTTCGGTCTGGCCCACGAACAATGGCTGGCCGGCCTGATCTGTGGCGCGGCCTACCAGTGGCTGGTCTTGCGCAGCGGCGGTTTGGGTGAGGCCATGACCGCCCACGCCGTGACGAACTGCCTCCTGGGACTCTGGGTGGCGTGGAAGGGCGCGTGGCAATTCTGGTGAACCCGCAGTGGGTCAAGGGCAGGGCAGCCGGGAGACCCCGGAGCCTTTTCCGCCATCACGGTGCAGCGCCAGCGGTGGGTCAGCGCTTCGCACTTCCACCGGGCCGGAGCCCAATTCTACCCTTGGCCATGCTTGAGACGGACTTGATTCCCGCGCAGGAAGTCGCCTCCCGGCGTTTGATGATCGTCCTGCACGGGCTGGGGGACAGCATGGAGGGCTTTCGCTGGTTGCCCGGCGCACTGGGCCTGCCTTGGCTCAACTACCTGCTTGTGAATGCGCCGGACGACTACTTCGGCGGCTACTCGTGGTACGACCTCTACGAACAGCCGGAACCGGGCATTGTGCGCAGCCGCGCCCTGCTGACCGAGCTGTTGCGCGACCTGCCGCGCCGCGGTTTCCGCGTCGGGGACACGGTGATGTTCGGCTTCTCGCAAGGATGCCTGATGACGATCGAAATGGGCGCGCGCCACCCGGAGCGGTTCGCGGCCTGCGTCGGCATCAGTGGCTACGCGCACGCGCCGGAGACGCTGCTGCGGGAGCTGTCGCCGGTCGCGCGGGAACAGCGTTTTCTCCTGACGCATGGAACCCGCGATCCCCTGCTGCCAATTGCGATGGTGCGCCGGCAGGTCGAGACCCTCCGACTCGGCGGGCTGAACATCGAGTGGCACGAGTTCGAGAAAGAACACACCATCGCGGGCGAGGCGGAATCGGCGGTCATCCGTAACTTCATCGAGCGGGCCTTCCCCAAGCCATGCTGAGGACGGCGAAGCGAGACGCCGCGCCGAGCCCCGCGGTCCGGTGACAAAAAGGCCGGGAAGGACTGCCTTCCCGGCCTTGTGATTCGATCGTGTCCCGGTCACTTCAGACCGGGCACTCAGCACGGACTACTTGACCGCGCGGAAGAACTTCGTGTCCGTCGGGTTCGGCACGGTGTACGGGCTGCTCGCGCCCGCCACGACGCTGTACGGCCCCTGCACGGTCGTCGCTGACTGGAGCGTTCCCGTATAGGTGATGGTGATGCCGCCGACACCGCGTGCGATCGTGATCTCCGGCGGGCCCACCGGCTCGGTTGAGACCCGCACCGGGTTGCTCGCCACGGACTTGCCCGGCACGGCCGCCAGCACCCGGAACTGGGCGCTGAAGTCCGCCGCCACCGGCACGAAGTAGTAGGAGCTGCCCGTTTCATTCGGGATATTGACCCAGCCCGCGCCGTCATGTCGCTGCCACTGGTAGGAAACCGGCAGTGCCTGCCCACGACGGGAGGCGGTCGCGGCCGCCTGGAACGTCACCGGCTGCACCACGCCATAGGTGAGCTGGAAGCTCTTGATCACCCAGTTCGGCGCCTCGGCGGTGGCACAGTCGTCCCACGCCATCAGGAACTGGACCGCCACGGTGTCGTTCTGGTTGAAGCGGCCCAGCAGCACGGTGCTGGTGATGAACTGGCCGCTGCCGTAGCCCGGGGAAGTTCCGTTGAAACCACGCTGTCCTTGAATCGGACCCGTGCCGACGATGTTCCCCGCCGCGTAGCCGTTGGCGGTGAAATTACCCGCGTTGACCGGCGTGAAAGCACCACCGTTGACGCTGTACAACACTTGACCAGCATCCCACAGATCCGCCTCCATGTTGTACCGGTGAACGAACGACAGCGTGACATCGCTGGTCTGCGGCACCGTGAACGCCGGACTGATGAGCCGGGAGTTGAATGGCCCAGTGCAACTGTCCGCCGCGGCGCCCGCCGCCCACTCGCCCGCACCGTATTCCCAGGGCTCGCTGGGCACCTTGTCTTCCGTGTTAATCACGGTCATCCCACCGTTGTTCACGGCAAAGTTGCGGGAGGCGAATTCCGTACCCGTCGCCGGCACCGACTGCTGGTCGCTCGGCTGCGTGGTGAACACGATGTCCACGTTGGGATCCACCGCAGTGGAGAGGAACTGTGCCGGGATGGGCTGCAGATCTCCGGCCGGGGTGAAGTCATCCGTCTTGCGCCAGGCGATGCGCAGGTAGTCCCCGCCGCCGGCCTCTTTCAGTAAGGCCAGCACGCCGTAGCGCTGACCCGCGGTCAACTGAATGGGCGAGGTGGTGGTCGGGGAAGTGACCCCATCGTCGTTCAATGTGCCCGGTTCCTGGAACGCGTCGCAGCAGTCCGTCTCCACCGCGATCGGGGTGGCAGTCGCCGGGTCGGGGATGATTTCATTCAGGCTGAGGTACAGCCGCGCCGCGTCGTCGGCGTTGATAAAGAAATCGTACGCCCCGGACACCGTGGGGGTGATCCAGCCGGTCAGGCGGACGAGGTGGTTCTCGTGGACGTCGGTGGGGAACACGTTGCGGGTGCTGAAATCCCCGGTCATCAACGCGTACGTCGTGGGATTGCCGGCAATCACCCGCGGATCCTGCAGGGCGCGGGTGATGTCGCCGTCCCCGGCGCCGGGCAGATTGTCGTAGTGCTCAAATTCGAGTCCCTGGACGATGGCCCACGAGGAGAACTGGATCGTGCTGCCCGGAGCGATGACATTGCCCGCGAGGCTTTGGTCCTTCACGTTGCTGACCGTGAGGGTGTACATCGTGCCCGGAGTTTGCGCGGAGGTGCTCAGGACCACTTCGTTGTCGCCGGGATTTCCCGGAGCGGCTGCCATGACCGCCGACTGCACCGTGACGCCGCCCGACAACTGGTAGTTGCCGGCGGTCTGAGCAGTGGTCGGATCCAGCCCCTCGGAGAACCACACCCGGACCTGGTTGAAGTACCGGTTGCCCGTGGCGTAGGCGAGCGTCGGCGGCACGGTCTCCGCCGGTAGCACGTTCAGTGTGACCACCGAACTCGTCACAGAGCCGTACGGGTTGCTCACCACCACGTCATAGTCGCCGGAATCTGCCAGCGTCAGGCCAGCGATGCTGAGCATGGCCGAGGTCTGGCCCGCCAAATTCTGGCCGTCCCTGCGCCACTGGTAGGACAGCGGCGGTGTCCCGGAGGCAGCAACCGAAAGGTTCAGCGGGTTACCCTCGGAAAGCTCGCGATCGGGTGCCACAGGTTGAGTGGTGATCTTCGGCGCAATGTTGGCCGCGTAATAGATTTGCTGGATCTGAGCGGCCGTAAGCGCCTTGTCGAAGAGGGCGACTTCATCAATGTTACCGCGGAAGACATCTCCCGAGGCGTTGAAAACGCCACCCCCGCCGATGTTGAAATTGAACCCGCTGCTGCCATAGCTCCCCACTGTCGAGTTCAGCGTGGAAGCGGCGACCCCGTTGACATAGAGCACAATCTTGGTGCCGTCGCCGACCAGTGCCAGGTGACCCCACTCGTCGTCAGCGAAGGGATACGGAATCTTGATCTGACCGCTCGCACTGCTCCACGCCTCGATGTTCGCGCCATTGTCGGCGTCCCCGAACTCGAGCAGGTCGTTCTGGCCGAAGTAGCCGCCCCGCGCAGAATGAACGGCCCCGCGCTTGACCCACCCCATCATGGTGAAGGCGGTGTAGTCGTTCAGGGTCGCTGGGGTGCCGACATGGCCAGCGAGGCCATTAAAGCCACCGGCCGCGTTGTCCACCGCAAAGCCGCTGTAGCTGGGCGGCCGGGGGCCGGCTTCCTGAGCCTTGGCGCCGGGATTCCATTCGCCATTAAGCGCCGCTCCGGCACTGCCAAGGTTTTGGGCCACCGGCAGCGTGGCGGGCGGAACATAGGCGGGCTCATTGAGGCGATAGTACGCCAGGGGCGCACTCGCCAGAATCAACTGGTTATACGGGGTGGACGGCGAGGCGCTGATCCCGTTCTGGTAACGGCTTGCGATTTCCGCCGCGGTGAGCGCCTTGTCATACACGGCGACCTCATCGGCAAAACCATTCCACCAGAACGCACCGTCACTCCGTCCGCCAATGAACATCGGTCCGCCCGCGCTGGGAACGTAGCCGGTCGGCGTGCCGGCGGCGCGCTCGACGCCGTTCACGTACACCTTGGCGGTCGTGCCGTCATAGACGGCCGCGACGTG
>CALJWR010000260.1 GCA_937976685.1 uncultured Verrucomicrobiae bacterium
CGTCGGCGGCTGTCCGGCAGACCTTCAGGAACCCGACGATCATCCCTGCGCCGTCGCGAGGGATCCCGCAGCGCTCAGAGATGACCGACACCTCGGTGTCTTCGTCGAGGTACCCGAACTCAAGGACCGCAAACCGGTCCAGTAAAGCAATGGACTGGTCCCGGACGTTGACGTAGAGTCCCGAGGCGTCGCCGCGGCCGGCGGAATTGTCAGCCGCGAAGAAAACGACCCCCGGGGCCCGGCGGACGACTTCCCCGGTTTCCGGGATCGTGACCGCGCCGTCGCCCTCAAGGACAGCATGCAGGGCGGTCAGGTGCTCGGGGCGGGCCGTGCTGATCTCATCGAGTAAGATCACCGCGCCCGGCCGGCGGATACCGCGCAGGACCAGGCCGTCTTGATAGACGACCGACCCGTTACGCACGCGCTCGCCGCCGATCAGTTCGTAGCGCTCGATCCCCGAATCCAGGCTTGCGCGGATGAATGCACGGCCAGTGCGGGCGCAGAACTCCCGCACGAAGGCGGTTTTCCCCGTTCCGGCGGGCCCCGCGAGCCACGGGTTGATCCCCGCTTCGACCATCATCGCGGCAGCGTGCAGAACTTGCACACTGAACCGGTACATGGGGTCAGGAGTAGGTGCCGCGGGGTCGCTCCAGACCCCGACCTTCGCCTGAGAGTATTTCCCCCGGACGCCGAACAGCTCCCCGAGGGATTTCTCCCCGACCCGCTCGATGCGGGGCAGTGGCTCATGGTGATCCCGCACGGGACTGCTGGCGGGCGCGCGGAGCCCGGGGACCGCCCCCGAGATGAGTGAGGCGGCCATCGGGCTGCTGCGGGCGATGACGTCCCTGGCGATATCCTCGCCTAGGGCAGCGACCGCCCTTACGTACTCGTCTTTGCCCCGGCGGGCATAGTCGCCCACCGGGAGCCCCGCTTCCCTCAGCGCCTCGACGAGGCGCATTTTGGGGAGCAGGGACAGCTGCTCCAGCACTGTTGACGCTGTTGACATCGTTGACTCCGTTGATGTGTGGTTCGCGGTGTGGTTGTGCGGCTACTCGACGCCGCACCCGACGGCCGGCACGAAGCCGGCGTGCCTGAACTCATTGGTTTTTCTAACCGAGCCGTCAGGCTGCGGTTGCTCGACCGACACGCGCTCAGAGAACGCGTAGTACGGCTGGAGTCCGCGCTTCAGGAGTGCCTGCTCCAGCGGGCCCATCAACCACAGGGCACCGCCGATCATGACGTCGGTGCATGCGGCGCCGACGTCGCCGTTGCCGAGCGGGCCAGCGGCCGACCGCGCGGCCGGCTCGGCCATCTTGGTGACCAGATCAGCAATCTGGTCGGCTCGCGCCAGTACTTCGGCGCGGTCTGGACACCGCACGAACGTGAGCAGTTCGTGCAGCCTGCCGGCAACGGGGGCCGGCAGGTCAAACACACCGGCCGCGATTTGGCCGGGCGTGGCTTTGTGTTGCGTCGCGTTTAGCACGGATTCCCCCTTTCACGACTTGCGCAGCGCAGCGAGCGCTGCAAACCTGTTGTCCGCGGCCTTGAAGGCCGCCAGTTCAGCCTCGGCCTTCTTGGCCGCGGCCTCCGCCTTGGCCGCCTCAGCGGCGGCCTCTTCGGCCCGACGCCGAAGTCGGGCCAGTTCGTTCGCTGCGGCTTCGCGCCGCAGCTCGCACCCGATCCGAAAGTCCTCCGCGGCCCGGATTTGGGCCCGGAGGACTTCGTGCTCGCGCTCCTCATCGGAGCGCAAGTCGAACGGCTCGACGGCCCACTTGCTGCCGTCGAACGTGGCCCGCCACGCGGGCGGGCTGCCATAGAGTCGGCCCGTGCGCACCCACTCAAGGGTGCATGGACCAGTCACAAGCAGGACGGGGCAGTCGGCCCCGCCCATCCTGCCAGCGTCGCCTTGGGCCTCTTGGCCCACGGCGACGACTCGCGCGGCCCCAGAGGCGACGCGCCACGACGCGCCGCCCCGGAAACCCGGGGAGAGGCTCCACAGGACCAAAGTGCCCTCCTGCGGGGCCTGGACGCGGGCAAGAGACCGCCCGCGCCCCGCCTCCCCGTGTTCGTATACGGGGAGGTCCGGTAGGGGCTCGACGCCCCCGATTGAAAGCCTGATTGCTGACATCGGCGTCTTTCCTCAGTGTTGAGATGTTGCGAGACCACACTGACTGCGCGGGGAGCATGCAATCCCGCAACAGTCCATGATCCCGGCTGGTATTGCCGCCATAATGTGGCGGTCACAGCAGTAGCCAATGTGGCCACTGTTGTGACCGTCACGGTCACTGTTGCTGCGGCCGTGGCCGCAAGCAACCCGCTCCCTTTATGAGCCCTTACGGGTATCGCGGCGTCGAATCTCGTTCGAGTTTTTCACCCCCATCCGGGGGCGCGCACTCTACTGGCCTGGCGCCGTCGCGGCAGGCCCGGTGGATAGGGCGACCCCCGCGCGGGTCGGTGGCCGGTGATACTCGCCGCGATGTTCTGCAGCCGCCACGGAGCGAACAGTAATACCGGATGGTAGTGAAGGCAACAACAATCCGCAGCGCTGTTGTGCTGGCCGACGAACGGTAGGTAAATGACGATGAGCGACAACAAGGACGAGGAAGCAACGGCCGAGCAGGCCACGGAGAACGCGAAGGCCGCCGGCAAGCCGCCGGAATCGCCCGGGAAGGAAAGGAAGAAGCGGGCGAAGGGCCCGTTCAAGCACGACGCCCAGCGGAAGGCATCGGTCGAGGCGGCTGTACTGGCCGCGTCAAGGCTGCGGCAGGGGGTCGCGCCGACTCGCGAGCAGCTGGCGATAGCCGACCCCGACACGCTGCTGGCCGAGCTTCGTGCGGGCAAGGCGATGCCGGAGCTTCCTAAGCCCTACTCGGGGGTGCCAGTGTCGGCGGAGGGCATGTCCAATCCGGGCACGTGGACGACCTACACGGAGGAGGAAGGCAAGCGACTGTGCGAATGGATCCAGTCAGGGAAAAGCCTCCAGCGGTACCTGCTGGCCACCGGGCTGCGGTCGAGCACGGTGTACGGGTGGCTGGCCCGGCACGAACAGTTCCGGGCCGCGTACGAGGCTGCCCACCGAGACCGGGCCGACACGCTGGTCGACGAGATGCTGGAGATTGCCGATGAGGCGCAGAAGTACAGGGGTGACCCGGCGGCGGTGTATGCCGCGCGGTTGAGGGTCGACACGCGAAAATGGATCGCCTCCCGCCTACGGCCA
>CALJWR010000261.1 GCA_937976685.1 uncultured Verrucomicrobiae bacterium
GGGGATGATTGACCCGCCGCGGCCGGAGGCGATCGAGGCGGTGGCGGCATGCCACGGCGCGGGCATCGAGGTGAAAATGATCACTGGCGACCACGCCGGGACGGCCGTGGCCATTGGACGGCAACTGGGCCTGATGGGCACCGATGCCAGGACCGACCAGCCGGCGGCGCTGACGGGGAAAGATTTGGCCGCGCTGTCCGACGAACAGTTGATCGAGGCCGCCGACAAGGTCTCGGTGTTCGCGCGGGTCACGCCTGAGCAAAAGCTGCGGTTGGTGGAGGCGTTGCAAGAGCGCGGTCATGTGGTGGCGATGACCGGCGACGGGGTCAATGACGGTCCGGCGCTCAAGCAGGCGAACATTGGCGTGGCGATGGGCATCACCGGAACCGAGGTGGCCAAAGAAGCTTCAGACATGGTCCTGACTGACGACAACTTCGCGTCCATCGAGGCCGCCGTGGAGGAGGGGCGCAATGTTTTCGACAATCTGACCAAGATCATCACCTGGGCGCTGCCGAGCAACGTGGGCCAGGGTCTGGTCATCCTGGCGGCCGCGCTGGTCGGGGCCACGCTGCCGATTCTGCCGTTACAGGTGTTGTGGATCAACATGACCACCGGCGGCGTATTGGGGCTGTTCCTCGCCCTGGAACCGAAGGAGCGGGATCTCATGCAACGCCCGCCGCGCGCCCCGAACGCACCGATCCTGACGGGCCAGATGCTCGGGCAGGTAGTCCTGGTGGGTCTGCTCATCCTCTTCGCCGCGTTCGGTCTGTTTCAGTGGGAGTTGAATCGGGGCGCCGGGATCGAGTCCGCGCGGACGGTGGCGCTCAACACGGTGGCCTTCATCCAGTCCGTGTACCTGATCAACTGCCGATCGCTGCGCCACTCCGTCTTTGCCATCGGGTTCTTCCGCAATGGCGCGCTGTGGCTGGGCATCGCCGGGATGCTGCTGCTGCAGGCTGGCATCACGTATCTGCCATTCCTGAACGCATTGTTCCGGACCGCGCCGATCGGCCTGGAAGAATGGCTGCGCATCGGGGCCGTCAGCGCCGCCGCGTTCGTGGTCGTGGAAGTCCAGAAAGCCTTGGTGAACCGGCGGTCGGCCGCCGGTTCGAAGCCGCGCGGAGTTCCGGTGGTGAGCCGTCGGTGAACCAAGTTGCCTTTCGGTGCTGACAGACCACTTTTGCGGCCATGAGCAAAGTCATTTTCTCTCGTTGGATGCAGCGCCAAGCACAGCGCATGGGGCGAACGTTCGTCTTGGTCGCCGGGCTGGCTGCCGGGGTCGGGCTGGCGGATCGCTGGGACTGGAGTCAGCGCGAACCAAAGGTCGCGTGGGAGGTTGAAATCGGGGCGGGCTTTTCGAGCGTGGCCGTGGATGAAGGCAGGGTGTTTGCCTTTGGGAACGTTGCCGACGAAGACATCGTGAGCGCCCTCGATGCCGGGCGCGGCGAGGTCCACTGGCAGTACCGGTATCCGTGCCGGGCGATGGGCATCGCCAAACCCGACGAGCCGGGGCCGCGCGCCACGCCATTTGTTCACGCGGGCGCCGTGTACACGCTCAGCCGCGATGGCCGGCTGCTGTGTCTGGAGGCCGCCACCGGCCGCCTGCGCTGGTGGCGCGACCTCCCCGGGGAAGTCGGCGAGAAGCCACCGTACTGGGGCTTCAGCGGTTCGCCTCTGCGGTGGAACGACCTGCTGATTTGGTCGGTGGGCGATCACGGCCTAGCGATCCGGGCATCGAGCGGCGAGGTCGCCTGGAAATCCACCTCGCGCGCCTCCACGGTCTGGAAGACCGAGCCCGTGGGCACCTCGGGCTACACCACGCCGCAGCCGGTCATTCATCAGGGCCGCCAACTGGTCTCGCTGGCAAACGAAAGTCAGTGGGTGATCGTGGACCCGGCCGACGGCAAACTGGTGTGGGCCACACCTTGGGAAGTGCCTTACGGGGTGACTTCGGCCGAACCGTTCCTTGCCGGCGACCGGGTGGTCTTGAGTGGTGGCTACGGCTACGGCACCCGGGTGGTTCGAATCGGATCCGAGGGTGAACCACTGTGGGCCAACAAGAATCTACGCAGCCATTTCGCCAATCTCGCGGTGGTGGGCGAGCACCTCTACGGGATTGACGGCAACCAGCAGGACGGCGGGCGCTGTGAACTGCGGTGCCTGCGGCTGGCCGACGGCGGCGTGGTGTGGGCCAAGGAACGATTCGGCTTTGCGAATCTGACCTTCGTGGATCAGCGTCTGTTGATCCTCACCGCCCGGGGTGAACTGGTGGTGGTCCCGCCCGACCCGGCGGGCTACCGCGAAACCGGCCGGATTCAGGTGCTCGGCGGCGAAAGCTGGACGGCGCCGCTGGTTGCCGGCAACCGCGTGTTTGCCCGCAACAAGCAGGGGACGCTGGTGCGCGTGGATCTGCCCTGAGCGCCGGGGAGAATCGCCCGCCCCGGGGAAAATCAGAGCGGCGCCGCGAGTCGTCCGAAGAGCTACTTGGCAAGGCTCGCCAGCAAACGTGCGCCATCGCGTGCGAGCAACGCGGCGGGATCGAGCTTGAGACCGACAAAACCGCGGCTGCGCAGCAACCCGTCGGGACCCGGCGACTGCGGCTGATAGTCTTCGTCTTCGAGGAGGAACCAGTCGAAACGGTTTTCGGCGGTTCGCCACACCAGGTATTCGTTGACGCCGCACCGGCGGTACACGTGCAGTTTCTCCTGCAGATCCAGTGAGGCGGAACTGGCGGCGATCTCTGTCACCAGCTCCGGTGCGCCGGTGAGGTAGCCTTTGGCGTTGATCCGCGTGCGTCCCCCCGCTCCGGAGGCAGGCACAGAACCGCGTCCGGCTGAAACGTGTTGTCGGCGTCGAGGAGGAGGGTGGTGTTCGTGTAAGCTGCCACGCCCGGGTTTTGGCTGGCGTACACGCCCAGCCACGTCTGAATTAACGCATCGGGTTTACCGTGCAAATCCGCCCTAACCGGCGATCCCATATACACCTTCCCCTCCACCAGTTCGGCCTTCTTGACTTCCGGCATGGCTTCGTAGCGCCGCAGGAATTCGCCGGACCGCAGACGCTCCCCGTTCTCCAACGGAGGC
The DNA here is from genome assembly GCA_937976685.1 of uncultured Verrucomicrobiae bacterium. Classification (GTDB taxonomy): domain Bacteria; phylum Verrucomicrobiota; class Verrucomicrobiia; order Limisphaerales; family J093; genus JADJWF01. The sequence continues at coordinate 3,084 of CALJWR010000261.1, forward strand.
GGGTACGCTTCAGGATCGGCGGGCAGGGAAGGCGCTTGTTCGACGACTTGCATCGTAAAGAACCCTTACGCCCGGCGGTTGCACCCGTCAAGCTGCCCCGCCCAACCGATCACCGGTCTCGTCCGCGCCAGGCAGTTCCAGCGTCCCGATTTCCGGCAGGGTGGTCTGGCCGACGATCCCCTGCAGGTCGCCGTACATCAACGCCGTGGTTTGCACCACCTGTTCAAGCTGCTTTTCGCGCTTGGCCCACTGCTTGGTCATCGCGCGTTTCTCCGCGTCCAAATCGGCCTTCATGGTCACGAACGCCTCGACGATCGCCTCGATGCGCTGGCGGAAGGCAGTGCTCGAAAGGTAGGAGTAGAGCACCTGCGCTTTCTCCTGTTTGCCGGTCTCGGCGCGACGCACGCCCGCCACGGCGATGAGGCCCTGCCGCAGCGCCGCCGCCAGCCCCGGCGCGCTGGCGAAATCCGTCACCCAAATGCCCTCGACCAGCGCAAAGTTCTTCACCTCCGGGGGCAGGGCCATGGTCAACAGCGCCGCGATCTCGGCGCGGTGTTCGCGCTGGTCCTCGCGCAATTTGGCGAGCCAGCCGCGCTGCCAGTTTCGCGTGCGCTTGGTTTCCCAGATGATCGTGCCGCAATCCTGCCCTGACTCGGTCCGCACCCGCTGCAGCACGTCCGCGCCGCGCACGCCGGTGGAAACGGGCGTGATTTCATCCGTGGGGAAGCTCGCCCGGAGTTGTTCCTCGAACTCGAGTTCGAGCGCCTCGCCCTGCGCCTGCTGCGAGCCCTGTTCCGCCTTCTGTTTGAGCGTCTCGATCTGCCGCTGGAGATCGGCGATGAGCTTCTCCTTTTCCCCGAGCCGCAATCGCTGTTCCTCGGCGGCCGCCTGCCGCGCCGTCTCACGAATCCGCGCCCGCTCCTCGTCCAGCTTGCGGGCGACCTCCAGTTCAAGGGCCTGCTGACGCTCCTCGAGGGCGCGTCGTTGCTGGCGCAACGCCAGTTCGACCTTTTGCGCGGCGGCGAGGCGCTGGGTCTGGTCGGCCAGCTTCAGGCGCAACTCCTGGAGTTCCACCCCCAGCTTCGATTCCGCCTGCTGGCGCGCCTCGGTGGCGAGTTTGGCCCGCTCCTCGCGCAGCCGCCGCTCGACCTCCTCCGCAAGGGCAAGCCGGCCGGCCTCGAGCGCTTTGCGTTCGGCGGCCAGTTTTTGCTCCCGCTCGGCAAAGGCGCGTTCCTGCTGCTGCCGACGGGCCTCAAGCTCCTGTTCGAGTTGCTGGCGGACCTGATGGGCGACGGCCTCGGTCAGGGGCACCTCGCGCTTGCAGTGCGGACAGATGATGGCGTTCGGGTTCATGGCGGCGGCTGACGAATGGTTGGGGCGTCGTGATCCGCCGCGAGCGTAGGCGTCTTGGCGGGAACCTCAAGGTCAGTCCCCATGAGCGCCAAGTGAGCCGGCGGCGCGACGGCGCGCCTGCCTGGCTTCCCTCCAGGCGCGGTGGCGGCCAATGGAATGCGGCACCAGCCCCACGATCGAGCGTTCTGGCCGGCGGCTTCGTTTTCAACTGGGGCCGCGTTTCGACGGGCAATTCCCTCCTCCACGAGGACCGCCATGAGACAAGCGGTGAGGAGCTTGGCGGCGACGTCCCCACCCGACAGCCGGGGGGGGCTGCCACCCCTTACGTGTCGGGTCACCGACAGCGGGCCGAGGGTGCCCGGTTGTGAATCGAGACGCGACCCCGGCGTCCGGAGGCGCCAGATGGTTCGGCGGTCTTCTCAAAACCCTCTCCCAGACTTTTCTGTCTCCATCTCTACGAGGCAATTGCCGCCGGCTCAGCCCATGACCCGCTGCGCGGCGATGAACGCGGTGGGCGGCTTGAACCTCCCGCGCGACCTCCAGGCACAACTCGATCATCTCTCGAATCCGCTCGATCAGCTTGTCGAGCAGGCGCGCCTGAGTGTGGCAGCCGGGCAGCTCAGGAACCCTCGCCGCGAAGCAGCCATCTTCTCCCCGCTCCACGAGAACGCTGAACGCGCGTTTAGGGGTCTTCCGCATAGGGACCGTCGGGGAAAACACGCCCGGACCACATGCCGCTGCCGAATGCCTGCCTCGGAACCACAGTCCGCTTTTGCGCCCGCATTCTTTCCAGTTTTGAAAACCCTGGACCGGGTTCGCCTTGACGCTTGGGGGGGGCGCACCGACACTCGCG
>CALJWR010000262.1 GCA_937976685.1 uncultured Verrucomicrobiae bacterium
CCGTGCTCCCCGGTGCTGCCGCGCAGTTCGCGCTGAATCAGCTTCGCAACGTGCCGGGCCATTTGCATCGCGGCCGGCGATACGCCGGGGACCGGTCGCCCGGCTTCGTCGAACACCAGCGCCAGGTCGCCGATGGCGAACGCCTCCGGGTGTCCCGGCACGCTCAGGTCAGGTCGTACTCTGACGCGTCCCGCGCGATCCAATTCCACGCCGAGTTGATGCGTGAGCGGGCTGGCGGCGACCCCGGCAGCCCAGATGATGTTCGCCGCCGGAATCGTGGTGCCGTCGGCCAGTTCCACTTCGCCGCGACGGATGTCGCGCACGGGCACACCCGTGCGGACTTCCACTCCGAGGTCGGCGAGCCGCCGCGCGGCGTTGGCGGAAAGGCGCGGCGGCAGGTGTGCCAGCAGCCGCGGGCCGGCTTCCAGCAAAACCACCCGCGCGGCGGTGGGGTCTATCCGGCGGAAGTCCTTCTTCAGAACCACCTTGGTCAGTTCGGCAAAGGCGCCGGCCAGCTCCACGCCCGTCGGACCACCGCCCACCACGACGATGGTGGTCAGTCTGCGGCGATCCGCCTCGGTCTCGGCGCATTCCGCCCGCTCGAACGCCAACAGCACGTTCCGCCGGATGTGCAGCGCATCGTCCAAAGACTTCAGACCCGGTGCGAACTCCGCCCACTCAGGGTGACCGAAGTAATTGGTGACTCCGCCCAGAGCGAGCACGAGATAGTCATAGCTGAGCGTGTGCTGTTCGAGGCGCACCCGGCGCGCGGCAAGGTCCACTTCCAGCACCTCGTCGAGCAGGACGGTGGTATTTGCGTTTCGGGCCAGGATCGCGCGCACCGGCTCGGCGATATCCGGAGCGGACAAACCGGCGGTGGCCACTTGGTAGAGGAGCGGTTGGAACAGGTGATGATTCTGGCGGTCCACCAACGTGATGCGCGCATCAGCGCGCGCCATCCGCTTGCAAAATTCCAGCCCGCCGAAGCCAGCCCCCAGAACCACGATGTGTGGCAACTTTTTCTTCATGAAATCAACGTGCTTCGCCTTTGAACGGGCGCAAACGGAGCGGAGCGATTCTTTAATTGTTTGAACTTCAAACACTTGTACAAATTCCGATGCGCGTGAACAAAAAATAAACAAAAAGCGGACAAAAATTTGACAGCGATGAATCCAGTTGCACCTTGATGCTGTCGCTCCTGAGTGGGAGATGACGAAAGCCGGCGTCGCTGACGGTTAATTAAACAGGGCGACCGGCAGCGGCGACCGGCCGCTCTTTGACGAAAACGTCGGTTAAAAAAGTTCCAAACATGAAACTGAATCGTTCGATGATGGCACTGATGGTGGCGGGCGCGATGACCGTGCCTGCCTTGGCGGACACCTGCTCGGCGGACAAGCAGACCACGAGCACCGGCAGCACCTGCTCCAGCACCAAGACAATTGTCGCGGTGGCGAGCGAAGCGGGCAGCTTCAAGACCCTCGTGGCAGCGGTGAAGGCGGCTGGCTTGGCGGACGTTCTCCAAGGAGACGGTCCTTTCACCGTGTTCGCCCCGACGGATGAGGCGTTTGCCAAGCTACCGGCGGGGACGGTGGAAAACCTGCTCAAGCCCGAGAATCGCGAGCAGCTCAAGGCCATTCTGACTTACCACGTGATTCCGGGTAAGGTCATGGCGGCCGATGTGAAGCCGATGCAGGCCAAGACGGTCAATGGCCAGAAGGTCAACATCCAGGTGATAGACAAGACGGTGAAGGTGGACAACGCCAAGGTGGTGAAGACCGACGTGGCGGCCAGCAATGGCGTGATTCACGTGATTGACACCGTGATTTTGCCGAAGGCGCAATCCTGACCTTGTCGGTAAAAAGGGTAACGTTGGGGTTATCTCATGGGGAGGGGCGGGGCGAAAGCCCCGCCCTTTTTTCCCTTATGCGCCCTGCCTGGAGCAACAAACGAAAAGCCGGCGCCCTGAAGCAATAGGACACCGGCGGAGTGATTCGCGGGCAAAAACCCACGCCAGATCACTTGGGCGGCGGGGGAAGCTGTAACAGACCGCCGACCGCTTTGGCCGCGTCGGAACTCAGGAGCTTTTGCACCTGTGCCATCAAGTCATCCACCGTTTTCTTTTGCTCCGGGGTGAGTTGCAGCTTGGTGGCGGTCTGCAGTGCCGTCAGCGCCTCCTGATACTTTTTGTCCGCGATCATTTGCCGGACGTTGGTGATGGTTGACTCGGCCTGCTTGGCAACATCTGTCGCCACGGCGCCGACCGACTGCCGGGCATCAGCCGCCAGTTGTCCCGCCGCCGCTTTGCCCTCCGCCACCATTTGCTCGGCCGATTGCTTCAACTCTGCCGCTGATTGACCGGCCTTCTGCGCGAGCGACTCGACCGCACTGGAGGCCGGGCCACCTGATCCGGAAGAGGTTTGGGACGTCCCAGACAATTCCTGCTTGCCGCAGCCCGGTACGAGCATCAACGCGGCGCCACAAGCGGCAGTGAGGAGGATCTTGTGAATGGTTGTTGTCATGTGCTTTTCGAGTTTGTCGGGGGTTTTGACACTTCAACACGAGATGTCGGGACGACCTTGAGGCACCAGCCGATGGACTCAAGCTCAAGTTGCCGGGGACCGACTCCCGGGAAATTCCTGCGTTCCCCATGGCCCACCAAACGCAGCCGGCGGGTCGAGCGAGAATTCCCGCATGGGAAGCGCTGGAGAGCACGCCTCCGCGGCGGAGGGGAGGCGTCGCTGTTGTCGGTCTCGTCAGTTGCCCAAGATTCCGCCGTAGTAAGCCGCCCACCAGCCAACGATCCGGACGGCGAGAAGGAGGCAAATCCCGATGTAGGCGATTCTCGGCGTCCACTCGGCGAGCTGTTGCAGCGTGCGCGTCGCGTCTTCCTGGTAGTACGCCTGCAACCGTCGCAACGAATCGTCCAAAGTGCCGCTGATTTCGCCGGTGCTGTAGAGGTTGACGAACATCTCCTCAAAAGCCCGGCTCCCCTTGAGGATTTCGGCGGGAGTCAGGCCGGCCGCGAATTTCGCTTTCCAGTCCTGTACCTCTTTCACCATTCGGGTGGATCCGCTGGCCGCCGCCGCCAGCTCCCAGGCCGGCTGAACATTCACGCCGGCGTTTAACAACGCCTCCAAAGCCGCCAGCAATCTCGCCAGCGCCAGCCGTCGCCGCGCAATGCCCAAGATGGGGATGCGGTCGGTCACCTGCTCGATCAGTGATCGCCAGAATTCGCCGCGCCGGCCCTGACACAGATAGGTCAGCGCGAAGACTACCAGCCAGCCGAGTGCCAGGGGGCCGGCCGTCTGCCGAAGATACGAATTCCACCCGCCCCCCATGAATAACTGCGGAAACGGGATGATGAACGCAGCGAAGTGAACCAGGAAAACCGGGTAAGCGAGACTTGATAGGACCTGCCGCGCCAGTTGGGCGCGGCTCTGGTAGTAGCCTGCCAGCAACCGGCAGCAGGCATCCAGTCGGCCGCTCTGTTCCCCCGCCGCCAGCAGGGCAGTGTCGAAAGCGGGCAGCCAATCGCGAATCTGCGATACCGATTCGGTGAAAGTCAGGCCCGCCTTCAGCGAAGCAGCGACTTGAGCCAGCGGTTGCCGAAAGAATCGGGCAGGCGGGGCGGAGTGGAGCTGGTCAATCACCGATCCCAGCGGCAGGCCGGCGGCTAGCATGGCCCCGATTTGGTGGTAGAGCTCCCCCTGTCGCGCAAGCCGGCCCGGGGTGACGATCAGCGGCATGGGGGACGGCCGCCCGGCGAAGCGTCAGGCCGGCGAGAGCACCCGCTCGATGATGGTCTTGAGGTCGCGCTTGCTCTTCATCCCGACGATCGTCTCCTGAACGACGCCATCCTTCAGCAGCAGCAGGGTTGGGATTCCGGAAATTCGATACTCGCCTGCCAGTTGCTGGTTCTCGTCCACGTTCACCTTCCCGATCCGCAGGCGGCCATCGTATTCGGTGGCGAGTTCATCCAGTAACGGCGCGATGGCGCGGCAAGGACCGCACCATTCGGCCCAGAAATCCACCAAAACGGGCAGTGGGGACTGCAATGCTTCCGTCTTAAAATTTGCCTCGGTGAGCATAACGATGTTACTGGTGGCCATAATCAGTCAAGGGAGAGCAAAAACGGCCGGTCACTGAACGAACATTCCCTGAATCATGAACACGCGAACCGCTGCCAGCACGCAGATCAGCGCGGCGGCAATGGCCAGCGCATTTTCCAACACACCCACCGATGCCGACGCCGGAGCAGCCGCACGGGGTGCTGGTGCCATTGCCGGACGGGGCGCGGCGGCTGCAGCGGGCGCCGCCGGGGTGGCGACTCCGGGGGCCGGGGTCGCGACCGGGCGAGGTGCGGGGGCCGCCGGAGCGGCGGGAGCTGCCGCCGGGGCGGCCGCAGCGGCAACTGCGGGCGTCGCGGCGGCCGGTGTGGGAATGCGAACGGTCGGGGCCGCGGTCGGCTTGGGCGGCAGGCTGATCCGGACTGTCTCCTTCTTCGGCTGAACCTTGACCGGCTCCGCCGGCTTCGGCGGGACAGGCACCGCAGGATTGCTGGGATTCGCGTCGGACATATTGCGAGGCGCAACCTAGAAATGGGGTTGGGGGGTGTCAAACACTATTGCAGAGACCGCGGCGAGATGCCTACGCCACGCTTGCGAGGGGCGCTTGCCCCAAAGTTTACGGCGGCGGACCGGCCCTGCTGCGCGCTTTGACGGGGGCTCGGTCTAACTTTCTCGAGAGCCCGCGGCCATTAGTTTCCCGTCGCCACTAAGACCCATTCGAATCAGACTGCTCCGATGCGTATGCCACTGACGCCCCTGCTCGGTCTGACCGGCGTCCTTTGTGCCGCGCTGTTCGGCTGCCGCCCGAGAACGGGGGAGCAAGGGTCTTCGCCCTCTTCGGTGCCTTCCCGTGCGGTGCGGTTGGTGGCGGCGGAGCTTCTTCCGCTTGAGCGGTCCTTCGTTGTATCGGGTACGCTGGCCGCGCAGGAGCAATCCACGCTCAGCGCCAAGGTGCCGGGCCGGTTGCAGCGGCTCGCGGTGGACCTCGGCAGCGTGGTGCGGTCGAATGAAGTGGTCGCCCAAGTGGACCCGCGCGACTATGAACTTCGTGTCCAGCAGGCGGCGGCCGCTCTGTCCCAGGCGCGCGCCGAGCTGGGCCTCCCGCCGACCGGCGATGACGACGCCGTCGTGGTCGAAGAGGTGAGTGCCGTTCGCCAGGCGCGGGCCGTCCTCGAAGAGGCACAGAAGAACCGGGAGCGCGCGACGGCGCTGGCGCGCTCGGGCATCGCGTCCTCGGCGGAGCTGGACGCTGCGGACGCCGCCTACAAGGTTGCCCGGACGCGGTACGAGGTTGCCGTGGAACAAGCTCAGACTCGGGTGGCGGCGCTGGCGCAGCGCCGGGCCGAACTGGCCATCGCCCAGAAACAGCTCTCGGACACCTCGGTCCGCGCGCCGTTCGATGGCGCGATTCAGGCCCGGCCCGCCACGGTGGGAGAATATGTGGCCGCGGGAGTGCCGATCGTCCGAGTGGTGAAGACGCGTCCGCTGCGATTGCGGCTGGAAGTACCGGAGCGACTGGCCGGCAGTGTGCGCACCGGACAGGTCGTCCACGTGATGGCGGAGGGGCTGACCAATACCGTGACCGGCCGCCTTGCCCGCGTCAGCCCCGCCTTGAGCGAAGACACTCGGATGCTCACGGTTGAAGCGGACGTGCCGAATCCCGATGGTGCGTTGCGGGCGGGCGTCTTCGTCTCGGCGCGAATCGTCGTCAACGAGCAGGAGCCGGGCGTGACCATCCCGCCGGGGGCGTTGGTCACGTTTGCGGGCATCGAGAAGGTGGTAACCGTGAAGGACGGCAAAGCGCTCGAACGAACGGTGACCAGCGGCCGGCGGAGCGGCGACTGGGTTGAAATCGTCGCCGGCCTCGCCGCGGGCGAATGGGTGGTGAGCGAACCGGGAGGACTCCGGACCGGCCAGCCGGTGACGGTGATCGGGGCCGAGCCGCCCCGGACCGCCGCGACGCCTTAGCGGACGTGCCCGATGCAAAAGCTCGCCGAAATCTGCATCCGCCGGCCGGTCTTCGCCTCGATGCTCATCCTGGCGCTGGTCGTCGTGGGAGTGGCGGGCTACGTCAATCTCGGGGTGGACCGCTTCCCGTCGGTGGACCTGCCGACGGTGCGCATCTTCGTGCGTCTCCCGGGCGCGTCGCCGGCGGAGATGGAGTCGCAAGTGGCGCAACCGATCGAGGAAGCGGTCAACACCATCGAAGGCATCCAGGAACTGCGGTCGGTCAACGGCGCGGGCAGTTGCTTCATCATCGTCACGTTCGACCTCAAGCGGAACATTGACATCGCGGCGCAGGACGTGCGGGACCGCGTCGCGACCGTCCTGCGTGACCTGCCGCGCGACACCGATCCGCCGATCATCTCGAAGGCGGACAATGACCAGCAGCCGGTGTTGACGCTGGCGCTCTCCGGCGAGCGGTCGCCCCGTGAGCTGCGCGAACTCGCCGACAAGATCGTCAAGACCGCAATCGAACGTTCACCCGGCGTGGGTGAGGTGAATGTGGGGGGCGGCCTGGAACGCGCGATCAACATCTGGGTGGATGCCGACCGGCTCGCCGCCTACCAGTTGCCGATCACGGCGGTGCGCGAGGCGGTGGCGCGGCAAAACGCCAACATCCCCGGCGGCAACGTGACCGGCCCGCTCCGGGAGGAAACGCTGCGGACGATGGGGCGGTACACGGAAGCCCGCGGGTTCAATGACCTGGTGATCGCCACCCGCAACAGCTCGCCGATTCGCGTGAGTGACATTGGCTGGGCGGAGGACGGCACCAAGGAACAGCGTTCCATCTCCCGGCTGAACGGAGTGCCCACGGTGTCGCTCGACATCCTGCGACAGTCCGGCGCGAACACGGTGGCCGTGATCGAAGGGGTGAAGGCGCGTTTGCGCGAGCTGGCGCCGCAGTTGCCCTCCGACGTGCGCGTGGAGGTGATTCGCGACCAGTCCACCTACATCTACGAGGCGCTCCACGAAATCCACCGCCACCTCATCCTCGGCAGCGTTCTCGCCTGCCTGGTGGTGCTGGTCTTCATGCGGAACTGGCGGGCGATGGTGATCGCGGCGGTCGCGATTCCGGCGTCGGTGATCGCGGCGTTCGGCATGATGAAGGCGCTGGATTTCACGCTCAACAGCGTGACCATGCTGGCCCTCGTGCTGATGGTCGGCATCGTGATTGATGACGCCATCGTGGTGCTCGAGAACATTTTCCGCTTCGTCGAGGAGAAGCGTCTCCAGCCGTTTGAGGCGGCGCGCGCGGCAACGGCCGAGATAGGTCTGGCGGTCATGGCGACGACCTTCAGCCTGGTGGTGATTTTCGTGCCGGTGTCCTTCATGTCCAGCATCTCGGGGCGCTTTCTGTACCAGTTCGGGCTCACCGCCGCGGTGGCCGTGATGGTCAGTTTGCTGGTGTCCTTCACCCTCACGCCGATGATGAGCGCCCGCCTGTTGCGGCCAGGCGGAGCCGAGGGCCCCACGCCGCGCTCGCGCTCCGGCTTTTACGCCTGGATTGACCGCTCCTACGCGGCGGCCTTGGGAACGGCGCTGCGGCACCGCGGGTTGGTCGCAGTACTCGCCGCCTTGGTGATGGCTTCCTCGATTCCGCTCTACCAGGCCGCGCGGCAGGAATACCTGCCGAGCGGCGTGGATGAAGGGCAATTCGATGTCAGCCTCACCGGCCGGGAAGGCACGGGACTGGCCCCCATGAACGGGGTGGCGCAGCGAGCCGAAGAACTGATCAAGACCGTGCCGGGGGTCGAATCGGTGTTGACCCGGGTGGGGTCGGGCTTCTTGGGCGGCGTGAACAGCGTGAACTGTTTTGTGCGGTTGGTGCCCCACCGGGAACGTACCTTCGGCTGGCGACGATTGTTGCAATGGCCGCCGTGGCGCGCCTTCCAAAACCATCGCACCCAGGTGGAAGTCCAACGGGACATTCGCCAACGGCTCCAGGCGAACCTCACCGGCGTCCGCCTCGCCATTCGCAACCCGCAGACGTTTGTCGGCGGCGGACCAAACTTCGACATTGATTTCGCTCTGCTCGGGCCCGACTTGCAGACGCTGTGGACCTACGCGGAGCAACTCCGCGTCCGCGCGCCGGAACTGGGGCTGGTGGACGCGGACACCACGCTCAAGCTCGACAAGCCGGAGTTGCGCGTCGAGATCGCGCGGGACCGGGCCGCCGCGCTGGGCGTGGACACCCAGGACATCGCCGCTGCGCTCCGCATTATGGTGGGGGGCGACACGCGGGTCACGCGCTTCCGGGACGAGCAGATGAACGAGGACTATGACGTGCAGGTGCGCCTCAAGGAAGGCGACCGTAACGATGCCGAAACGATCGCCCGGCTGTTCGTGCCGCGACAGGGCGGAGGCCTGGTGCGGCTCGACAACGTCGTGACCCTCTCGCCGATGCAAACGGAATCGCGCATTGACCGCCTGGATCGCCAGCGTCAGGTGAGCCTCCGTGCGTCGGTGGACCGCTCGCGGGGCTACGCCCAGGCGGACCGCATCGCCGCCCTCCGCGCGGAAGTGGACCAGATGGGCTTGCCCACCGGCTACTCGACGCGCGTTTCCGGGCGGGCCCGCGAGCTGGAGACCACCTTCAACGAATTCATCTGGGCCTTTTCCCTCTCGGTGGTGTTGATGTACATCATCCTCGCGTCGCAGTTTGAGAGCCTCGTGCATCCGTTCACGATTCTGCTGTCGTTGCCGCTGTCCGTCCCCTTCGCGTTCCTCTCGCTGCTGGCCGCCGGGCAGACGTTGAACCTCTACTCCGCGCTGGGTCTGTTGGTGCTGTTCGGCATCGTGAAGAAAAACGCGATCCTCCAGATTGACCACATGAACAAGCTGCGGGAGGCCGGGCAGGACCGGCTGAGCGCCATTTTGCAGGGCAACCGCGAGCGGCTGCGCCCCATTCTGATGACCACGTTCAGCCTGATCGCCGGCATGTTGCCCCTGGCTCTGGGAACGGGGCCCGGTGCGGAAGAACGCCGCGCGGTGGCAGTGGTCGTTATCGGCGGCCAAGCGCTTTGCCTGCTGCTGACGCTGGTGGTGACGCCGGTGGCTTACTCCTTGTTGGACGATCTGCGCCAGCGGCTGCACTGGCGCGCGTGGGCCGTGCGGTTCGCCAACCGCGAAAACCGCATGCCCGGCCGAGCTACGACTGAGGCCGATAGAGCGCGGCTCTGACTGGCAGCCGGGCCTCTGCCGCAGCGGAGTAGCATCGGCCCACCAGCGGCCGAAGCCTCGCCGGACTGGTGGTTGAGGATTCATCCCCAGCCCGGTGCGAATTGGTCCCCACACCGATTGCCATCCTCCGCCCACAGGGGGCACGGATGGTTCGAAATCACTCGGAAAATCAACCAATTCATCGGGCCAGCGCTGCCGGCACGGGACCTGCAGTTTGCTTGGAGGTGCGAGAAGTTTCCGGTAGGGCCGGAGACAAGACAGCAGAAGCGACAGTAAAAGCGAGTGGGTACTATGAGAATTGCACGATACTTGATGGTGAGCACGGCAGCGGCCGTGCTGGCAGGCTGGTCGAGCTGGGCGGCGGGGCAGGAGGTTCGGGGGCCCGACTTGGACCAGGTGGTCAAACAGGTCCGCGAACAGTGGGCCAAGAACCATCCGGACCGGCCGATGCCCGCCTTGCCGGAGGATCTCAAGCAGAAGATCGAGGAGGCCAAGACGGCAGCGAAACAATTCGCGGAAGAGCAGGCCGCGCTGATCAAGCAGTTCCGCGACGCGGCAAAAGAAGAGAGGGAAAAGCTCCGCGAGGAGTTAAAGGCCAGGCTCGAGGAGTTCCGCGAGCAGCAGAAAGAAAAGATCAAGGAGATCAAAGAGCGCCTGCAGGAGTTGCGGGAGAAGTTCCGCGAAGAA
>CALJWR010000263.1 GCA_937976685.1 uncultured Verrucomicrobiae bacterium
GAAGTCGCCCGCGCACACCCGGGCGTAGTCGCGATCCAGCTCCCGGAGAATGGCGACCGCCAGATCGGCCCGGCGCACGGACCGCCCGGTCTCCAGCCGCAGGGAAGTGGCCAGCTTCTGAAGGTCGGCTGGGAAGTCCCGGCCGGTTTGGTTCGCGTTGAGGCCGATGCCGAGCACGACGTGATGAATGCGGTCCAACTCGGCGTTCATCTCCGTCAGCACCCCGGCCAGTTTTCGCCCGCCGACCAGCAGATCGTTCGGCCACTTGATCTCCGGAGCGACCCCCGACTCGATGCGCACCGCGCGGGCAATGGCGGTGGCCGCCGCCACGGTCAACCGCGTCGCTTCCTGGGGCAGGAAGGTCGGGCGCAGCAGCACGGAAAACCAGAGCCCCTTGCCGGTCGGGGACACCCAGCGCCGGCCGAGGCGACCACGGCCCGACGTCTGCGCCTCGGCAAAAACCACCACCCCTTCAGCCACGCCGTCCCGGCCCAGCTTGTCCACCACGTCATTCGTCGAAGTCGTGCTGCGGAAGACCTGAATCTGGCGGCCCACGACGGCGGTGGCGCCGAGCCGCGCCATCAAATCATCGGCGTGCAACAGGTCCGGAGTGTCGCGCAACCGGTAGCCCTCATGCGGGCTGGCTGCGATATCATAACCGAGCCGCCGCAGTTCCTGAATGCGCGCCCAGACCGCCGCGCGCGTCACACCCAACTGGCGCGCCAGTTCGGCGCCGGACAGGGGCTGGTCCTCGCGCTGGCGCAGCGCGGAAAGAATCGCCGCATCAAGGGAAGTTCCCACCGGGGTGGCCATGCCCGCGAAGCTACCGCTCCACCAAATCCAGCGCGATGTCCGCGGCCCTTGCCGAATGCGTCAAGGCGCCGACCGAGATGAAGTCCACCCCCGTCTCCGCGATCCCCCGCACGTTGTCGAGCCGGACGCCGCCGCTGGCTTCCGTGACCGCCCGCCCGTTCACCAACTTCACCGCCTTGCGCAGCGTCGCCACCGGCATGTTGTCGAGCAGGATGAAATCCGCCCCCGCGGCCAGGGCTTCGCCCACTTGTTCGAGCGTGTCGGCCTCGACCTCGACCTTCAGCGTGGGATCGTATTGGCGGCACAGTCGGACGGCGGCGGCAATCGCGCCCTCGGGCGCTTTCCGCAGGGCGAAGAGGTGGTTGTCCTTGACGAGGAACCGGTCGAACAACCCCATCCGGTGATTGCACCCGCCACCGCACTGGACCGCGTACTTTTCAAATCGCCGCCAGCCCGGGGTGGTCTTCCGCGTGTCCAGGATCCGGGCATTGGTGCCCGCAACCGCCTGAACGTAGGCCGCGGTCGTGGTCGCCACGCCGGAGAGTCGCTGCAGAAAATTCAGGGCCACCCGTTCGGCACTGAGCAGCGGCCGCGCCGGGCCTTGGACCTCAAGCAACGGCGCACCCGCTTCAATCCGGTCTCCGTCGCGGGCCAACTCGCGTACCTTCAGCAGACGGGACAGCGCCCGGAACGCGGCCGACGCGAAGGCCAGCCCCGCCACGACCAACGACTCCCGCGCTACCATCCGCCCGTGGGCGGTCGCCGTCGGCGGAATGATGGCGCGCGTCGTGATGTCGCCGCTCCCGACATCCTCCACCAGCGCGGCGCTGACCGCCTGCGCAATCTCCCTCTCGGCCAGTTCAATCACGAGACGAGTCTGGCGCAGGGTGTCCGAGCGATGAAGCGAAAAACCTCGCCGCCAACGTGCCCAAGCCTCGTGGGATGGGTCAGACGAGGCTCCCGAGTTTGCGGAGTGCAAGGACGGGTTCGCCGGCGGCGCGTGATGCGGCGAGGTCCACCACAAACTCCGCCACCCAATCGTTGTGACCTTCCGGGTCCACCAACATCTGCTGCACGCGCCAGGTCCGCTGGTCCTCGGAGGGCGTGACGTAGGTATGGCGCAGGTTGCGGGCCTCCGGCGTCAGCAGCAGTTGCTCATGCTCGGCCAGGTAGGCGTCCATCGCCTGCTTGAGTCGTGCCGCCGACCAGGGATGCTCCGTAGCGCAGACTTCCAAGTCTGCTGTATCGCGGATTTCCGAATCCGCGCGGGGTTCCAGTCCAGGAGACTCCTTCGATTCGCCCGGCGCAGCCGACGGGGAAGTCGGCGATACCGCAGGTTGGGAAAGCTGCGCCACCCCCAGGCTTTCCAGCGCCGCTTCGTAGTCCCCAATCACGAGGCCGCGCAGGAAGGTGAAGATGCGATTGCGAATGGCCGCCGTGAACGCCTTTGCGTCGCGCGTGATGTCGGCAGCGGCGTCCTCGGCGCCGGGTGGCTTGAGGTCCACGCCCGTGATGGCCGCCCGTTCGGCCGCAATGCGACGTTCGTAATCTGGGTCGCGCATCTGCTCCCATTCGTCGAGCAGGCTCGAATCCACCGCGCGGATCATTGTGCCGAGATACAGCTCCATCTCGCGCAGTTGGTCGTTCTTGGCCGCGTCGGGCACGGTTTGCCTGAGCACCTTGTAAACGCTGTTCAGGTGGCGCAGCAGCAGGCCCTCGGCCCGCTGGAGCTCGTAGTCGCGGATGTAGTCGGCGAACGAGCGAAAGTTCTCGAACATCTCCCGCGCGATGCTCTTGGGCCGGATGTTCTCCTGGCCCACCCAGGGATGCTTGTCGGCGAAGGCGTTGAAGGTGGAGTAGATGAACTCGCGGTTCGGCTTGGGGTATTCCAGTTCCTCCAGCTTCTGCATCCGTTCCTCGTATTCGATGCCTTCGGCCTTCATCGCGGCGACGGCCTGGCCTTTGACCTTGTCCAGTTGCTTGCGCAGGATCAGGTCCGGGTCCTCGAGGATGGCTTCCACCAGCGACAGCACCACCAGCGCGTAATCCTTCTGCTCCGGGTTCACCAGCGGGATGGTTTCCAGGAGGTAAAGCGACAGCGTCTGGTCCATCGAGAAATCGTCCTGCAACTCGACGTTGACGCGGAGTTTGCGGCTGGGGCTCGACTCGCCTTGCCGGCCGTCCTCGGGATCCCGGGGCAGAATCTCGATGATGTTCCGATCCACCAACGACCGGAACAACTGCCACGCCCGCTTGGTGTGCTCCTTCTTCTGCCGCGGCGTGTCGTGGCAATCGCGGATGAGCTGCTGCATCGCCCGGCAGCCGTCGCCCGCGCGGCTCAACACATTCAGCAACATCCCGTGCGACACTTGGAAGCGCGACGTGAGCCGCTCCGGCGGCGCGGCCATGAGCCGCTGGAACGTCTTCACGTCCCAGTTCACGAAGTTGTGGTCGGGCGGCTTGCGCTTCACCACCTTCTTCCCATCGCGCGCCGCCTTTTCCTCCAGCTTCAGGTTTTCGATGACGTGCTCCGGCGCCTGCGCCACCACCCAGCCCTTGTCGTCAAAACCCTTCCGTCCCGCGCGCCCGCTGATCTGATGAAAATCTCGCGCGCTCAGGATGGCCGTCTTCTGCCCGTCAAACTTGTACAGGCGGGTGAACAGCACCGTGCGGATGGGCACGTTCACCCCCACGCCCAGCGTGTCGGTGCCGCAGATGATCTTGAGCAGGCCCTGCTGCGCCAGTTGCTCGACCAACACCCGATACTTGGGCAATAGCCCCGCGTGATGGATCGCGATCCCGTGTTTGAGCCACTTGCGGATTTCCGGGCCGTAAGGGGAATTGAACTTGAAGCCCTCGATCTGGTTCGCAATGCGGTTCTTCTCCTCGCGCGTGCAGACGTTGAGGCTGGTGAAATCCTGCGCGCTTTGCGCCGCGTCCGCCTGCGTGAAATGCACCACATACACCGGCGCCTTGCCCTCGGCGGCCAGCTTTTCGAGCGTCTGGGCCAGCGGGATTTCCGAGTAAGCGAACTCCAGCGGCACGGGCCGCTCGACCGACTTCACGGCTGCCGTTGGCCGGCCGGTGCGCTTGGTCAATTCCTGCTCGAAGAACTCCGTTTCGCCCAGCGTGGCGGACATCAGGAGGAACCGCGCTTGCGGCAACGTGAGCAACGGCACCTGCCACGCCACGCCGCGCTCCCGGTCGGCATACCAGTGGAACTCGTCCATCACCACGTCAGCCACGTCGGCGTCTGCCCCCTCGCGCAGCGCGATGTTGGCGAGGATCTCCGCGGTGCAGCAGAGGATCGGCGCATCACGATTCACGCTGGCGTCGCCGGTGGAAAGCCCCACGTTGTCCGGCCCGAACTCCCGGCACAGATCGCGCCACTTCTCGTTCACCAGCGCCTTGATCGGGCAGGTATAGACGGAGCGCCGTCCCCGCGCCAACGACGCGAAATGCAGCGCCATCGCCACGAGCGACTTCCCCGACCCGGTGGGCGTGTTGAGGATGACGTTCTTCTCCTCGAACAACTCCAGCACCGCTTCCTCCTGCGCTGGATAGAGCGTCAGCCGCCGCGCGGCGACGTAATCGAGGAACCGACCGAGCAGCAGGTCGCTCGTGATCCGGTCCTCGCGGGGCAGGAGGTCGTAGAGGGTCACACCGTAGAGTCTGCAGCCAGGTTGCGATTTGCTGCCGAGGCGCCGCGTTCTGGCGTCAAGTTAAGCGCAATCTCGCGCGAGAGGGCTTCTTTCCAGCGGTTCATCTCCTGATGCGTGCGGAATCGTTACACGGGAAACTTTGGCAAAGGCGGCGCCGGGGGCAGC
>CALJWR010000264.1 GCA_937976685.1 uncultured Verrucomicrobiae bacterium
TACGCCTTTGCCACCCTGACGCGGCAGCTTGAGGGCAAACGGTGGCTGCGTAATGACGCCTTCGGTCCCGACGTCTTCGCCTGCCTGTTCAATGATCCGGAGAAGAAGGAAGACACGCTGGTGGCGTGGAGCACCCGGCCCTACGCGTACCTGCGCGTCAACAACACCGAAGAAGGACTGACGTTTTACGACGTGTACGGCACGCGCCGGTTCGTCGAATTCGACGAAGTGCGGACGAAAGGCCTGTCGGTTCCGCTGGGTGAAAGCCCGATCTACATCGTGGGCCCGGAAGGTCTGAAAGCGTCCGTTCGGTCCGACCCGGGGTGGTGACATCATGAAACCGCTCGCTTGCACTTTACTGGACCGCTGGCCGGCGCGGAGCGCGGCGGCTGAACCCGTCTTGCGTCTCGCGATGGTCGTTCTCGCCGCCTGTCTGCTGGCCTCCCAGTGGGGAGTTCGGGCGGAAGCGGCCGCGCTCCGAATCAGCGTGTACGCCACGGCTGACGACGTCCTGCGACGTCTGGCGCCGACCGATCAGCGTGACGCCACGCTGGCGAAGCTCCGCCCGCTGCGGGCCTCGCGGGTGTTTCTGGAAGGCCGGCGAGGCGACGAGTATGTGCCGCCGCGTGTCCTCGCGGAGGTTCGCGACTGGCTCGCGGGGCAGGGCATCGCCTCGGCGGGTGGGATTGCCACCGTGCCGGGAAACACCTTCGGCACGCGCCAGAATGAAGGACTCGGCTGGCTCAACTGGGAGGATCCCCGGACCCGCCGCGACGTGGCAGGCTTTTTCAGCGAGAACGCCGACGTGTTCGAAGAGGTGATCGTGGACGACTTTTTCTGCACGGGGGATACCTCGCCCGCGTCGGACGCCGCTCGCGCGGGTCGCCCGTGGTCGCAATACCGCCGCGATCTCCTGGTCTCTCTCATCGAGCCGATGATCGTGCAGCCGGCGCGCGCGCGGCGGCCGGACATCCGGCTCATCATCAAGTTCCCGCAGTGGTACGACCGTTTCCATCTGTTCGGCTATGACCCAGAGCGGATGGCGCCGCCGTTCGACCGGGTTTGGGTGGGTACCGAGGTGCGCAATCCGCTCACGCGCCGGATGGGTTACGTCCAGCCCACCGAGGGGTACATGAACTTCCGCTGGCTCCACTCGGTTTGCGGTGAGAAGACCGTCGGTGCGTGGTTTGACCACATTGAATGCACGGCGGAAAACTTCGTGGACCAGGCGTTTCAAAGCGTGCTGGCCGGCGCCAGTGAACTGACGCTCTTCCGCTTGGGCGACATCGTTGCAGACCATCCCGGCGACTTGCTGCTCGCCCGGCGTCTGCCGGACCTGTTCGACCTTGCCCAGAAGGTCAAAGGCCAGACCCGGCGCGGCATCGCGTTTTACAAGCCGCCGAACAGCGACGCGGACGACAACCTGTATCTTGCCGATTATCTCGGCATGATCGGTCTGCCCATCCTCCCCACGGCCGACTGGCCCACCAATGCGGCGGCCGTTTTCCTGGGCGCACAAGCCGCCGCCGATCCGGAAGTGGGCGGGAAATTGCGGGGCGTCTTGGACCGAGGCGGCACCGTCGTGGCCACGCCTGCTTTTCTGCGTCGTGCGGGTGAGCGGGTTCAACTCCTCGCAGGGGTTGCGGTTGGCCCTGAACCCCAAGCCGGCGAAGTGGCCACCCTGGGGCTCGGGGCCGCGGTCCACTCGCTGGCTCACCCGCTGGACGTGGACCTCGCCCTTGAGGGACGGTCCGCACGGGTGCGGATCAGCGGCCGGGCGGCGGGCGGGACGTGTCCCGTTTTGACGGAGCGTCGCGAAAGCCGGGGGACATTCATCGTGCTGAACGCCCGCACCTTTTCGGAAGCGGACTTCCGCGCCGCCAATGAATGGCTGCTCAGCCCGAAGCCGCTCGGGTGGTCGCAGTTGCCCGCTGCGGTGGCCAACGAAGTGCGAACCCGACTGACGGCACCGCTGCGTTTACGGCTGGCGGCTCCGGGCGGGGTCGGGGTGTACCTGTTCACGGCGGGAACGGCGATGCACAATTTCCGCGACGAACCAGGGGAAGTACGAGCCGACCGTGAGCGACTGTCCATTCCGCCCCACGATGTTCGTTGGGTGCCCGCGCGCTGACCCGCAGGTCATGCTCGCCGGCAGGCGTGGCAACCGGCGCCCTTGAGGGTGATCGCGCCGGTGGGACACAACTCAGCCGCGCGGCGGCCGGATTTCTTGAACGCCTCGGCCATTGGCCGGCCCAGCGGCGGCGCGACCACGGTGTCGAAACCGCGCCCGAAAAAGGCGATTCCCCAATCTTCTCCCGCCTGCCGGGCCACCTCGACGCACACGCCACACAAAATGCACTTGCCCGGCTCGAAGACGATCTCCGGATGGGACGTGTCGCGGCGGAAGTGGCGGCGCTGACCGACAAAGCGGCCCGGGTCCACGCCGTACTCGGTGGCGAGCGACCGCAGCCGGCACGGAATGGCCTTGCCGCAACCACAACCCAGACAGCGCCGCGACTCGCGCAGCGCGGCGTCCGGGGTGAAGCCCAGTTCCACCTCGTCGAAAGTGGTGCGCCGTTGTTCCGGCGGCAGGTGGGGCATCTTCGCCCGCGGGGCGTCCTCGATGTCGCGGAGCACCTCGGCGAGTTCATCCTCGTCGAGTTTGCCCATCAGCACGTTCACCGCCTCGGGAGCGCCCACCACCGGGAGGCCGGCGAGGTATTGGTCAATCGAGGCGGCGGCCAGTTTGCCAGCCGCCACGGCGCGCACGGCGAGATCCGGCCCGGTGACGGCGTCGCCGCCGGCGAACACGCCCGGCAGGTTCGTGGCGAGCGTCTTCTCGTCCACCGCAATGCCCCACTTTGAGAAGGCGAGGTTGGGCGCCTCGTCGCTGGAAAACTCGACCGACTGGCCGATGGCCGCGATGACGCAGGAAGCGGAAACCGTGAATTCCGAGCCCGTCACCGGCACCGGACGCGCGCGCCCGCTGGCGTCCGGCGCGCCCAGCTCCATGCGCACGCAGGTGAGCTCCAACCGATCCTCGCGGCGTTCCAGTTTGGTGGGGGCCACCAAGTACTCGACCTGAACGCCTTCCTCCTCGGCCGCCTCGACTTCCTCCAACAGGCAGGGCATCTCCCGCCGCGTGCGCCGGTACAGCACGCGGACCGACCGCGCCCCCAGCCGCACCGCGCAGCGGCTTACGTCCATGGCGGTGTTGCCTCCGCCGACCACCACAACCTTGCTGCCGATTTCCGGTGCCGGGCCATCGGTGAGTTGTTGCAGGAACTCCACTGCCGGCAGGGCCAGTTCCTCTCCGGGGCAGCCAAGTCCACGGGAGCCCTGCGCGCCGACCGCGAGGAATACGGCGTCAAAGTCCCGTTGCAGGTCGGCGAGGGAAAAGTCACGTCCCAGCCGGGCGTTCAAGCGCAACTCAGCGCCCAGCTCGCGAATTACGCGCACCTCGGCGTCCAGCACGCTGCGCGGCAGCCGAAATGCGGGGATGCCGTAGCGCAACATGCCGCCGGGTTGCGGATGGGCATCGAAAAGGGTCACGGCGTGCCCCTTGCGCAGGAGCGAATAGGCCGCCGCCAGCCCGGCCGGGCCGGCCCCGACAATCCCAACAGAGCGGCCGCTGGCGGGCGCTTTCGACGGCACATAGGGCCGAAGCGTCACGCGCTGTTGATCGGCCGTGAAACGATGCAGATTGCGGATGGAAAGGGCCTCCGTGACGTCACACTGCCGGCAGCGCTGTTCGCACAACCGGGGACACACGCGCCCCAGCGAGGCGGGCAGGGCGAGATCGTCGGTGACGATCTCAGCGGCCGAGCGCTGATCCAGTGCCGCCACGCGCGCGAGGAAATCGGGGATCCGCAGGCGGGCCGGGCAGCCCGTGCTGCAGGGGCCGACACAATCGCCGGCGTGGTCCGAAACCAGCAGTTCGAGCGCCGTTTTGCGCGCGCGCCGCACCTCGTCGGACTGGGTCACCACCACCATGCCGTCAGCGGCCGGCATCGCGCACGAGGGCCACAGGTTCGGGCGGCCTTCGATCTTCACCGCGCAGAGAAAGCAGGATGCCGAAGGCGCGAAGCCCTCGACGTGACAGAGCGTCGGGATGGGGACGCCCAACTGGCGCGCCGCCTGCAGAATGGTGGCTCCCGGCGCGACCTCGACCGGACGACCGTCAATTGTGAGTTTCAGTGCGGACATGATCAGCGGTGACCGGTTTTGGTTCGCCGGGTTCACTTCACTTCCACGGCGTCATAGGGACAGACCTGCCGACACGTGTCGCACCGGGTGCAGAGGTCGAGATTGATCGCGTGTCGTTCATAGGGCGTCAGCGGGATGGCGTTCACTGGACAGTGCTGGGCGCAGAGGGTGCAGCCGGTGCAGTTGTTCTTCACCGTGTACTTGATGAGCGCCGGGCATTTGCCCGCCGGGCAATGCCCTTGCAGGTGGGCTTCGTATTCGTCCCGGAAGTAGCGAAGCGTGCTGAGGACCGGATTCGGCGCGGTCTTGCCGAGGCCGCAGAGGCTGCCCTGCGCTATCTGGCCGGCCAGTCCTTCGAGCTCTTCGAGGTCGCGGCGGCGCGCCTTGCCCGCGCAGAACTTCTCCAGCAACTCGAGCATTCGCTTGGTGCCGATCCGGCAAAAAGTGCATTTGCCGCAGGACTGATTCTGGGTGAATTGCAGGAAGTAGCGCGCGAGGTCCACCATGCACGCGGTGTCGTCGAGCACGACCATCCCGCCGGATCCCATGATGGCACCGATGTCGCGCAGCGATTCATAGTCCACCGGTGTGTCCGCCAGGCGCGCTGGCACGCATCCGCCCGAGGGGCCGCCGATTTGCACCGCTTTGAACCTGCGCCCGGCGGCAACACCGCCGCCGATCTCCTCCACGATTTCGCGCAGGGTGGTCCCCATCGGGATCTCGATCAGACCCGCGCGGCGAATCTTTCCGGCGAGGGCGAAGACCTTGGTGCCCTTGCTCGTCTTGGTCCCAATCGCGGCGAACGCTTCCCCGCCATGCCGCAGGATCCAGGGAACCAGCGCCAAGGTTTCAACGTTGTTGATCAGGGTGGGCTTCTCCCACAACCCCGACACCGCCGGGAACGGTGGCCGCAGCCGCGGCATTCCGCGCCGGCCCTCGACCGAGGCGATCAGCGCCGTTTCCTCCCCGCACACGAAGGCCCCGGCGCCTTCCTTGATCGCGAAGCGCAGTGGATAATCGCTGCCCAACAGGCGGTTGCCGATCCAGCCGCGCCGCTCGCACTCGGCCAGGGCGGCGCGAATGCGCTTGAGGGCATTGGGATATTCGTGGCGGATGTAGAAGATCGCGTCGTGGGCACCGACTGCAATGGCGGCGATGGCCAGCCCTTCGATGACCCGGTAGGGGAACGACTCGAGGATCATCCGGTCCATGAATGCGCCGGGGTCGCCCTCGTCGCCGTTGCAGATGACGTACTTGGTCGGGCTGTTCTGATGGCGGACCATCCGCCACTTTTGGCCGGTGGGAAAGCCGGCGCCGCCCCGCCCGCGCAGGCCCGATTTTTCGACCGTTTCGATAATCTGCTCGGGCGTCAGCGAGCCCGAGGGAGCGGCGCCGGGCTGGCCGTCAGGCTGCGGCCGGGGCACGCCGAGGCAGCGGGCCAGGGCGACGAAGCCGTCATGCGCGAGGAATTCCCCGGCGTCCAGCGGGTCGAGCCGACCGAAGTGCTCCATCGCGATATGAACCTGGCGGCCGAAGAACGCCTTCACCCCGGCCTCATCGTCCGCAGTCGGGGCCGGTGAGGCCGCCGGAACGGCGGGCACCGGCGCGTCGCCGAGGAGAAGGGTGTCCACCCAGCGCGACCAGGACGACGCGAGCTTCGCCACCGGGCCGGCCGGCCGGAACTGGGTTCGCACCAGCTCCGCCGCGCGCGAAACGGTCATGTCCGTGATGGCAATCTTGGGTCGCCCGGGGACGAGCACTTCGATCATCGGCGTGCGGTAGCAGGCGCCGACACAGCCAACGCGTTTGACGGTGGCTCGGGCTCCAGTTTGCGCCACCGTCTCCTGGAGGGCGCGAAACACCCGGTCCGTGCCTTTGGCCACGCAACAGGAGTCGAGACAGACCTGAATTTCCGCCGCGCCGTTTTTCGGCTTGGCCGCGCTCTGCATCGGCTCATGTCGGGCGCGCGACTCGGCGTTCGCCAGGAAGTCCCGAATAGCCCCGGGGAGTTTTTCCGGGGTGGCGTAGCCGATCGTTTCCTCGTCAATCCGGACCACCGGTCCCAGGGTGCAGCAGCCGAGGCAGGCCACCGGCTCGATCGTGAACTGCCGGTTGGGATCGGTGTGGGTGCCGGGTGCGATGTTCAGGTGCCGGCGCAGGGCATCCTCCACGCGGTCGGCACCGGCCACGTGACAGGCAGTCCCGTGGCAGACATGCACGATGTGCCGGCCGACCGGCGCGTGCCGGAACATGTCGTAGAAGGTGGCGACACCGGTGATGGCGGCGGGGGTGATCTGTGAGTGTCGGCACACCCATTCCAGCGCTTCGCGCGGCAGATAGCCGTAGTGATCTTGCAGCGCCTGCAGCACGGGAATGGCAGCATCGGGGGAGCGCCCGCAGCGGGCCAGTGCCTCTTCCGCGAACCGCAGGTCCACTGGCGGCGCCACCGTCTCAGGGCTGGTTGGGGTGGTGCTCACGGCGACGTCCCTCCGGAGGCGGTGGCCGGCGGCGTTCCGACGCAAAGCAGGCTTTTCGCCGTGCGGATGACCATCCGGCCGTCCCGAAACGCGGGGCTGGCGAAAATCGCTTCGCCGAGATCGAAGGTCGCCAGTTCTTTCAGCTCGCGGGCGGCTTCGACGACGACCACCTTGCCTTTCCCGCCGAGGACATACACGCGCTTGCCCGCCACCGCCGGCGTGGCATGGACGTCCGTGTCGCACTCGTGCTCCCAGAGCTTCTTGCCGGACGAGACGTCAAAGCAGGAGAGCAGGCCGTAACTGGTCACCAGAAAAACCAGTTCGCCGTTGCTGACGGGGCTGGTGACGTCCGGTATGCCATCGTCAGCGTGCCAGACAACGTGCGTCTTCGTGACCTCGCCCAGCCCGTCGGGCCGGATTGCCATCAGTTTGTCATTCGGGCTGACGGCGAGAACGAATCCCCCGGCAAAAATGGGGGACGGCGCGATCTCCCCGTGAAGCTCTTGGACGCGCCAGAGCTCCGCGCCGTCGCCAGCCGAGTGCGCGATGACGAATTCGCCGGCCAGCGTGATGATCTGGGCTCTTCCCGCTGCCTCCACCACGATGGGCGAGGCCCAACTCTCCGGCACCTTGCGCGGGACCTGCCAGGCGACCCGGCCGGAGGCGCCGTCGAAGGCAATGAGCTTCGACAGGCCCGCGTCTGCATCGCCCTGGTCCAGTTGCACGATGACCCGCCCCTCCCAGACCGCGAGGGAGTTGGCGTGCCCGTACTGATTTTGCGGCACACCGAGGTGCTTCGACCACACGGGCCGGCCGTCGAGGGTGAACGCCGCGAGGTCGCCGTTGGCGAAGATCGCGTACACGCGGAGGCCGTCGGTGGCCATCGTGGACGCGGCGAAGCCGGTGGATTCGGGAATCTCCGGGGCTTTGGCGGGAGACCCGGGAACCCCGGTGACGGCTTGTTCCCACACCCGTTGACCGGTGGCCAGGTCGAACGCCGCCACGCTACGCCTGGCCGCGTCGCCGCCGGACAGAAAAACGCGGTTGCCCCAGATGATGGGTGAATTGAACCCCGGCGAGGAAAGCGAAACTTTCCACAGGAGTCCGTCTCCGCTGGCGGCGTCGAAGGTCAGCGGTTCGGGTGCGACCGGCGTGAAGGCATTGCCGGCGGGCCCGAGGAAGCGGGGCCAGTTGGCGGCGAACTCCGCGAGGGGCGGAAGCGGTGGCACTTCGAGTGCTTCGCCGCGGAGCCTGGCGAGCAACTTCTCGGGATCCGTCGCAGCGGAGGGCAGGGGAGAGGTGGCGGCCACAACAATGGCGGTGAGCGCGATCAGTGTGCAAAGAGCGGTGGTCGAGGCCGTCAGCCGGGCAAGGCGAACGAGCCGGGTGAATCGTTCCGCCGCGTCGGGGGAAAGGCGGGGGGCGGGAGGACGGGCGTGGAGTTTGCCCCACGCTTTCGCGGAGAGGACAAAGCTCACCGAGGACCCCAGCAGCAGCCAGCGTCCGAAGGCGTAGAAATTCAACAGCCGCGAGTGACTGCGGCGGAGGGCGAGGTCCAGGTCGCGGATCTGCTGTTTGAGTTCCTCGTTGCGCGGCTCATCCAGCAATCGCTGCTTCAATGCGGCCAGCTCCGGGGATTTCAGTGGATCGTGAGCATGGGCGCGATGGTGGGTAACCACGAGCAGCAACACTGCCAGGGCCGCGAGGCAGGCCGTGATCCAGACCGTGGCGCGTAGCGGTCGCAACAGGTCGGCGTCGGCACGGGAAGACGGAAGAGACGGGGCGGTCACGGCTCAGGAAGTTTTCACGTCCGGCCGGGGAACCGGCGCGTGTGCTTGCAGCGCGGCCGCTTCCGCCGGCGTGATGAGCCCCACGCGCACGCGCTCGTTCGGACAGGCCAAGTAGCAGCGGCCGCAGGCGTAGCAGGCGCCGCGGTCCGGCTCGAAGTCCGTGCGGTTGGGCCGCAGGGACAGGCTGATCAGGCGGGCGCCGATCACCAGGCCGACCCAGCCGCCGAACCACCAACCCCCGATGCCCAGCCGACGGCGCACCTCACTCGCGGCCGCGATGAGTTCCGGCGCCGTCTCGGCAGCCCGGCCCAGCGCGCGAGTTTCCGGCGTGGGCAGGGCCGTGGCGGGCGCAGGCGCTTTGTCACCGGCGAGGAACTGCTCCGCCAGGGCCACGGTGGGATGCATCTTGGCGGCGGCCACGCTGAGCTTCGATCCCAGCCACGCGCCACCGGCGATCAGCACCGGCAAAGCGAGGATCAGCCAGGTCAACCGCCGGCGTTCCGGCGCGAGGGCGTTTGGAGTGACCGGGAGTTTCACCGGCTCGCGGATGGCACCGAACGGACACGAATGTTCGCAAAGCCGGCATTGCGTGCAGTAGTCAGGCGTGATCCGCACCGCTTTGCGGGACACGATGGAGCCGAGTCGCAGCAAGGCCCCGTATGGACACAAGAAACGACAGAACGGACGGCCGATGAAGAGGGCCGCCGCCAGAAAGATGCCGCCCAGAGCAAGCCCAAACACGGACCCGTTCATTCGGAAAAGCGGGATGAAGGCATCGTAGCGGCAGATGATGAAGGCGGTGCCGGTCGCCGCGAGCCAAATGCCAAGACCGAGGAAGATAAAGGGCACGATACCCAGTCCTTGTTCGATCCAGAGCGGTACCTTGACCGGTTTGATCAGCACGAGGTCCTGCAAGGCGCCGTGCGGGCAAACGGCGGCGCAGAAGGTGCGTCCCCAGAAGAGCGAGAAGACCAGGGGGACAAGGAAGAAGGCGAGCGCGGTCAGCGGAATGGTGTAGCCCGGATCAAACATCCCGAGGGCGACGTTTTGCGGGGCGCCGATCGGACAAATGCAGCCGGTGCGGATGAATCCGAAGTACACGAGGCTGAAAACGGACAGGGCCACCAAACCGCGCCGTGAGCGCCGCCGGTGGACGAGCCACGCAGCAAGCCCCAAGGCGGTCACCAGCAGGGCTGTGTCCACGTACTCCATCGCCAGACTGCGGGGCGGGGGCGTGGTGATGCCCGGCATCGTGTAGTCCGTCTCGAATTCGGGCGGCGGGAAGCGCATCTCGGACGCCGCCCCCGCCAAGGCCGCAAGCAGGCCCATCAGCGCGGGAAAGAGTGACCTGGGGAACAACGCTCGCATCAGTGCGCGCTGGTCTTGAGGAAGTACGGGTTCGAGGCCGGCACGCGACGGAAGGCGTCCCCCGCGCACACCCGCGCGATGGAGCATTCGTTGCAGTTGACGCACCGGTCGTGCCGTACCTGGAGATAGAACGAGCCGTTGCCGAAGCGGGTGCAGCCCTCGACGCACTTCGCGCAGCCGATGCACCGGCTCTCGATGATGTTGTATTCGTAGTACGGGTCCTCGATGAACTTCCGCTCGATCGCGGCAGTGGGGCAGACCTGGTTTTCCGCGCCGGTGTTGAGCGCGTTCGGCTCGGGCACGAAGTAGCCGGTGCAGAGATCGCAGTAGCCACAAATCTCGTACGCCTGCACACACTTCACGGCGGACGGCTTGAGCACACACGCGGTCGCGCAGTTGCCGCAGTACACGCACTTGGTCGGGTCAATCTGCCAGACGTAGTGCTCGCGCGCCCCGGTGCGGCCGCTGCTCAGACCGACGAAAGCGCCGGCGCCGGTCATGGCCGCCAGTCGCATGCCCTCGCGCAGAAACTGCCGGCGGGAAACGGACGATGGATTCGGTGCGGGGTGAGACATGACGGGAAAGGGGTTAGCCAGCCTGGTTGCGGACCATCACACGAATCGAGCCTGTCACCGTGTCCAGGATGAAGACGCGGCCTTGCCCGTCCACCACGGCGTCCAAGCTCGCTTTGACGCCGTCCCCGGGCTTTTCACCGGAGCCGACTTTCGCGTTTTCCGGGAAGCTCTCGACGCCCGCCACCACGCTCTCGAACTCACCCAGTTGAGAGTACACCTTCACGCGCGGAAGACCCTTCTCGCAGGTGACAAAGCGGCCATCGGGCAGAATCGCCAGGGCGACCGGATTACAGCAGCCGCTGAATCCCTCGATGCCCATCGAGGGCCGGCCCCACGCGGTGGCGCGGTCACCCTCGAACGTATAGGCTTCGATCAGGTGCCGCCCGGGATTGGTGACCCGCAGGAGGCCGTCCGGATGCAGCTCCACCTCCAAGAACGGGCTGGGCAACACGAAACCCGGAATGCCCCGGTCGCGGTCGCGGTTACCGATGTGGTTGATGGCCTTGCCGGTGAGGTCGCAGCGGTACACCACGCGGTTGCCTGCATCGGCGATGAACGCGAATTCAGCGTTCACCGCCAGGCTGCTGATCCAGGGACGGCCGGCGAAGCCGGGCCACGTCGCCCGCCGTTTTCCCTGGGCATCGAAGACCTCGACATGATCGCGCAAGCCCGCGTAGAGCGAGCCATCGGGCCCCTCCGTCACACAGCGCACCGGGTTGTTCAGCGGGATTTCGGCCGAGGACGCTCCGGAAGTGCGGTCGAGCAGCGCCACCTTGTTCCCCGCCGCCACGGCCAGGCGATCCGTGCCGACCAGGCACAGCCGGCGGGCATCCGGCAACGGACACTTGAAGGCCGTGACCTGTCGGTAGGCAATCAGCTTCGGATCGGTCGTTTCGTACTTGCGAACATCGTAGGCGAAGGGGTTGACAGCAGTGGCGGAGCGCGCGGTTCGCGCCCCGGCGAACAACGCCAGCCCGAGGCTCGCCCGCGCGGTTTCCGTCAGAAAACGCCGGCGACTGGGATTGAAAGGGCGACGAAAGTTCATGGCTGGATCCGGGCGCTACCCAAAGTCTGGCGGCGCGCGGCGATCGCCCGGGGCAGGCCGCAGCGTGCCAATTCCCCGCAACCACCGCATGGGCTGAAGCCCGCGCAACCGGCGCGAAGCGGGCCACGGCCCACCATGACGGCTCCTGCGCCAAGGCCCAACAGCGCCAACCACCGCGCGGTCGTGCGGAGGACTTCCCGGCGATTCACTGGCTTGACCACGTTTTCGTGCATATCGCTGCCGTCGCAAAGGTCCCAGCCGGACGCGGCAAGTTCGATGATCCACGTCAACGCCCGGATGGCCTGTTCGACGTTCATTCTGGAAGGAGTCCTTCAATCGGCTACGGCGATCTTGGCGAATTCTTACCGTTTTTTGCCACGCCAGACGGCCCCTTTTGGCCGGGCGTCGGTGAAGTCGAAAGCGTCCTGCGTCTTGTTACGCGCCGGCCGCGCGCGTAGCGTTACGGGGTGTCCGACACCGGCATTCCATCTCGTTCCCGCTGGTTCCCGGGTGGCGGGGAAACGTTCCTGCATGGTCGCGCGCAGCTTGTGCTTGTTCCCGCATGAGATTGGAAGCCCGCGCCGGGTCGCCTGAATGGCGGCGTTTGCTGGTCCTCGCCCAAGGCGAGGTCCGACGCACTATCCAGCGTCTCCCAGCCGATCTGCGCCGACACGCGGAAACGCTGCCGGTGACCTACGAACCGATGCCTAATGACGCGATTCAGGCCGACGGCTTTGAGCCGGACTTGCTGGGATTGTTTGTCGGTCGCGCCGTGGATGACGAAGCAGCCGGGTTTCCCGACGTCCCCGCCCAAATCATCCTGTTCCTGGGGAACCTCTGGGATTTCAGCGACGCGGACGAAGCCACCTACCGGGAGGAAGTCCGGACCACCTATTTGCACGAACTGGGGCACTACCTCGGCCTGGACGAGTTGGATCTTGAAGAGCGCGGGTTGGATTGAGGTGAAACCAGCCACGAAGGTTGCGCCTGCCACCGGGGTCGGTCGGGCGCGTTGCCCGCGATATTCCAGCAGGCGAGGGTTGCTTTGGGTCAGCAGAACCTCTATCACCACTGGCGCGGCAAATTAGTGTAAATGACGATCACGGCCTTTTGAAATGCGAGCTGAACTGGGACACCTGCTGCGGGACAAACTGAAGGACTCCTGTGACCGCAACGCGGACCGGGCCGTGCGACGTGCCTATCGTTTGGTTCTGCTGGGCGCCCCGGGCGTGGGCAAAGGCACCCAGGCCGAGCTGCTCATGGACCGCTTCGGCGCCTGTCATCTCTCCACCGGCGACATCTTTCGTGCGGCCCGCAACCGGCCAACCGCCGAGCTGGCGCCGGGCATGGTGACTGCCCTGGAGTTCATGCGCCGGGGTGAACTCGTGCCCGATGACATCGTGGTGCGGGTCGTGTCGGAATGCACCGAGCAACTCACCTGTCCGCATGGCTTTTTGCTCGACGGATTCCCCCGCACGGTCGCGCAGGCGGAGGCTCTGAAAGGCATCCTGGCCCGGCATGCGCTGAGGCTCGACGCGGTGCTTGACTACGAGTTGCCCCGCGAGCAGATCCTCCGCCGCATCAGCGGCCGGCGTCTTTGTTCCCAGTGCGGTATTTCGTATCACGTTGAAAGCCGTCGGCCCAAGGTCAGCGGATTCTGTGACAACTGCGGTGGCGCGGTCATCCAGCGCGACGACGACCGGCCCGAAGCCGTGCTGGTTCGGTTGGAGGCCTACGCCCGTCAAACGGCTCCCTTGATCAACTATTATCGCAAGGAAGGAATCCTGGTGACGGTCGAGTGCGGCGAAACGCCGGAGGAGACGTTCGCGCATTCGCTGGCGGGTCTGCGTTCACTGGCGGGTGAGTGATTCGCCGGCGGCCCATGTGGGGACGCCAGAGTTCTTTGAGGGTCAGTTGGTGAGGGAAGAGACGATGGCTCAACCAGACTGCGAAGTGTGGATGAGTCTCGGCCAGTGACGGCTGCTTCCCCAGTCTCCGTACCCAGGCTGTCGCTGCCCTGCAAGGCGGCTGACTCGCCGACCACCGTCCATGTTTCGCTGCCCGGCGCAGATCCGCTCTCCACTCTGACAGTTGGCGAACACTACCACCGGGGGGGGGATTTCGCGAACTTTTCCCTTGAGCTTCGGGGTGGGCGGGGCGATAGGTTGCTGGTCGCTGGTGGCTGTGAAACGGCCGTGCGTTCTTTGAGAGAAATGCGATTTGCCCTGCCATTGCTCGTGCTAGGAAACGAAGTCCTTGAACCGTAAGCTCGAGTACCGCGGGAGCCGGCGGTCACGGCGGTGGCCGACAGGCCTTGACTGGAAGTCGAAAGCCGTCTGCGGGGTTCCCACCTGTTTCTTGGAAGTTCACAGGAACTGTTTATCA
>CALJWR010000265.1 GCA_937976685.1 uncultured Verrucomicrobiae bacterium
GATAAACAACTCGCGGCAAGAAACGGAATCAGGGCATTCATGGGCGGTGACGAGTGAAGGCCAGTCGTGGACAGAAGTTCCTCCGGCAGCGAGGTCTAAACGAACCGTGTCTTGCCCGGCACCGCCATCGGCGGCACGGGAAGCGCCTGATCCCAGCGGAGATCATCCGGCACCAGCTTGTCCGTACTCGCCATGATTTGTTCCCAGGTGATCTCCTGGCCGGTGTAGGCGGCCGTGCGGCCCATGATGGCCATCAGCGTGCTGTTGGTCATCCACACACCGTCGTTGCGCGGTTCGCCCTTGCGGATGGAAGCGAACAACTCGCGGTGTTCCTGCACATACATCTCGGCCCCGGGGTTGCGGCCGCGATAGCGCCAGTTGTTTTGCCCGGTGATGGTCGGCGCGTTCCATCCGCAGCGGCCCACGCCCGTGGAGCCGAGCAGGTAGTCGGAATTGTCCGTGTGGCAATTGCTGATCTGGCGCTGCGCCATGGTCGCCCGGACGCCCTCCGGAAATTCGTAGAACACGTCAATATGGTCAAAAATGTTCCCCTCGTGATTGGGGACGTTGCGCCCGCCGTTGGCGACGCACTTGACCGGCAGAACGCCGTTCATCGCCCAGGCAATCTTGTCCACGCTGTGGCACGCCTGCTCGACGAGCCCGTCACCGCAAACCCAGACGAAATTGTACCAGTTCCGCAACTGCCACTCAACGTCACCCATGCCAGCCGGCCGCGTGCTGGCGGGGGGCATGGGCTTGACCGGGCCGCTCAGGTAGGTTGCGTGGTAATGGCGGATGTTGCCGATCATGCCGTCATGCACGCGGGAGTAAAACTCGCGGCACGCCTCATCGAACCGCCAACAGAAGCCGGCGACGAGGGCGAGGCGCTTCTCCTTGGCCCGGGCCGCGCTTTCGAAAACGGATCGCACGCCGGGCACGTCCGTCGCCATCGGCTTCTCACAAAAGACGTGTTTGCCGGCATCCACGGCCGCTTTGAGGTGCAACGGCCGGAAGCCCGGCGGCGTGCACAGCAACACCACGTCCACTGCCGCCGCGATGACTTTTTGGTATGCATCGAGGCCCGAGAACGTGGTTTCGGGTGTGACCGTCACGCGCTCCGCCATCGAAGCCTCGCGTTTCATGGCGGCCACCGCCCCCTTGGCGACGGACTCGAAGACATCGCCCACGGCCACGAGGACACAGTTCGGGTCGGCGTTCAGCGCATCGCGGGCGGCGCCACTGCCACGTCCGCCGCAGCCCACCAGGCCCACCCGCAGGGTTTCCGAGTTTTGCGCGAACAGCCGGGGCGGAGTGGCAATGCCGAAGGCCAGTGCGCCACCCGCGAGGGTCGAGGTCTTGATGAAATCGCGGCGCGAAGCGCGCGGCGAGGATGAGGGAGTTGATCTCATAAGAGTGTGTCGGACGGGTTGGTGCGAGCCGCCAGAAGGCGGCCCGCGATGGGGTCAGGCAAAATCGTACACGCGGACCTGGCGACAGTAAGGTTTGAACGCCCTCTCAACGAATTCGAGATGTTGCGGATGCGCCTGATACTCGTCCTGCGCCCGCTTGTCGGTGAAGACGATGTTCAACGCGACCTGATAACTCTGGTCCACCACGTTGCGATGGCTCGGCACCATCTTCCCGACGTGGAAGTGGACGATTCCCGGGATGCTCTTCAGATACCGTTCGGCGGCGGAAACCAACTCGTCGGCCGCCTGGGGCAAGTGGGGATCGGTCCAGAAAATCACGACGTGCGAGAACATGGGCCTAGCTAACGGGAAGCCACCGGCGGGCGCAATCCTTTTGGCGGCCCGCCACGGGGAGCGCTGATTTCACGTCTGAACCCGGGCCGCCTTGATCATTTCCGCCACAAACTCTTCCGTGGTCCACTCCACGCCGACAAAGATGCGCTGGACCCGGCCGGCCGCATCAATCACCACGGTGCGCACGTTGTGACTCCACCCTTCGCCATCCCGGGCAAAGATCGTTCCGAACTGCTCGGTGATGGCGTCAATGTCAATCATCGCGCCGGTGAGGAAGTTCCATCGCCGGGGGTCGTAGTTGTGGCGCTGGCCGTAGGCCCGCAGCACGGACGGGGTGTCGTAGGCGGGATCGAAGGACAACGACAGCAAATGCCAGTTGTCCGGGGCGTTAGGCATGGCTTTGAGCCGGGCACAGGCCTCGGCGAACTGCTGGCTCTGCCGGGGACAGAACGTGGGATACGGACACCGGGTGTAAATGAACGTCAGCCCCAAAGCCTGACCACGAAAGTCCGCGAGGTTGACCGGCTGGCGGAGCTCGTTCGTGAACTGGTAGTTCGGCAGCGCGTCGCCCACCTTGAGTTCCTCGACCAGCCGTGTAATCCGGACGCCCTCAATCTGCGGCCGGGCGTCCTCCGGTCGCGCTCGCTCGAGCACCCGGATTTGGTCAATCCAGCCATCGTCCGGGGTCACGGTCATCCGGAAGGTGACCGTGTCGCCCACTTGAATCCCTGCCAGTTCGGCGGGGTCCTTGACCGTAAAGGGCATGGTCATCGCGGCCATGTAGCCCGGGATTTCCTCGTGTCGGATGCGCACGGTGTCACCGCCGGGCAATTCGCGAACCACGCCTTTGACCGCGAACACCCGAACCGCGTCCGCGGACTGAGAAGGGCCGGCGTTCCGCGTCCGACATCCGGCCGCCACCACGGCCAGGCACACTGCCAAAACGAGTCCTCGCGTCATGTTAGCATCAGACGCAATGACGCGCCGGCGCCATCAATCCGCCCGCTGTTCTCCCAGCGGCAGGGCCGGGGGGTCGGCGTTCGGCAGCGTAAAAAAGAAGGTCGCGCCGCGATGCGGCTGGCTCTCCACCCGCACTTCGCCCCCGTGCGACTGGACGATGTGCTTCACGATCGCGAGTCCCA
The DNA here is from genome assembly GCA_937976685.1 of uncultured Verrucomicrobiae bacterium. GTDB lineage: Bacteria > Verrucomicrobiota > Verrucomicrobiia > Limisphaerales > J093 > JADJWF01. The sequence goes on from CALJWR010000265.1 coordinate 2,906, forward strand.
ACCCGGTGCCCCCCTGCTCGCGCGAGCGGGCCTTGTCCACCCGGTAGAAGCGCTCGAAGACGCGGGCCAGCGCCTCGCCCGGAATGCCCGGACCTTCGTTGTGGACCCACATTTCCAGCTTGTCCTCCGGCAACGCACGCGCGCCGATGGTGACCTCCGTGCCGCGCTCCCCATACTTGATCGCGTTGTCCGCCAGGTTCACCAGCACCTGCTGCAGGCGGTCCGCATCCGCGCGGGCGGTCAAGTTTTCCGGCACCTGGTTGGCGATGTGCATCTGCCGTTCGGCCGCGCGCACCGCAAAGTCTTCGGCCACCCGCGCTGCTTGGGCCCGCAAGTCCACCCGCTGCAGATTGAGCGCAATGCCGCCGGACTCGAGCTGCGAAAGCGTCAGCAAATCCTCGATCAAATACGTCAACCGATCGGCGTGCCGGGCGATGGTCTGGAGGAAGCGGAGCTGCACCGCCGGGTCATTGCGGGCGCCGTCAATCAAGGTCTCGACGTAGCCCTTGATCACCGACAGGGGCGTCCGGAGTTCATGACTGACGTTGGCGACGAACTCCTTGCGCGCATTCTCGAGCCGCTTCTGCGCCGTCAGGTCATGGAACACCACGATCACGCCCTGCTCCCCGCTTCCGCCGTTCTGAACGACCGCGGCATTCAGTTGGAGACACCGCCGATCCAGCCCCGGCAACTCCAGTTCATACCCCCAGACCGAACCCTGCACCCGCGCCCGGGTGACCATCTCCTGCACCTCCGCCAGGCGCACCGTTTCGAGGACGGTCCGTCCCCGTACCTCCGAGGTGATGTTGAAGAGCCGCCGGAACGAGTCGTTGGCGAAGGCCACCCGGCTTCGTTTGTCGAGGAGCAAGACACCTTCGCCCATGCTGTTGAGGAGGGCTTGCAAGCGGGTTTCCTCCTGGGTCTGGTTCAGGGAAACCGTTTGGCGGAGGGCGGACGCCTCCTCGCGGGCGCTGGCCAGGACACGGCGAACTTCCTGCAATTCACGCCCGCGGCGCCACCAAAGCCAGGCCAAAATGATGGCCGCGGCCAAGGCCAGCAGCGCAAGAACGGTCCACATGACGAGATTGAACCCGGCCGATCAATCCTCGCCGATTCGGTAACCCACCCCACGCACGGTCTCGAGCAGACGCGCAGCGCGGCCCAGCTTCTCCCGCAGCCGGCGCATGTGAGTGTCCACCGTGCGCGTGTCAATCACGCTGTCGTACTCCCACACGTCCCGCAGCAGTTGCTCGCGCGACTGGACGCGACCCCGGCGCTGGGCCAGCACGGTCAGCAGTTTGAACTCCGTCGCGGTCAAGTCCACCGTCTGCCCTCCCACGGCGGCGTAGTGGCGCGGCACATCAATGACCAGTTCGCCGATCTGGATGTACTCGGCTTTGTCCGCCGCCGATTGTCGCCGGCGGAGGAGATTCTTGACCCGCAGGACCAGTTCCCGCGGGCTGAACGGTTTGGTGATGTAATCGTCCGCGCCGAGTTCAAGACCCAGAACGCGATCGAGTTCCGCCGCCTTGGCCGTGAGCATGATGATCGGGATGCCGGAAGTTGCCGGACTGCGTCGGAGGATTTTGCAGACCTCCAATCCATCCACCTCGGGCAACATCAGGTCGAGGAGGATCAGGTCGGGCGCGTGCGTGCGGGTCCGGTCCAGTGCGGTCGCACCGTCAGCGGCCGACACCACCTCGAAACCGGCCGCTTTCAGGTTGAACTCGACCAGTTCCGCGGCATCGGGCTCATCTTCGACCACCAGGATTTTCGGTTTCATCCGAAAGCCGCTTACCATGACGGCATCGTGAAACGGTGACGGGCAGGTTACAAGCCGGTTACATCGAGTCACACCGGAGGAACAGGCGGGCCGTTGCCGCCTTATGGAACGGCATTCTCGGCGGCTCCCACGCGCCGCGGCAGCGGTCGGCTAGTCAGAAGTCCGATTCCCCTGCCCTTCACGCCCACCGCGCAATAGTGCAGGTAAAACCCCTCGCTCACCGGTTCATAAACCAGCGAGATCTTGTGGGCGTACTGCTGGTCGAGGCCACCGGGATGGCCGCCGGCGCGGTAGAGCGGCTCGGGATGGGCCGTCCAATGCACCAGATCGCGCGAGAACGCGATCATGATGTGGGCGCCGCCCCGCCCCACCCCGAAGTAAAGCATCGTCCAGTGATCGCCGTCGCGAAACACCTTGGGGTCGGACGCGAACTGTTCATCGAAGCCGCCCACGCGAACCGGGATCACCGGATTGGCCGGGTACCTCATCCACGTCAGCAGGTCGGTCGAGAACGCCAGCCCCGTTTGCTCGGTCCCACCGTTGGCGGCGTTGTAAAAGTTGAGGAACCGCCCGCGGTGTTCAACCAGCCAAGGTTGGTAGATGCAGTCCTTCTCCCACTCGCCACAGTCCGGATCGTACACGGAAAGGATCGGTGCATCCTTGACGCGCCGCCAGGCCAGCCCCTCCTCACTGACCGCCACCCCCTCGTAGCCGGGCCGCAATTCGTAGCCGCCCTGCCGCGGGTAGCAGCCGTACAAGGTCCAGAAGCGTCCATCCCTTCGCTTGAGTACGCGTGGGGCCTTCAGTTCGTACGATTCGTACAAATAGGCGCCGATCACCCGCCCGCCGT
>CALJWR010000266.1 GCA_937976685.1 uncultured Verrucomicrobiae bacterium
ACGTTCGCCCGCGCGCGCAGCCTTTCGCCGAGAAAACGCCCGTAGCCCAGCGCGTTGGTCACGTTGAAGATGCCGTCCACCTTGCCGTCGAAGGCGTTTGAAGTGACGTACTTGCCCCACGTCGGCAGAAAGCCGACGTAAAGGCCGTTGGCCGCCGCGAGATCCAGCACTTCATCCACGAAATCCCAGTAGTCGTTGGCAGGGCCGGGTTTGACGTCCGGTCGGGCAGGGTCGCGGTCCACCAACGGCAAATGGCCCTGGCGGTTGGGCTCGGTCAGCCCGTCCAACTCCGCCAGCGCCACCGCCTGGATGACGTTGAAGCCGCGGGCCGCACGATCCTTCAGGTAAAGCGACGCCTCCGCGCGATCGAGCCGGTGGAAGAGCTCCCACGCCGTGTCGCCCAGCCAGAAAAACGGTTCTCCGCGCTCGGTGATCAGGAACCGGTGATTGTTGCTGACCTTGAGTCGGGGCGGCGCGGAGGCGAGCGCAGCGACCGATGCCAGACCCAAGGCAACCAGAAGAGCGCACAAACGGTGTTCTTGATTCATACGCGGTGCTTGTTGACTCGCTCGCGTTATCAGAGACTCCGGAGAGGATCAAGGCGAAGGCTCCCATCGGTCGTGCCGGCCTCGAAACCGGAAAGGTTCAAAAGGCCGAGCGGCGAAGGAGCTGTGGGTCTGACGCGGTGTGATCAACGGTCGTTTTCGATCGGCCGGAAGATCACCCAGGACGTTGGGGGACCCGCATGGCAACTGGCAACGGCGGGGACCGGCCGGGCAGGACGGACCAGCCCGCCCCGCCGTTCGCCAGAGTGACGCGACTGCTGTCTGGCTATGTTCGCACCACAGCGCTCGTCGCCGGATTCCCCGGGGAAAAGCGACGGGCGAAACGCCCCCGCAAATTGAGGCGCGGGAGTCCAGCCTGCGGGGCTGCGCGCCGCTGGATTCCATCGCTTCCCGGTGCGGCTCGGGTGCCGGTTGCTCCTGGCGCACTTCACCGTCGCACCCGTGTTGGCCACTTGGCATTTGTCCGCCGGCAGCGGGCTTCGACGGCTTGAATTGCGTGGGGCAGCGTGGTATCGCCGGGGCGAGGAATAGGGAATCGGTTCACTGATATGCCAACCTACCACTACGTGTGTGAAAAATGCGGGCACGAGTTCGAGTTCTTTCAGTCCATGAAAGATCCGGCGCTCAAAGTGTGCCCCAAGGAGAAGTGCTTTCGCCCGAAGTGGGGCAAGGGCCGGGTGAAACGCCAGCTCAGCGCCGGCGCCGGTTTGATCTTCAAAGGCAGCGGCTTTTACATCACGGACTACCGCAGCGAAGGCTACAAGGCGGCGGCCAAGAAGGAATCCGAGTCTGCCGCGCCCGCGCCGAAGAAGGACGGCGCGCCCTCGGGCAGCAGCGCCAGCGGCGGAGCGACGACCGAGAAGTCCAAGCCGGCTGCCAGCGCCAAACCAAGCGGCGACTGAACCGGGCCATGCGTCATTGCCCGCGCCCGCGGTTTGTTTGCATCCTCGCACTGGTGCTGGCCACGTGGGCGGCACCGGCCGGCGCCCCGCAGGGCGCGCGGGTTGTCCGGAGCCGGTCAGAACAGTTCGTCGTTCACAGTCCGACCTTCACCACCCCGTTGCTGGCCACGGACACGAACCGGACGTGGCTCGTGGTCCAGCCCGACCCGCTGGCCGTGTCCGCGGAGCGGATCAAGCAACGGCTGCTGACCGAGCTCGACGCCCCGGACCGCTGGCAGGGGAAGATCCATCTCAACATCAGTCTGGACATGCCGGCCGGTTCGCCGCCGTTGTTGACCTCGGCGCGATTCGCGGACGGCTGGCAATACAGCCTCCGGCTGCCGACCCGTCTGGAGCGCGAGGTCCTCGTGCGGGGTCTGCTTCAGGCGATTCTCACCGAGATGGCCAACCGCACGCCGGGAGTGCGGCCGGCGGAACTGCCGGCCTGGTTGGTGTACGGGTTGGCGGCGTATCTGGTCTCGGGAGGCGGGCCCGAGGTGGCTTTCGAGGCCGCAAGTGTCGTGAGCCAGCTTGGGGAAGGCTGGGCCGAGGTGAAGCCGACCGTCCGCGTCAGCGCCGCCGACCGGGATCTCAGTCAGGTGCGGGACCACCTGGCTCAGTTCGTTTCGCCGCAGATTCTCCTCCGCTGGGGCGACGAGGGCATTCGCCAGTTGCGCGAGTTCCTTGGCACCCAACCGCCCTTGACGTTCAACGAGCTGAGCCTGCCCGGGCCGGAACAGCTTGCCGGGTCGGAGACGCCGCGCTTCCGGGCGAGTGCGCAATTGTTCACGCTCCAGTTGCTCAGTCTGCCGGATGGTCCGCGAATGATGCGGGCTTTCATCGGAAGCGTGACCCGCGCCCTGAACTGGCAAACCGCCTTCTTCGCCGCGTACAGCCCGGCGTTTTCGACCCCTGCCGACGTGGAAAAATGGTGGGCGGTGTCCAGCGTGGGCTTCTCGAGCCGGGATGAGTCAAAGACGTGGTCGGCGGCCGAGACGTTGGAACGGTTGGGCATGGTGCTGGTGACGGCGATCCGGACCACGCCCCCGGGGCAAACGGTGCCGGAAACCCTCAATGTGAGTCTCCAGCGGATCCTCACCGAACTGGATACGCAGCGGCAGCTTCAAGTGCTGCGCGAGAAGCTGCCGCAATTGCGTTTCCTGCAAGGGCGCGCCTCCCGCGACACGCTCAGTTTGGTGACCGGCTACGCGGACGTGGTGGCACGCTATCTGGAACAGCGGCCCAAGGCCGGTGCGCCTCCCGCACGAAAGAATGAGCCGAGTGTGAATCTGCGCCTGTTGATGCGTTCCACCCTGACGCGCCTCGACGCGCTCGACGCGCGGCGGGCTCAAGCATGGCAAGCGCTCAAAGAACCGCCGGTTTCCCTACCCGCCAACCCGTGAAGTCTCCCGACCGGCGCGTCATCGTCATCACCGGCGTCACCCGCGGGTTGGGCCGGGCCTTGGTGGATAAATTTGTCCGGGCCGGCCACACGGTGGTCGGCTGTGGCCGGGACGCCGGCGCGGTGGCGGAGCTGACCAGCCGATTTCCGGGACCCCCTGGCTTTCGCGCGCTGGACGTGACGGCGGAGCCGCAGGTCGCGGCTTGGGCGGCTGAGGTCGAGGCGCAGAAGCTTGTCCCCGATCTGCTCATCAACAACGCCGCGGTCATCGCCCGCACCGCGCCCCTCTGGGAGTTGAGCGCGGCGGAGTTTGATCGGGTGGTGGACGTCAACCTCAAGGGCGTGGCCAACGTCATCCGTCACTTCCTGCCGCCCATGCTGGCCCGCCGGCGCGGGGTGGTCGTGAACCTGAGTTCCGGCTGGGGACGTTCGACCGACCGCGGCGTCGCCGTTTACTGCGCGACCAAGTGGGGCATCGAGGGGCTCACGCGCGCGTTGGCGCAGGAGCTCCCGGCCGGTATGGCGGCCATCCCCTTGAATCCGGGCATCATCAACACGGACATGCTGCGGAGCTGTTTCGGCGATTCCGCCGGTGATTACCCGTCTCCCGAGGCCTGGGCCCGACGTGCTGCGCCGTTCCTGCTCTCCCTCGAAGCGAAGCACAACGGACAAGCGTTGACCGTGCCGTGAACGAACGGGCGGCGCTTGCCGGGCCGGATCGCGTGGTGCGCCGGCCCACGTGGACCGGCTGATTTTTCGGAGTTGTTGGGCGCGTTCGTTCGGCGAGGTGGGCATTGATGGGGCCGTCGCCGGTTTTCGCGGTCGCGATTGCCCGGACTGCGGCAATTATTGGTTGACTTTCTCGGGCTGCGGGGGGAGGGAGATAGAAGTTCAAACAGTCACCATGAGATCTTCCGCAATCCTCAAGACGCTCTCCCCCCTGGTTGTTGCGACCGTGGTCAGCCCCGGCGTGGCGCTCGCCGGCGACTGGTGGGTTCAGGCAGGCCCAACCATTCGTGGCGGCATGAAGGTCTCGGTGAGCGGGACCTCCCGGACACAACTGGAGGACGTCCACGCTGCGCCTTCGCCCCCGGGGGCGCAAACGGGCTACGCCGACCGCCTGTACGATGACGGCTATGTGAAGCTGGACTCCGGCACGCTGGACCCGAACGCCGTGGGCGGGGCCGGGCTCACGTGGAATTGGGCCTATGACCGTCCGGACCAGTACGACTCGGCCGGTCGCACGCTGACCTTTCGACGCGCCTATGAGCGGGTGGCAAGAACCACCCGCGACACCGGGTTGGAGGGCGATAACGAGTTGGAGGGCCTCGGCTTGAGTTTCCAGTTCGGGCGGACCCTGCGGCGGGATGACCGGTGGTTGTTTGATCTGGCGCTCGGCTTTCACGGATTCTGGGACCTTCGCTCGACGATCACCGGGAGCAGCTTTCAGGAAGAAGTCGGTCCGCTCACGGTCACCGACCGGTTTGATGTCCGGGGCGCAGTGCATCCGGAACTGGGATTTCCGCCGCCTCGGACAGCCTCCGGGGGGTACACCGGAACGTATGAGGGGCCGGCGGGCGAGGCGCCGGGATGGGCGGGCGGCTATCCGGTGATTCCAAACGTGCCGGTCGGTGGTCTGGCGCAAATGGAGGTGGCCAGCATCGCGGCGAACCAGGTGACGTTTCGCCTTAGCCAGGACCTCTACGAAATCACGCTCACTCCGCGGATCAGTTACCGGGTCTCCCAGAATCTCACGGCTTATCTGGTGCCCAAGCTGGGCGTCGCGATTGCCGTGACGACCGCGCAGCGCACGGAGACCTTCTCCGAGATGTCGGCTGCCGGACCGGCCCGTGTGCTGCGGAGCTGGAACGACGAGGCGGAGGAGACAGACGCGCTTTTCACGTGCGGGTTGGCCGGCGGGGTGGAACTGGCCCTCGGCAGCGGATTTCATCTCGGCGCGTTTGGCGGCTACGACTGGGTCCTGAATGCGCAGGAGTTCGATCTCGGCCCGAATCAGATCAAAGTGGACAACAGCGGCTGGTCCGTCGGCTTGGTGCTGCGCAAGGAACTCTGAGCTGGTGGGGCCTAACTCAGCGGGCTCTCAACGACTTCTTCTCTTCTTCGCATGAAAACAAATCTGGTGCTTTGGGCGGTGTTGGCGGGCGGACTGGCGCTGCTGCCGGCGGGGGCCATCGAGGTCGGGCCGTTCGGCGCTCACGGCGCGGGCGGTTCGCGAAACGGGCAGAACTTCCGCATTGGCCCGGCGGGCAGTGTCTTCGAACTCGACGCCTTCCTGTACGTGGGTGGGCAGGATCTGAATGGCGCCGACCCGGGCCGCGCCGCGAAGCTCTCGCGTCATTCGCCGCCGGCGGGGCTCAATGTGGCCTTTGCCAGCGAGCTTTCGGCCGACCAGACCGATCTGGTCCTGCGCTACACGCTGGCAAACACGACCGACGCGACTTTTACCGACGTCCGACTCTTCGTCCTGTTGGACACCGAGATTGCGGAAACCCAAAACACGTTCTTCAACGAACTCGCCGCCACGGCCGGTTCGCCCGGCGCCGGCCCCGGGGATGCCGCGCCGGATGCCTGGCAGATTGACGAGCCGGGCTTCGCTGGCGGTACCCTGCATCAGAACCTGCTGGAGGGCGCGCTCAACAACCGCAATGCCTTCGGCGAGGGGCAGGCCGCCGACATTGCGATGGCGATCGGTTTCTTCCTCGGAAACCTCAAGCCCGGCGAAAGTGTGGTGACGCGGGTGATGGTGTCCGAGGACGGTTCAAGGCTCGGCCCGCTCTCGCTGGTGCAGACCGATCCTGCGGCACTGCCGCCGACGTTTGTCACCCTGTCCGGCGAAACGGAGGCGCGGGAGCAACTGATCTCCGACGCCACCGGCTTGGTGCAACTGATGTTTGAGTGGCGGTTGAACCAGCCCGTGGGCAGCTTGCTGGGCCGGCTCCGCATCGAGAACGCCCGTCAAAGCCAGGCGGCAGTCGGCCCGCCGTTCCAACTTGGACTCGACAGCACGCCCGGCCGGCGATTTGTGCGGCCCACGGGGACGCTGCCGAATGGCCTGCCATACCTCGACATCACCGAGGCTGTGGCCGCCCAGTTGGGCGCCGGCAACCCGCTGCGTCCCGGTGAGTCGGTCACCATAGACGGCATCGAAATCTACTCCGCCGGGCGCCTGGCCCCGCCCGCCAGCGTGTGGAGTTTGTGGGGCTCGCGCACGTCCGCCCCGACCCCGGAAAACTGATCTCTGTCCCCAGACCCTCAGCCCTTTCCAGCCATGTCCAAAACGAAGCCTGTTTCCCTTCTCCACCAGGCGACCGCCTCGATGCTGGTGGCCCTGATGGCGTTGCCGAATTTCGTGGTGGCGGAGACCTTGCGCCAAATCGCCCTGGCCGCGCCCGAACCGGGCGTGAACGCGCCGCGGGTCACGTTGCAACTGGCGCCCCCGCCCGGCGCCACCGGCCAGGTCTTTGTCGTCCAGACCAGCACCAACCTCGTGGACTGGCAGCCGCTGACCACCGCGTCGCCGAATCAGGTTCAACTCCTGTCGGTCGGGCCGCTCACGGCGCTGGACCCGGCCCGGTTCTTCCGCGCGGCGACGCTGGCCGGCGAACCGCCGGCGCGGCAGCCCCTGTTTGCGGCTGTGGCCGACGACAGCGGGCGGGCGTATGTGTTTCCCTACCAGGGTGACCGCGCTTTCGGGCCTCGAGTGGAAGTGGCCAACGTCGGGGGCGGTTCCCGCGGCGTGGCCATCGGTGACTTTGATCGGGACGGAAACCTCGACGTGGTGGCTTCGTTTCCCGGTCCCGGCAACACCTTCCGCACGCTGCTCATTCGCGGGCGGGCAGATGGCTCGTTTGCCCCCGGTGAACTCATGCCGGCCGTCGAAGGCTCGGGCGGGCATATCCTGGACATGGCGGTCGGCGATTTCGACGCCGACGGCAGCCTGGACGTGGCGATCAACGGGAACAGCGACACCACGGCCCTCTACTGGGGCCGCGGCGACGGCACCTTCACCGTCACAACCGTCCGCTGGCCAGGCACCGGACGCGGTATGACGGCCGGTGACTTCAATGAGGATGGGCGTACGGACCTCGTTCGCGCGAGCTATTCCGACGGCAATACCCGCCTCTATTTGTCCAATGGCGACCGGACGTTTGCGGCGCCCATCCTCGTCGGACGTCATGGCAGTGACCCGTACGGGGTTGCCTCGGCGGACTTCGACCAGGACGGGCACCTTGATGTCATTGCCAACGCCGGCGGAAACGGGGACATCATCATCTATCAGGGATTTGGCGACGGGACCTTCACCAACCTGGCGGCCGGCGAGGCGTTTGCGCCACTGGATTTCAACGACTACGCGGCGCTGGACCATTACGACTTCGACGGCGACGGCTTCCCGGACATGGTGGTGGCCACCTACGGCGGACGGGCGGCGTATTTCGTGGCCGGCGCGGCGGGCGGGGGCTTTGAAACCAATCGTGTGACACTGGCCACCGGTCTTTCCACCGCGTTGGGAGCTGCCGCGCCCCCGCCTCCGCCGCGAGTCGCGGTGAACCTCGCGCCGCTGGATCCCGTGATTGATCTCAACGGCCAGGTGACCTTCACGGCCGTGGGCGCCGGCGTTCAGGCAGGCGACACCTTCCGCTGGACCTTCGGCGACGAGGGGAGCAATCCGCTCGCTTGGACCTTTACCCCCGACATGGCGAACATGGGCCCCACCATCACGCACACGTTTGAACGCGAAGGCCGGTTCGTCACCCGCCTGTGGCACACGGACGCCCGAGGCATTCACAGCACGCGGGGCACCTGGGTCACGGTCAAAGGCCAGCCGCCGGTCGCACAGCCGGGCGGCCCCTATGTGTTTGGCGAGGATAAGGCGCAGGCGCTGGTGTGGACCGCCACGCTCGATGCCTCGGCCTCAACGGACGATTTCGGTATCGTCCGCTACGAATGGGACTTCGGCGACGGAACCAAGGGGACCAACAGCGCGCCAGTGATCAGCAAGAGTTGGAACGGCCTCGGGCCCTGGGACGTCACGCTCGTGGTCGAGGACGCTTCTGGCCTGCGGGGAACCAACACCACCACGGTCACCTTCGTTCCGGGAGAAGCGCCGGTGGCCCGCATCACCGG
>CALJWR010000267.1 GCA_937976685.1 uncultured Verrucomicrobiae bacterium
GTGGCGCCGGCTGGACACGGTGCTCGGCGTCGGTGAACGCGCCGAGGTGGAGGCCCCCCCGGAGATCGTCGCTCTTGCGGAGGCGCGGCAGGCCGCGCGAGGGGCGAAGGACTTCCCGCGCGCGGACGCGCTGCGCGACGAACTTAAGGCCCGGGGCTGGGTGGTCGAGGACACGCCGAAAGGGCCGAAGCTCAAGCGGCTGTGAGCGGGCGCCCGGCGCTTCGGGCGTTCCTCAAAACCCGCTGCTGCCCGGGGATGGGCCGGGCTGATCGGCCGGTTTTGACCGGGGTCGGATGACCAACTGGCCGTCTTGGATGGTGATGCTCTCCAACCGGCTCAGGATGCGGGCGTTATCCGCATTGCGATAGACATCCCGTGCCAGGTTTTCCTTGCGCAGCGCGGCCATCAACTCCGCCGGCGCGTCCTGGCCCTTCACGCGCAAGGCATCAAGCGTGACCATCAAGACGCCGTTTTCGAGGGATGCCTTGATCGAGGCCTCGCCGTTGAGGTAGCGGCCCCGCCCGCCCAGCAGCGGAACCTGATCCAGCGGCAGACTGATTTGGCCGCGCAGGCGGTCGCCCTCGATGCTGACGTACGCCTTGCCCTTGAGGTCTTTGAAGTCCGGCGAAAACGCGATCAGCGTGTTCAAATCGCGGGTTCCGATGACCAGGGGGCTCGCGTTGCCGGCGGTCAGCGCATCTTTGAAAACGCGCACCCGCTCCAGGAGTGCATCCGCTTCGGCTGGGGTGGCGTCCACCGTGGGCAGCACCAATGGCGCGGTGTCGGTGTACTTGGTGAGCGCCTGGTTGAGCACATGGCGGATCGCCAGGTAGCCGCCGATCATGGCCACGATGCTGATGACCACCGCGGCCAGACAGCCGTAAAAGAAACACCCGCGTCCCCGGTTGGCGTGTTCGGAATTCATAGGAGGTTGGGTTAGCCGCTGCCGGGAGACTGCCCGGTGCGTCGTCGGGCCTCAACGGCATTCTGCGCCCGGTCCGCGTGACGGGATGGCCAGCCTGGGGTGCAGTCGAAAGCCAGAATCACCTCGTTGCTCGTGGCCCCGGATTGGCCGCGAAAGCGCAGCTCCCCGTCGCCGAATCCGTGGAAGACGCGCACTGCCCGGCTCTGCGCGAGAGGATGGCGATCCTCCGCTCGCAGCGTGAAGAGCACCGGCTGCGGCTACGAAACGCCGTTCCACGTCGAAGCGTGGAAGGCCAGGAAACGCGAGCCCGCCACAAGGAGCCCGAAGTCTTCTCCGACCCGTTCGGCGCGACCGCTCTCGCGAAACAGGCCCACCTGCACCTGGTAGTCCTGATCCGGTCCTGCGGGCAATTCGAGCCGGGTCAACGCGGACTGAACCCGGCCCGGCCGCCGGCAGGACACGGGTAACCTCGGCGCGCACGTACGGGTCGGACTAGGAGATCAGCGCCGTCGCGCCCTGCTTCAGCACGCCCAGCATCGCCAGGTGGCAGCCCTCAAAAGCATAGGTGTCGAGGCTGTGGGTGAAAGCCCGTCCGCTGTCGGCCGGAATTAGAATGCCTTTGCGCACCGGCACGAGCACCGCGCCTTGCTCGGGGTCGGTGACCCATAACGCGTCATCCAGCAGGCGGACGCTCTCGACGGACTGGCCTGGTTCGGCGGCCCAAGACCAATCCAGCGATCGGCCATCCAGTCCGGCGCGCACCGTGACGCGCAGGTCACCGGTTCCCGGCACTTCGCCAAACCGGAAGCTCGCCGTCAACGCGTCGTCGCTGGTCAAGGCGAGCCGGCAGGCGGCGAGGGGTCTTCGCTCCAACTGGCCGCCGGAGCGCAGCGTGACTTCGCCGAAGCGCGGTTCGCGCGCATTGGACCTCCAGATCGTCCCGCCCTCCTTGTCTTCAATCGCATACGCGCCGGTGTCCTCCGTCCATCGGAAGCGAAGGAACCGGGTTTCGATCTCGCGCTCGGCGGCACCGGCGTTTTCAGTTAGCATCAGCAAGACACTGACCACGGCGGCGGCCACGGGCCTCAAGCAAGGACGCCGGCCGAAGCGGCCGCATCCGCGGGCCAAACCATTTTCGTTACTCTTTGCCTGCTGCATGGCGCGGAACATCCCGCCGCGCCGGCCCACGCCCATTGGCGGGGGTCAAGGCCCGGCGGGCCAATTGCGCCCGGGCTAAGTTGTGCCATCCTAACGCCTTCGAATTGGCTATGACGAAACCCAAGATCATCGCTTACCTGAAACCTACCTGTGGCTGGAGCAACGGCGTCCGGGCCGTGCTTCGCAAATATGACCTGCCCTACGAGGACCGGGACATCATCAATGACCCGGCGCAGCGACAGGAAATGATCGAAAAAAGCGGGCAGATGTTGAGCCCGTGCGTGGAGATCAATGGCCGGATGCTGGCGGACGTTAGCGGCGACGAAGTGGAAGCCTACCTGCTCCAGCAAGGGTTGGTGGAGCCCAACGGCCGCCAGGCGGACGCGCCCACCAACGCACCGTGCGCCCATGAAATCCCGGTGAGCAGCGAGATCAGCTTCCGCTGAGCTGCGGCCGGCCGGGCCGCGTCCCCACGATTTGCTCGCGAGCAGATTCTGGTGCTCCGTGTGGCTAATGTAAATGCCGGCGATTCGTTCCCCATCCAATCCCGCCGTTATGATCAAATCTCGCTCCCTGCGTCGTCTCGTCGCGGCGGTCTTGACCATGGTCCTTCCGACCGCACTGGCGGCGGACTGGCCCCAGTGGCGTGGCCCCAACCGAGATGGCCTCTCGGCGGAGACGGGCTTGCTCAAGGAGTGGCCCGCCGAAGGCCCCCCGCTGGTTTGGACGGCAAAAGGTTTGGGCGGTGGCTACACCACCCCGTCTATCACCCAAGGGCGAATCTTTGGCCTCGGCTATCGTGGGGACGACGAGGTCGCTTGGGCGCTGGATGAGGCGACAGGCAAGGAGCTTTGGGCCACGAAGACGACCGACGCGAATCGGCGTGTGGGCTATTCCGAAGGTCCCCGGTCCACGCCCACGGTGGACGGCGACCGGTTGTACTTCCTTGGTGCCGGCGGCAACCTGGTTTGCTTGGACACGGGAACGGGCAAACTGGTCTGGACCAAGGATTTGGTGAGAGACTTCGGCGGAAAGATGATGTCCGGGTGGGGTTATTCCGAGTCGCCGTTGGTAGACGGGGACAAGGTGGTTTGCACGCCCGGCGGGCCGCAAGGGACGGTGGCGGCCTTCAACAAGGCCACGGGCGACTTGTTGTGGCAGAGCCGGGAGATTACCGATGACGCCGCCTACTCGTCACTGGTGATCGCCAACTTCGGTGGCCGGCGTCAGTATGTTCAACTCACTGCCGCCAGCGTCTTCGGCGTCGCCGCCGACACCGGGAAATTGCTGTGGCGGGCTCCACGGTCGGGACGCACCGCCGTGATCCCCACTCCGATCCTGCATGACGACCTGGTGTACGTGACCTCTGGCTACGGGGTCGGCTGCCATCTTTTCCGGGTCCGCGCGGAGGGTGGATCCTTCAAAGCGGAGGAACTGTACAACAACAAGGTGATGGTGAACCACCACGGCGGCGTCGTGAAGCTGGGCGAGCACCTCTACGGCTTTTCCGACGGCAAGGGCTGGACCTGCCAGGAATTAAAGACTGGCAAGGAGGTCTGGCAGGAGAAGGACAAGCTCGGCAAGGGGGCGATCGGTTACGCCGATGGCCATCTCTATCTGCGCTTCGAGAGCGGTCCGGGCACGGTGGTCGTGATCGAGGCGACGCCGGAAGGCTTCAAGGAAAAGGGTCGGTTCAATCAGCCCGAGCGCAGCGGGAAAAACAGTTGGCCACACCCCATCGTCGTCAACGGCAAGCTCTACTTGCGGGATCAGGACGTGCTGCTCTGCTACGACGTGCGGGCGCAGTAGCTTCCGGCGTACCTTCTCCGCCCCCCGCTTCCAGTCGGCGGCAGACTGATGGCGCGTCACCAGCCGTGTTGGAGCCACGCAGCGTAACGCTGGTCCAGTTCGTCCGGCGAGAGCCGGCGGTCGGAAGCGATGACTAGGTAGTCCAGCGCGAATCGTTCTCCCTGCTGATACGTCAACGGCGCGCGGTCGAGTTCCTGCGTGGCGGAGAGGTAGGCGAACCCGTTCAACATGCTGAAGAAAACGCTCCGTCCCGGGTTTGACGGTTGATCAAACATCGCCACCGTCACGTCCCGGCGGCCGATGATTTGCGTCATGGCGGTCCAGTCGGCGAGCGTGGCCTCGTTGCCGGCGTTCGGTGCGGTGTACGGGGCGCGGGCGGAGTTCAACCGCACCGCCGAGCCGTCGAAGGCTCGCGCGAATCTCAAGCCCAAGCCGAAATACACGGACCCACTGAGCGTGACCGCGGGCGCACCCTGACCGGCGGTGAACGCTCCCTGCCAGCGGACGGCCACTTCTCCGCGGGGTTCATCCACCGTCACCGTCAAGGTGCGGATCTCTTCGAGGAGGGCCACCGGCCGCGTGTCTGCCAGGCCGCGATGCTGTCGCGCCACCCAGTGAAGCGGTTGGCGGATGACGACCCTCGGCAGACGGTCTCTACCCGAGGTGGCTTCCACCGACGGTCGGGCGACGGGTTTCTGGACGCCTGGATCGTTGGCCTCTTCCCAGAAGTTAGTCCCATTGACCGCGATGGCGTACATGAGGCCGTGGTGGTGAAGATGATCCGACGGAGCGTCGAGCAGCACATTCTCCCCGCCCAACGTCCACAACTCCTTGACGTAGGGTTTCCACTGATGGCTGGCGAAGGCGTACACAAGCACTGGCTTGTCCCTGAAGATCACGGTCAACCGGCCCGTGGTCTCGTCGGTTTGAAGCCACACCGGTCCGGCGTCGGCTGGAAGGCGATGGGCGGTGGGCGCTGGCTCTCCGCAAAAGGCAAAGGCAACCATCCCCATCAGACCAATCGGAAAAACCACCGGTGTCATGGGCCACACGGTGGCGGGAAACCTTCGCCCTGGCAAAACAATCGGGATTCGACGCGCTCTGTCTCCCAATGCCCCCACCGGCGTCAACCACCGGGAACCGCTCGGGGCCTGACGGGAATTGGATCCGCTTGGCGCGGGCGTTTAGCCGTGCCCACCCGCTGGTGGCACCGGGGTACGGCTCCCCCGGCCTTGCCGATGATCGCGAGACGGCAAGCAACGACAAGCCGCCGTAGGAACCGCGTTCGGCCATCGGATTCTGTGATGCCCTCGGTGCCGTCGCCGCGGCCGCCGAGGCGCACACCGGGTAATGACCCCGCGGGCGCACTTCACGCCCCACTCGCGCGGGCCCCATGCGTTCGTTGCGGGGCGAAGCCTCGTGCCCGAACCGACACCGCTCAAAAGCGAAAGCCATGGCTCCGGTTAAACCCCCTGCCGACGACCGGCGACCCGCAGACCCGCGTCCCGGCTTGAGTCGCCGGACCGGGCCGGGCAGTCTGCACCCACCGCGGCGAAGCTGGTTTAGCCCGGAATGCCGGTCCGTGGACCCGTCTGCCCACCATGAACGTCCGTCGCCAGCGCCGCGCTCGCCCGTGTTTGCCACGACGCGCTGGACGCTGGTGTTGGCCGCGGCCAGCCAGTCAGCCTCACCGGAGCGCCGTGACGCGCTGGAGCAGCTCTGCCGCGCCTACTGGTATCCGCTGTATGCGTACATCCGCCGCCGCGGCCATGATGCCTACGCTGCCGAGGATCTGACCCAGGGGTTTTTCGCCCGGCTGCTCGAGCGCGACGATCTCGCCGGCTTGACCCGCGAAGGCGGCAAGTTCCGCTCGTTCCTGCTCACTGCCCTGGGGCATTTCCTCGCCAATGAACACGAGCGCAACCGCGCGCTCAAACGGGGCGGCGGGCAGGTGTTGATTTCGCTGGATGAGCCCCACGCCGAAGACCGGCACGTCTTGGAGCCCGCCCATGCGGAATCGCCGGACCGGCTGTTTGACCGGCAATGGGCGCTGGCGCTCCTCGAGCAGGCACTGCGCGCCTTGGCCGAAGAACACGCCGCCGCCGGGACGCAGGAGGTTTTCGTCGCGCTGCGGCCGTTCCTCACCCGGGAACCGGAGGCCGGCGAGTACGCCACGGTGGCCGCACGGCTTGGACTCGCCCCGGGCACCCTGGCCGTGCGGGTGCATCGGTTGCGCGAGCGGTATCGGCAGCTCGTGCGAGCGGCGGTGGCGGACACGGTGGACAGCCCGCTGGAAGTGGACGCGGAGATGCGCCATCTGCTGGCCGCGCTGAGCCCGGCATGAAAGCGTGTAATCCGGCCGGCGGTTTCCGGCGGCATTCTCCGAAGCATGGTTGAAACGTGTTGTTCCCAATGTGGCTCCCGGCTGGCCTCCGGCGTTCTGTCCGGCCTGTGCCCCCGGTGTCTGGGCGTTCTGGCCTTTGACACCGGCGAACCGCCCGGTTCCGAAACGCTGCCGGCGATGGGCGACTACGAGTTTCAGCGCGAGCTGGGCCGCGGCGGCATGGGCATCGTGTATGAGGCGCGGCAACGCTCGCTAAACCGCCGGGTCGCCGTGAAATTGCTGCCGGGCGGGGGACTGGCGCGACCGGAGTTCCTGCGGCGCTTCCGGGCCGAGGCTGAAGCCGTCGCCCGCCTGCGGCATCCGCACATCGTCACCGTCTATGAGGTGGGCGAACTGGAGGGGCAGCCGTTCTTCGCGATGGAACTGATCCCCGGTCCGTCGCTCGCGGAATTGGCGCAACTGCAGCCGCTCGCTCCCCGGCGGGCGGCCCGGTACGTAAGGCTGGTGGCCGAGGCCATCGCCCACGCCCACGCGGCCGGCGTGCTGCATCGCGACCTCAAGCCCTCCAACATCCTGCTGGACGCGAACGACCAGCCGCGGATCACCGACTTCGGCCTGGCCAAGCTGCTGGATTCCGCCGCCGACCTCACCCGGACTGGAGACGTGCTCGGCTCACCCAACTATCTGCCGCCCGAGCAGGTCGCCGGCGGCGCGGTCGGCGTGACGGGCGATGTCTATGCCTTGGGCGCGATTCTCTATCAACTGCTCACGGCCCGCCCGCCCTTCGCCGCGGACTCCGTGGCGGCGACGCTCCAGCAGGTGCTGCAGCGCGAGCCCGCCGCCCCGCGTCTGCTCAATGCCGCCGTGCCGCGGGATCTCGAAACGATCTGCCTCAAGTGCCTCCAGAAAGAACCCGGACGCCGTTACGCCGCGGCGGCCGACCTCGCCGCCGACCTCGCCCGCTTCGAGGCGGGAGAACCCATCCACGCCCGGCCTGTGTCGCGGCCCGAGCGCCTGGCCCTGTGGTGCCGACGCAAACCGGCGCTGGCGGCGTTGACGGCGGCGCTGATGATGACCGCGCTCACAGGTCTGGCCGGCGTGGCGAGCCAATGGCGGCGCGCGGAAGTCAGCCGCGCGGAGACGGCCCGCCATCTCTACGCCGCGGACGTGGCGGCGGCGGCCGCGGCGATGAAGGAAGGCAATCTGGGCCGCGCCCGCGGCCTTCTGCTGCCGCACGTGCCGGAAGGCGCGGCGGGCCGGCGGCGGGCTGAGGGCGGGTCGGGCGCGGCGGCACCGGAGTCACTGGAGTTCACCTGGCGGCTGCTCTGGGCGCGCTGCCAGGGCGACGACCTCGCGGTCTTCGGCACGCATCCCTGGATCGTCACCAGCGTGGCGGTGTCGCCCGACGGCCAATGGGTGGCCTCGGGCAGCCAGGATCAGCCGGACGACACGGCCCATTCCTTGAAGCTGTGGCCGCTGGCCGGGGACGGCGCGCGCACGCTCGCGGCCTCGAACACCATCTGGTCGGTGGCGTTCACGGCGGACAGTCGCACGCTGGTTTCCGCCGGCGTGAACGGGACGCGCTTCTGGGACGTGGCGACCGGGGCCTTGCGCCGCGAGTTTCCCGCTCTGCGAGGGCAGGAACTCGCGCTGGCCGCCGGCGTGGTCGTCGCCTCGCCCAATCACCCGTTCTTCACCGGCGCGGCACCGGAACCGCTGCAAGTGCTGGACCTGGAGACACGGACCGTCCGGCCGCTGGCGATTCGCGGTCGGCACCCGGCGTTGTCGCCGGACGGACGGCAACTCGCGGTGCTCGACGGCGGGCGAAACATCCAGCTCTACGACCTCGCCACGGAGCGATTGCTCGCCACCGTGGCCACCAATCACCGGGTCTTCCGGCTGCGGTTCTCGCCGGACGGGACCCGGCTGGCTGCTGCCGGCCCGACGACCGGCACCAAGGTTTGGAACCTGGCCGCGCCCGGCTCCGCGCCTCTGGTGTTCCGCAGCCCTCACAACGTCTGGGACGCGGCCTTCACACCCGACGGGGCCACCGTGATCACCGCCGGTTCGCACCAGCAACTTGAACTCTGGGATGCTGCCACGGCCACGCCGCGGGGCGTGCTTTCGGGCCATGACAACGAGGTCTGGACCGTGGCGGCCACCCCCGATGGACGCCACCTGGTCTCGGGCGGGAAAGACCGGACGGTCCGTTTATGGCCGTTGACGGCCAGGCGCGAGGCCCCGGCGGCTCCGGCGTGGCGCTACGCCCGGCCCGGGTTCTCGCCGGATGGCCGGCGGTTGCTCACGTACTCACAAACGAACGGACGCGGTGCCACGCTGGTGTGGGAGTTGCCAGCCGCCGGGAGTGGACCTTCGGCCCCGCCCCGGCTGCTCGGCGGGATGGGCGGCTACCCGCGTGGCTTCGCGCCGGACGCCACGAACGTCCTGTTCTTTCGCGGCGACCGGCCGGCCCTCGACTGGCGAACCGCGGGCTCCGGCGAGATGCTTCGCACCGTCGAATTGGCGGGTACGCCAACGAATCTCTGCCTCTCCGAGTTCGCCCTCGCTGGCGATGCGCGTTCCTTCGCGTGCCCGGACGAAGCCGGCGTTTTCGGGCGCTGGTCCACGGAAGACGGGCGGTGCCTGCACCGGTGGTCGGACGCGGAGCTGGCCACGCTCATCCGCGCGGCGTTCGCCGAAGGCCAGCGCCCGAACCGCCTGTTCCGCGGTGTCGCGGCGAGCCGGACCGGACGCTGGCTGGCGGTCGGGCCGTACGGAACCTCCGCCGGCGTGCTGGTGGATTTTGCGACCGGCTCGGCCGTGCGCCTCCGCGGGCATCGCGACGACATCGCCGCACTGGCCTTTGCACCCGACGATCGCCTGCTCGCCACCGGCAGCGTGGACGGCACGATCCGGTTGTGGGAAGTACCGGGCGGACGGTTCGTGACGGAGCTGCCGGGCCATTTGGAATCGGTCGAAGCGGTCGCCTTTTCGCCCGACGGCCAGACGCTCGCGTCAGTGAATCCCGGCATCGAAGTCACCTTCTGGCATCTGCCCACGCGCCGCGAACTGGCGCGCCTGCCGCATCCGGAAGCCGGGTACCACCTGGCCTTCTCGCCGGATGGCCGCCGCCTCGCCGTCAGCGCCACGGTGGGCAACTTGGAGACAGCCACCGATCGCGTGGAGCTTTGGGACGCGCCGTGAGCGAAGATCGCAGCTCAAAGAGCCGGGGAAACTCCCGTCCGCAAGCTCCCAGCCCGGTCCGCGCCCGACACGGCCGGCCTTCCGTTCGGGCTGAGGGCTAAGCGCCGATCCCCGCCCCGCGCACCGGTGCATTTCCAGCTTGGCTCTCAGGATCATTGCTTGACCTTTGCTTTGGGTCCCTCTTGAGCTGGGTCGCGGCCGCCAGATTTCCGGTAATCGCCAGGCCCGTTTCCTGCGGCAGTCTGGGATGAGACGTGATCTGGCAACGCGGATCGGCAGGGCTGCAAAGTCGGGCTGCCTGGGGGCGTTCTTCGGAGTGGCGCTCGCGGCCAGCGCGCAGTGCATGAAGTGGACCCTCCGCACCGATGTTGGCGGCCCCGGTCCGCAGGTCGGCCACTGCATGGCCTACAACCCCGACCGCCTACGCGCGGTTCTCTTCACCGCCGACGAGTGGGCGGACCTCTGGGAATACGATGGCACCCAATGGCTGCGCGTATTCATCACTCCGGGCCCCCGTCCCTCGCCCCGCGTTGATTCGGCGATCGCCTACGACCGGGCCCGTGGCGAACTGGTGCTCGTCGGCGGCTTCGGGCGCGCCGAGAACACCGAACTGGCCGACACCTGGACGTGTCGCATCACCACGGACGCCACCGGCAACGTCGTCGGGACCTGGACCCGCCGTCCCGACTTCCCCGATTTTGCCCCGCCGGACGAGGACGATCCGTCCGGTCAAATGGGGGAATCCGGCGCGCGCGCGGAGCACACTTTGGTTTATGACGACGCGGCGCGGGCCGTGCGCCTCTTTGGCGGCAAAGCCCGGATCGTGCGCGGGTCGCGATGGCACCGACCCTACAACCTGCAGAACTATTCGTCCGGCCGCGGGGCGTGGAACGGGTCGGCCTGGGTCGAGCGGAAGTGGTCGAACCGGGTGCCCGGCCCCACCAACGACCCGGATGGGCCGATCCTGCCGGGAACGATGTATGAACGGGTCGAACTCGGCCGGAAAGCCATCGCCGCCACCTACGACCTGCGTCGGCAGCGGGTGATCACCTTCGGCGGCCTGCGCCAGATCTACCAACGGTACGACGATGGTTCCCCCTGGGACCTGGACGAGAACGATGCCTACGTCGAATCCATGCCCCACCTGCAATACTTCCCTTACCGGCCCGGCGACCTCACCGACGGCTTTCCCAGTTTTTCGCGCAACCTGCTGGGCTCAGTGGGGCAACACTGCGGAACCTTCCTGGAGCGGCGGGTCTTCGGGTCGCAGTTGGTCCACGACACCCGGCGCGACCGCTACGTGGCGTTCGGCGGCGCCTATGTCTTCGGCGATCCTCGCGGGGGCCTTGAGTGCTCGCCGCTCTACAATATCGAAACCTCCGAGTACTCCTCCCGCCTGCTGCCCCAGAACGTGACGTTCAAGGAATGGGACCCCCAACGCCCCGGATCGCCCGACCGCTATTACACCACGCGACTTCCTTCTTTCACCGGCGGCTTCGAGGGGCTCCCCCATCCGCCCGCGTCGCGTATCCGGCACACCATGGTCTTCGACGAGCACCGCGGCATCACAGTGGTTTACGGCGGCTGGAATGGCACTCCGGGCAGCCTCAACACGATGGGCCGCGAAACCTGGGAGTATGGCCCCGCCCTGCTCGACTTCCTCGAACAACCGGCCGCCCTCTCCGAGCTGTGTTTCGGCGACACCTTGACGCTGACGGCCGTCCCGTTGGCCGTGGCGCCGCCGGAGTTCCAATGGTTCAAGGACGGCAAATCCATCGAGCACGCCACCAACCGGGTGCTTTCCCTCCCGGACAGCACGCCCCAAACCGCCGGCACGTACACCTGCGAACTGCTCGACCAGTGTGGCAACCGTGTCACCAGCCGCCC
>CALJWR010000268.1 GCA_937976685.1 uncultured Verrucomicrobiae bacterium
CGGCCAAGGCTGCGGCGGACGGGCAAACACGGAACCCTCTGCCCCATGAAACCAACCGCTGTTCGACTGATCTCGTGCCTTGTCCCTGCCACGACGCGAGGCCCCAAGACGCGGCCGCAGAAAACCTCGCGTGCGATTTTGGAGCGGCGACCCACGCTGCTGACTTCAGCGATGTGGCTCGCAAGACCAACGCTCGCCGCCGCCGGCCCGAACATTGACCCGACGGCACGGGCTAAGGGTTCAGCCCCGCAAGCGGTGCTTTTCCCGTTCCAACGCCCCAGCGTGCCCCTCCGTCATGGGCTGCAACTCGAACTCATTTCCGCGCAGCGCAACGCGGCGAATCCGGTTCTTCGCCCCGGCGGAACGGGCGCGCCCGACAGCGAGTCCATGAGCTACTACGGCACCGTGCTCCAGGTCGGTGACGAGTTGCGGAGGGGGTATCTCGGACGCGGCAACCCCGAGCACGGCCCGCTTCGCGGCAGGTGGTCGTCGTACTGCGAGGTCAGGAACCCGATGTAGCCGTAGGACTCCGGTTTCAGACCCGGCATTCCGTCGCACCACCAGTCGCGGAAGGCGTCCTCGTGTCGTGCGAACTGGTTGAACGTGGTCGGCTCGCGCCTAGGTCTTCGGCGGCTTGGGAATGTCGAGGTCTTTGCAAATCTTCCGCGCGAGCAGGTCGTTGACAGCAGGTCGTTGACCCCGGAATGCCGCGGAACAGACGACCGTTTGTTCGTGGTCAAGTTGCCCCACCAGGAATGGCTTCGGCCCTCGCGAATCAACACGCATCCCTGTTGCTGCAGGTGCTCGAGGAACGCCCGTCGTTTCGCACGGTCACGAACTCCTCAACGTAGTTGTTCTCGGCCGCCTTTCGAGCTTCCGCGCGGTTGAACTCGAGCACCTCACGAAGAATCTCGCGCAGCAAAGCGAGCAGAGCTTCTTTCGTCCGCTCCTGCGCGTTGACACCGGAAACTTCCTCCATCCACCCGATCCACCAGCCCGAGTCCTGTTTAATGACCGCCGTGAAGGTTGGTTTCCTGTCGAGAGCACAGACCGCCGCGGCTGATCGCGGCAAGCGCCCCTCAGTCCACCCCGATTCCCCCGACCACAAGCCCTCGCCGCCCATATCGTCCTGCACCTTGCAGGCCACGCGCACCTTGCCGCTGCGCGGGAACTCATACTGGGCCTGCAACTGCGGCTCGCACTTCGCGCCGCGCACGAACGACAACCCCGACGCCCTGGAGAACCGCTCCGCGTAGTCGAAGTCCCACTGCACGTTGATGATCTTCGCTCCCGAGTTCAGCACCACCGTCTCGCTCACGTCGAAGACGGTGGTGCGCGGGGCGACGCGCTTGTGGCCCACCTCGGCGCGCGGCGGCTGAACGAAAGCAAGGCAGTTCTCGCAGTCCGCGTGGTCGGTAAAGAACGCCGCCAATTGCTCGCGGAAGTGTGACGAATCAATCCGCACCTGCTCCAGCCGCCGCCGCCGCTCCGCCGCCGCCAGCGCGTCCGGGCGGAAAGCCCAGGCCAGCATGATCCCGTCGCGGAGGTTGTCCTGCTGGTAACGGAGGGTCTTACGGATCGCGTTGGCAAAGCCCTGCACGCCCTGCGCCGTGACAGCCTTCTTGGGATTCGCGTCACCCACCCACACCGGCACTGCGCCCTTGTAGCCGTGGATGGTGGGGGGACAGGATTTACAGGACGGACAGGATTGGGATTCGTCATCTTGTCCATCCTGATAATTCTGTCGGCTTCGCCTGTCTCCGCCGCAGCGCCGAAGCACTTGAGGACGAAACCGCGGAACTGCTCCCGCAGCATGTCGGCCAGCCGGCGCGCCTCATGCACGCCCCAGTGCTCGATGGCGAAATCGGGCACGGCGAAGAGACTGCCGGTCTGTTCCTCAACCAGGTGAGTCAAGCCGTGGGCGGTGGTGGCGACGCGACCGGCTTGGCTACTTCCACGCCACGCGCACACCCATCGAGGGCCAGACCTGGGTGGACGAACTCAAACCGCACTTCATCAGCGCGCCGATCCGGCTGCCCGCCGCTGGCGGCAAAGTCTTCCTGAACGCCAGCCATCTGTCCGAACATGCGCGGCTCGCGGTAGAGATTCTCGACGAACAATTCCGCCCGCTGCCGGGCCGCACCGCCGCCGAGTGCGAACCTTTCCGCGACGACTCGGCCTTTCGCCTGCCGGTGCGCTGGCGGAGCGGTGACGTCGTGAAGTCTGCTCACCCTATTCGCATCCGCGTGAATTTCGACGGCCGCCGCCTCGAAGACGCGCGGGTTGCGGTGTCTGTGGAAGCCTTGCAAGCCGGAGCAAAACCATGAAATCAATGCGACTCGGGTCTTTGACCTCAATGATCTCCTTCTTGCCGTCCACGTATTCGACGAAGAAGTCCGGCATGTAACGGCGCGGGGTTTCGTGCGGTGGGAATCAGAACTCGTTGAATGGGCCGCCGCCTTCCACGCAGTAAAGTTGCTCGGCAGCCCAGTTCACAGCCAGTTCGATGACTTCGAGGCAGTCGGCGGGGGTGGCCAGCAGGCGCTGTTGCGCGGGCGGATGCAGGTAGGCGGGCGCGGGCCAGCAGATCGGCGGTCAGGTCGCGCGCGAAGGCCACGAGCGCGTGCGGCGCGTCGCCACCGGTGAAGGTCAGGCGCTTGGCTTCCATCGCCCGCTCCGCCAACTGCTGCAACCGCCGCGCCTCCGCTGGCGAGGACATAACCGGCGGCATCATGCGAAGGTCGTTAATCTCCACGTCCTGGTTGTGCTTGATGAACTTCTTGAGGAAGAAGCTGAAGACGTCGGAGTTCAGAATGGCGAGAAAAACCTCGGCGCTCATCAGCCCGCGCGTCGGCGTGAGGCGTGAACCGCTGGCATCGAAAACACACGGCCGCTGAAATCGTGCTTTCACCGCAACATGGTTGGCGTGCAGTGACCAAGTGACGCCCGCCGTGAGGAACATTCTGTGCCCCTGCCAGCGCGCTTCCGCCGCAGTGGAAAGCCGGTCCACTTTCTCGCGCGTCCAGTGGATGAAGAGCGGCTCGTTGTCCACCCAGCGGTTGCCTTCGGGGTCGCCCTTGCGAAATGGCACGAACTGGCCGCGTCCGCTCAGGCCGTTGTAGATGGTGGCGATGCGCGGGGCGTCGGCGGGGTCGGTGTAGTTCTCCGCGGAGCGCAGGCCGAGCGCGTCGCGCGGGATGCCGTGCTGACGCTGGCGCTTGCGGGCGGCGTTTTCCTCGGCCACCCACCGCTGGAGTTCCTGACAGAGCAGGCAGAAGTCGGCGTCGGAAACCGCCCTCGCTCGCTTCAGTCTGCGGGCGCGCTGGCGGGATTCGTTCGCTCCAAGGTCGTCCGCCCAGAAGCCCGTTAGGCTCTCGTGACTACGCCAGCGCGTCAGCAGTTCCTCCTTGCGCCGTTGCCAGGCGAACTGGAAGTCGTCGTCGTCCGCCACGAGTTCGGCTGGCACGATGCGATAGAGGTCGGTCTTGCCGAAGCCGAGTTCCTTGGCGTCGAACTGCTGGCGGAGGGGTTCGACGCAGGCTTCCCACGCCGCGCCGTCGCGAGTCGGATGCGCGGGGTCGCCGCCATGCTCAACCAGGAGTTTGAGGAAGCTGGGCTTGATTTTCGGGCTGGCGAGCCATCGCTGTGTCCATTCTTCACGCCGGGCGAGGATTTCCCGCGCCTGCGGCGTGCCAGCGAGGTAGCCGAGGAAACGGGCGTTGTTGGCCGTGCGCATCCCTTGGCCGCCTTGGGAAACGAGGCCGACCAGCGTCACGTCGCCCGGACGCAGTGAATCCTGGTAGGCGTGGATGGCTTCGGCGTTGTCGCTGAATTTCTCCGAGGTTTCGATGCGCGGCCACCAATCGGCGACGAGTTGTTTGACGGGTTCGTTGAACCGCGCAAAGAGGCGGAGCGTGCCGGGGCGCGGCTCGAAGAACGCTCGTTTGTGCGCCGCCCGGTAAAGTGCCACGGGCACGCGATGGACGCGCAGCGTGTCCGGGGCATCGGGTGGGCCGAGTTGCGCGTGCGTCGCTGTGCCGAGTCCATCGGGCAACGGCGTGGTGGCGAGGGTGGGCAGGTCCTGCGCGTAGGGCAGGCGGTTCAGCCACTTGTCAGGCTGGGTCTTGCGGCCGTCGCGGGCGTTGCGCGGGCGGGCCTGGATGAAGAGGAGGGTGGCGTTGGGGAGCGCAGAGTCGTCCCGTAGCGCAGACTTCCAGTCTGCTGTATCGCGGGTTTCCAACCCGCCGAGCGTTCCTTCGCTTGCGGTGTCCTGCCGACTGGAAGTCGGCAATACGGCAGATTGGAAATCTGCGCTACGCTTGCGCGCCACGAAGAGAGCGGCGTCCACGGTGGCGTCGAAGGGGTCGCATTGGCCGAGGTGGGTGAGTTCGTGGCTTTGGAGCAGTTCGCGCAGGGAGGTGAAGTTCTCGAGCGTGAAGAAGGTGTCGGCGGTGATGAAGCCGATGCGCCCGCCGGGTCGCAGCAGCCGGAAACTCAGGCGGGTGAACCATTCGTAGGTGTCTTGCGCGCAGCCGAGCCTCTTGTCGGCCAATGCCAGCCACGGCTGGCCCGACAGGGTCTGGCGCGTGATGTAAGGCGGGTTGCCGAGCACGGCGTCGAAACCGCGTTCCGCTTCCGGGCGCGGTGAGCCGTCCTCGGCGAAGAACACATCGGCCAGTTCCAGTTGCCAGTGGAAGGCTTGGTGCGCGGCGCGTTTCTTGGCCAGTTCGGCGGCAAAGGATTCCCGCACCGCGGCGGCTTTCAGCCGGTTCTGTCTTTCGGCAAATCGGCAAAGGTTGGCATCATTTCCTCTACCTGCCTACGCAAAGCCGCGATCAACTCGACTGCTTTTGCCTCCGAGCGACCACGCTTGAGCATGAAAGCCAACCGCGTCAACAGCGTCCGGATTTTCGCACGTTCCCCGCGCTCGGCTACGAGGTGATCGGCATTCAAATCGAGCATTCGAATGTGATACCGCCCGGCGTGAGTTACGCCGACCAAGCGATGTGTCTCCGGGTCTTCGAAAATGTGCTTTCCGTAATCCTGCTCGGCACAGGAATTCAAGAAGCGCAGTCCAAGAGCTTGTTCTGCCCGTGTTGGCCAAGTGTCGCCCTTTGCTCCGTTGCAGTGCCGGGTGGCCAGAAACAGGTTGTCGTAACGCTGGATAAACTTGTCCTTCAGCCGCGGGTCAAAATGGTCAATTTCCATGCACCTCAACCCGCCGGCGCGGTTCAGATGCTGGCAAGAATAGGCGCAACGGTCTTGAAAATCCCGACGCAGCGCCTCGATTGCGGCCTTGCGATAGTTCCGGCGTGTGAGCCGTTTATCGGGTGGAGGGCCGCGCCGAATGCGGGGCTTGATGGAACTCGACATATTCCCGGAGTGCCTCGATGAGTGTGGCCGTCACTTCGCGCTGCCGGGTCTCCCAAAGCACTTCTTCGACTGTGCGGGGGTACTGCAAATTCCGCCGGTCGCGCGTCAACCGTTCCAGTTCAACCGCCTCTATGGGGCTGAGGTTTTCCAGCGCCTCTTTGCGAACCAATTCCCGGAAGCGTTTGGTCATGGCCGCTGTCCACTCGGAAGCGGGTTCGCTGTAGGAGCGGATTGGGTCGGCTGTGACCTCCGCGAACTCCGCCGGCTGGAAATCTTCCGGCTCAGACCCTTGCTCGAAACAAGCCGGCAGCACGGC
Source organism: uncultured Verrucomicrobiae bacterium (assembly GCA_937976685.1). Taxonomy (GTDB): domain Bacteria; phylum Verrucomicrobiota; class Verrucomicrobiia; order Limisphaerales; family J093; genus JADJWF01. The sequence goes on from CALJWR010000268.1 coordinate 5,690, forward strand.
CCGCTCCGTTGCCGTGCCATCGGCGAGTCTGGTGGCCAGCACTGCGGGTAGCCATGCCCCCATCTGGACTCGTGCAATTGTCGTTGCCTTCATGTTCCGATCCTTTCCAACAAGGCAGCCAGAAACTGCCGTTGCGTTTCCAACTCACACCGTAGCCACGCCACCGCATCCATGCCGATATCTTCGTCCTTGTCTTTCGCACGTTGGACAGCCGGACCGGCAGCAAAAGCCGTCAGCACAATTTCGGCCTCTTCACCGTGCCCCATAAACACGAAATTGGCCATGTCGGTCGGCACTTGCGACGGCGGCAGCCATTCCACCCGGGCGTTCTTGGGCGCTCCAATCCGCGCAAAATACTTCCCCAACCCCTCCCGGCTTTCCTTGAGTGTCTGCCGGCTGAGCACACAAGCGTAGCTGTCACGAACGTTGCCTGCACCGTCCACAAGCGCAAAGTGCGCCAAGGCGTGCCCGTCCAGCCATTGGATTGCGAACCGATTGAAGAACATCCGGCGACGGTAACCGGTAATGGGGACGGAAACCCGAATTTTGACTTCGCCTTTGCTCATGATTTCGTCGGGGGGGAGACTACCGTCTTTGCAACGCCTGGCAACGCACATATTTCGGCTACCTGTCCAAGGCCTTTACGCACGTCCCCCGCCTCCGGCCACTCTGGAAAGACGTCGGCTTAGAATTATCGCTTCGATAGCGGCGGTGATGCGGTTGGGCGCGTGGTCGCGGATGGCGTTGGCGAGGTCTTCGAGGACGTCGAAGATGCGGTTGCGGAGGTTTTCCTCCAGTTCAAGCTGGCGGTTGAGGGATTCCTCGCGAACGCGGTCCAGCAGGCAGCGTCCGTCGGCGTCGCGCGCAAACGCCGCCGGGCGGAAGAGCGCGGCAAAAAGGCGAAAGTCTTCCGGCGAGCAGAACTGGCCGCGCGAGTCCACCAGGGTGAACTCGAAGGTCGCGCCATTGCCGGCGTGCTCGGCGTAGAGCCGCCAACGCGCGCCGTTGGTGAGAATGGCCCAGTTGAAGAAGCGGCGGCCGGTGGCGTCTTTGGCGGCGCGGAGGTAGCTCTCGATTTGTTCGGCGGGAAAGCGGCCGGGCGTTTCGCGCTCAGAGACCTTGTCGAGCGAGTGCCCCCAGCGTTTGGCTTCGAGCACGGTGTCGGCGAAGGCAAATGTGGCGGCATTGGTGGGCTGCGCGGCGGCCTGCTGGCGGCGGGCGTCGTCGGGAAACAGGCAGTAATCGGGTTTTTCGAGCTTCGTGCCGCGCGGCAGTTGGGCCTCGGGAATGAACTGCCAGCCGAGGGCGGTCAGGAGCGGGTCGAGGAATTGCGTGCGGGTGTAGGCTTCGTTTTGGTTGCGCAAGCCGTCGGCGTTGTCCAGCCAGCGGCCGCGGGCGGATTCGTAAAGCGATGCGATTTCGTCGGGCTTGGGAAAGGACTCGTGAACGGGGAAATGGCGGTGGAGATAATTGGCGGAGAAAAGACCGAGACAGGAGACGGGCTTGTCTCCCGTTTCCTCGGCGATGGCGAGGTCGAGTTGTCCGCCGCCGACCGGGCGGCGACGCGACGCCCCGCGTCCTCCTGAACGGCTGGGCATGGACTGAAACGCTCGCGTGTGCGTTCAGCCCTGTCGGGATGGCTTGCGTTCCGCAGAGGGATGCTCGTGCCTGAAAAAGCGAAGGGGCGTGACCTACTCACGCCCCACATCAGGCACTGGCATGCCCTCACTGGAACGCTTTCGGGCACGCCCGCGTGGGGCGTGCGCTCGAAGCGCCGTCCGGTGATGAAAGTGCCAGTTTCGATGTGGACAGCAGCCGAAGCTACGCGAAATCAAAATGTCAGGTTGATCAGTTCGTCAGGTTGTTGCGGCGGTCACAAGGTCCCGACCATCGGGACGAGCAGACCGTATCTGATTCGGTTTTGTCTTACAATGCCCGGCAAATGGCGGCCGGGACCATGAATTCACGACGACAGGTGGCTTCGGTGCCCGCTGTCCGGGGCGGGGGCGAGCGGGCCGGTAACACGTCTGACTCTTCCATCGCTGCCGCCCCGCCCAGAGACCTGCCGGCGGGCTTGTTCTGCGCCGAGCCCGACGGCGGGAAACGCCCATTGACCGTAACCCCTCCGTAACTTTTGCGAAACCTGCCGCGGCGCGCGTCCGTCATCCCGACAACGAATGAAGACACTGCAACGGTGGACAGCGCGAATTCCGGTCCTGCTGACGATCATGGGTTGCGCCCTCGCGCCTGCTCAACCGGCACAGTCGAGCCGGGGAGCGGGCGAACGAACGGCCGAGGTTGACGGACGCCCCGCTGCGGGAGGCCGCGGGTTCGAGGGACCGGGGTCTTTTGGGCCACCCGGGTTCGACGGTGCGCCGCCGTTTGGTCCGGGCGGATTCGGGCCCGCAGGGTTCGGTCCCGGCGGACCCGGTGGCATGAACCAGGAGACGAAACTGGTAGAACCGTTCGACCGCGACGGCGATGGCCGGCTGAACGCCGACGAGCGCCGGGCGGCGCGGGAATGGTTAAAGACACAGGGCGCGGGACGCGGCTTTCGCGGTCCGGGCGGTCCCGGCGGACGACGCGGCGGATTTGGTCCCGGCACCGAGGATGCCGACCCGCCAAAGCCGGGACGCAAGCTGACGCTGGGCGACGTGCCACATTACCCAGACGCACCCGTGTACGATCCACGGACGCTGCGGACGTTTTTTCTCGAGTTCGAGAACGCCGATTGGGAGCAGGAACTCGCCGATTTCAACAACACGGACGTCGAAGTGCCCGCGAAGGTGACTGTGGACGGCAAGGAGTACCGCGACGTGGGCGTGCATTTCCGGGGCGCCACCTCGTACATGTTCACCGGCGGGGGCCGCCAGCGACCGTTGAATCTCTCGTTCGACTTCGTCCACAAGGACCAGAATTTCGGCGGCTACCGGACCTTCAACCTGCTCAACGCGCATAATGATCCGTCGTTTCTCCGCACGATGCTTTACCTCGAGATCGCGCGGGATTATCTACCCGCGGCGAAGGCGAACTTCGTGCGGGTGGTGATCAACGGCGAGTGCTGGGGCATCTACACCAGCGTGCAGCAGTTCAACAAGGAGTTCGCGCAGGACTGGTTCGGTACCCCCAAGGGCGCGCGGTGGAAGGTCCCGGGCAGCCCGCAGACCCGCGCCGGGCTGGAGTATCTGGGGAACGACCCGTCCGCGTACCGCCGGCTTTACGCGCTCAAGACCAAGGACAGCCCGGAGGTGTGGGCGGATTTGATCACGCTGTGTCGCACCCTGAACGAGACGGAGCCCGCGAAACTACCGGCCGCCATCGAGCCGATGCTGGACGTGGATGGGGTGTTGCGGTTCCTGGCGGTCGAAGTGGCGTTGGTCAACAGCGACGGCTACTGGACGCGCTCGAGCGACTACAACATCTACCAGGACAAAACGGGTCGCTTTCACATCCTGCCGCACGACGTGAACGAGGCAATGTCCGGCGCGGGCGGTGGGCCGGGAGGACCGGGCGGGCGGGGCGGCGGCATTCGCGGGGGGCCGGGCGGAGGCCGTGGAGGCGGTCCGGGCGGAGGCGGCCTGGAACTCGATCCGCTGGTGGCGTTGAATGACTCCACCAAGCCGCTGCGGTCGCGCCTGCTGGCCGTGCCGGAGTACCGGGACCGCTACCTCGGCTACGTGCGCGACATCGTCGAGCGGTGGCTGGACTGGGAGAAGAAGCTGGGCCCCCTCGCCCGGCAATACCACGAGTTGATCGCCGAGGACGTGAAGTTGAGCACGCGAAAGCTCCACTCCACGGAAGCCTTTTTCGCGAGCCTCGGCGACACTGCCGCCGTCGCCACCACCACCGTGCCTGTGGGGTCAGTTCGACGTGGACCGGCCGGGGCGAGCCTGAGTCTCAAGGAGTTCGCGCAAAAGCGCCGGGCGTATCTGCTGGCGCATCCGGAAGTAGCCGCCGCGCAAATCCGTCCGCCCCGAGAACCCTGACGATCCCTGCGCCGGCCGCCGGCTGCCAACGCGGCCGCTCACGAGGAACTCCCGGCCCGGGAAATGAGGCGCCGGGAGACCGGGCGGCGCCGGTGCCGGACACGCCGCTTGGTCGTTGGCCGCCGGACACCGCTTGGGCCGCTGGCTGCCCATTTCGCGCCTCTTCCCAACCGCGCTCGTGCCACTCAAGGTCCGTCCGACGTTCCGGCTGGAGCTGTCAACTGAAGCGGCGCCCAGGGCGACGACCTCCGGGGAGACAAATCCATCCGGATTGCTTTCCCGAACTTCCGACCGATCTGAACCGCAAAATGCCGGGTTGGGGAAGGCCCCACCATCGCTTGGCGGAGTGACCGGACAGCGGGCAGTTGCTTCGCCGCGGGGACGTGCTTTATAACTGGTCCAGCGTGAAGGCGGTGCCGCTCCCCACCTCGAGGTCGCCTAGGCGATCTGGCTGTTGCCCAATTCAGGGCAGACGCTTCCGTTTGAGCAGCGCGGGCAAGGCGGCCGCCCCAGCGTGCAGCATCGGCCCGGAGGGGCCGATCTCCTCCGCCCACGCCCCGGAGAGGAATTGGGCTGGGGGACTTCAGCGGTCAGAGAAGGTCCCGCCCGGCGGTGACCGCAGGCGCCGTGGAAACCGCTTCGGGCCATGGCCGCAGCGAATCGCGCGGACCAAGCCGATGCCGGCCGGTGGCGAAGTGGCTGCCGGACTAGGATTCGAACCTAGACAAACAGATCCAGAGTCTGCTGTGCTACCGTTACACCATCCGGCAAGCCGAAGAGCCGGCAGGCTATCCCTGGGTCCCTGAGAGTCAAGGCACCGTATGCCCGCCGAATACCGCCTCATCCTGAAACACCTCGACGAACCGGGGTATGAGCCGACGCTGGCCTGCTACCTCCGGCACGGCGGCTATTCCGTCCTGCGGCGGATCTTGGCCCTCGAGCCGAAGGTGTCTCCGGAGGGCAAAACCCTGTCGCCCCAGGAGCAGTTGCGGCAGGAGGTCAGCCTTTCGGGGCTGCGCGGGCGTGGCGGTGCCGGGTTTTCGACGGGGATTAAGTGGAGCCTGGTGGACCGCAAGAGCGGCAAGCCCATTTATCTGATTTGCAACGCTGACGAGTCCGAGCCGGGAACCTTCAAGGATCGCCAGATCATCCACAAAGATCCGCACCAACTGCTGGAGGGCATGGTCGTCTCCGCGTACGCGAACGATGTTCACCTCGCTTACATCTACATCCGCGGAGAATTCCCGCAGGGTGCCAAGGTTCTCAATCAGGCGATTTCCGAGGCGAAAGCGGCCGGCTACCTCGGGAAAAACATCCTGGGCAGCGGGTACGACCTGGAGATCTACGTGCACCGCGGGGCCGGCGCGTACATCTGCGGGGAGGAAACCGGATTGATCGAATCCCTCGAAGGCAAGCGGCCCTACCCGCGGATCAAGCCGCCGTACTTCCCGGCCGTGCTGGGGCTGTACCAATGTCCGACCATCGTGAACAACGTCGAGACGCTCTGCGCGGTGAAGCACGTCATCGAAATGGGCGGCGCCGAATACGCGAAACTCGGGACGCCGAACAACACCGGCACCCGCATCGTCAGCCTCAGCGGTTGCGTGTGGCGGCCCGGCTACTACGAAATCGAGGTGGGCAAGGCGACGTTGCGCGACTTGATTTTCGACCCTGCATTCGGCGGGGGATTACGCGACGGCCGCAAGCTGAAGGCCATCATTCCGGGCGGGGTCTCGGCCAAGGTCTTCAAGGCGGGAGAGAAGGTGAAGCTCAAGGCCCGCAACGCGGACGGTCGCGAGGTGGAGCAGGAGGTGGATGTGCTCGACCTGCCGTACGATTTTACGTCGCTGATCGCCGCCGGCAGCATGTCCGGGTCGAGCGCGATCATCGTGCTGGATGACTCGGTGGACATCGTGGAAGCCCTCGCGAACATCAGCGAATTTTTTGCCCACGAAAGCTGTGGCCAATGCACGCCGTGCCGCGAAGGCTCACTCTGGATGGCCAAGGCGCTTCACCGGATGACCCACGGCGAGGGCCGCGCGATGGACGCCGACTACCTGGCCCGCATCGCCGACAACATCCCCGGCGGCCGGACGATCTGCGCGTTCGGCGAGGCGTGCTCGTGGCCGGTCCAGAGTTTCGTGGCGAAGTTCAAGGAGGAGTTCGTGGCCAAGGGGAAAGCGGATGAGGAGCGACGCTCTGCCAGCCGTCAGGCGGCAGATGTACCCTCGGCCCCCTGAGACAGCCGTTGCCTATGGCGATCACCTCCTCACCTACGGACCCCGCGAAAGTATCGCCGGCGGATGTTCTCACGGTCACGGTAAACGGACGCCCAATCACCGTGCCGCGCACGCAACCGGATTGGGAAGGCCGGATGGTGCCAACGACCATGATTCAAGCGTGCGAGGCCGCAGGCGTGACGGTGCCGCACTATTGCTACCACCCCCGGCTTCCCGTGGCGGGCAATTGTCGGATGTGCCTCGTCGAGTACGGCGTGCCCGCACTTGGCCCGGATCGGCAACCGCTGCGCAACCCGGACGGTTCACTGATCATCAACAAATCGCCGCGCCCGGCCATCGCCTGCGCCACACCGGTCTCAGCCGGAATGGCGATATACACGGACACGCCGAACGTGAGAGCCATGCGCGAAGGCGTGCTGGAGTTTCTGCTGATCAACCATCCGCTGGACTGCCCGATCTGCGACCAGGCGGGCGAATGCAAGCTGCAAGAGTACTCACTGGAGTACGGCCAGGCCGCCAGCCGGTTCGTGGAAACCAAGGTTCACAAGCCCAAGGCCGTGGACCTCGGCCCGCGAATCATGCTCGACGACGAACGGTGCATTCTCTGCACCCGCTGCATTCGTTTCACCCGTGACGTGGTCAAGGACGACGCGCTCGGCATCGTCAATCGCGGTTCCTACAACACCATCGCGGCGTACCCGGGACGCCAGTTCGACAACAACTACACTCTCAACACGGTGGACATCTGCCCGGTGGGCGCGCTGACGTCGAAGGACTTCCGATTCAAGATGCGCGTCTGGTTTCTCAAGGAAACCAAAAGCGTCTGCACTTCGTGCGCTCGCGGCTGCAACACGCTCATCGGCTCACGCGAAAACGTCATTTACCGGCTGACCCCGCGCGACAATCCGGAGGTGAATCAGAGCTGGATGTGCGACTTCGGCCGGCTCAACTACAAGTGGATCGGGCGGGAGGACCGTCTGCGCGAAGTGCGCGCCCGTGGATCGGGAAACACCGGCTGGACGGGGGCGCTCGGCGAGATTGCCCGCCGGCTCCGCGCGGCGCCCCAAGGCTGCGTGGCGCTCATCGCGTCGGCCCGCCTCACGAATGAAGAACTGTATTTGCTCGGGTTGCTGGCGCGGCACCTCGGGGCAATGACTGACTCGATCCCGCGGACGGGTGACTTCGACCACATCCTCGTTCAAGCCGACAAGAACCCCAATTCGGCCGGCGCACGCCTGCTGGGTCTGGCCGCCGAGCCGATGGGTTCCCGCCTGCCCGCCATCGCCGACGGCATCCGCGCCGGGGCAATTCGGACCCTCCTGGTTTTTGGCGAAGACGTGACCTCGCGGGGGGTGAATGCCGATCTGTTGGCCCGGCTGGAGACGTTGGTCGTCAGCGACGTTCTGCCCAATCCGACCACGGCGGCGGCCCATTTCCTCCTGCCCGGGTGTGCCGCGGCAGAGAAGCGCGGCTCCTTCACAAACTTTCAGGGCCGGGTTCAACGCTTTCCAAAAGCGGTCGAACCGCCCGGCGACGCTCGGCCAGAGGCTGAGTTCCTCGCGGACCTGGTGACCGCGGTGACCGGCCAGAAGTGGCCGACGAGCATCGAGGGCCTGTTCAACCACATGGCTTCCAGCGTGCCGGCGTTCGCCGGACTGACTTGGGCGGCGCTAGGCGATTTGGGGCGTAGCGTGGCAACCTGAAGGTGGCGTTTCATGGCCTGGTTCAACCAACTCGATCCAACCTCGCAGTTCGTGCTGCTCAGCGCGGCCAAGGTCGTCCCCGTGGCGATGATCCTGCTGGGGCTGGTGGCCTACACGGTGCTGGCGGAACGCAAGATCTGCGCGGCCATGCAGGACCGCATCGGCCCCAATCGCGCCGGCCCGTTCGGTATCTGGCAGCCAATTTCGGACGCCGTGAAGGCGTTCTTCAAAGAAGACTTCACGCCGGACCACGTGCGGAAAGTGTACTTCTGGCTGGCGCCCGCGATCGTCATGATTCCGGCGCTGTTGACCATCGCCGTAATCCCGTTCGGCTCGCAACTGGGCCAGCAGAAAATGGTCATCGCCGACCTGAATGTAGGCGTCCTTTATACCTTCGGCATCGTCTCGCTGGGCGTGTACGGCATCGTGCTGGCAGGCTACGCGGCGAATTCCAAATACCCCTTCATGGGCGGCATTCGAGCCAGTGCCCAGATGATCTCCTACGAGATCGCCATGGGCATGTCCGTGATCCCGGTGTTCCTGATGGTAGGCGATCTGAATCTCAGCCGCGTCGTGGGATCGCAGGCGGGCACGGTGGCGTGGCTCCCGGTCCTGCCCAACTGGACCGTGTTTCAAAGCCCGATGCTGACGCTGTCCTTCGCCATCTTCCTGGTCGCCGCCTTTGCGGAAACCAACCGGCTGCCGTTCGATCTGCCCGAGGCGGAGCAGGAACTGGCGGGGGGCTACAACATCGAATACAGCTCGATCAAATTCGCGCTCTTTTTCATGGGCGAGTACGCGAACATGATTGCCGCCTCGGCGATGATGGTGACGCTGTTCTTCGGAGGCTGGACGCTCCCCTTGTTCGGCCTGGACGCGCCGGCGACCACTTTGTTCGGCGGCTTGCTCCACATCGGCATTTTCGTCGCCAAAGTGCTGGTCATGCTGGTGATCTTCATCTGGGTGCGCTGGATGTGGCCGCGCTTTCGCTACGACCAATTGATGGATTTGGGCTGGAAACGGATGCTGCCGGTCGCCCTGGCGAACATCGTCGTGACCGCGGCGTGGCTCTGGCTGCGCGCGTGACCGCCAACGAGGAACCGCATGATTGTCAAACGCCCCGAGCTGAGCTGGACCGAACGCCTCTACCTGCCGGCCATCTGGAACGGCATCAAGGTAACCCTGCGGCATTTCCTTCGCCGCAAGGTGACCATGCAATACCCCGAGCAACGCTGGGTGGTCCCCGAGGGGTACCGCGGCGCACCATATCTGGTCCGGGACACCGAGGGCCACACCAAGTGCGTCTCCTGCCAGCTCTGCGAGTTTGTCTGCCCGCCCAAGGCCATCAGGATCGTCCCGCCCGGGCCGGACGGTCCGCCCGCCGACCGTCCGAACGCGGAGAAGATGCCGCTGGAGTTCGAGATCAACATGCTGCGGTGCATCTTTTGCGGTTTTTGCCAGGAAGTGTGCCCCGAGGAGGCGATCTTTCTCATGAAGGACTACTCGCTCACGGGCACCCGCCGGGAAGAGATGATCTACAACAAGGAGAAACTGCTGGCGCTGGGGGGCAGCCATCAAGGGCGCATCCAAAAGTGGACCTTCAAGCTTGAAGAGGCGCGAGAACAGGAAGTCTTTCCGGTGAAGACCTGATCCGGTGTCCCCAACGTTCATGGAAGCCGTTTTCTTCTACCTCTTCGCCGCCGCCACGCTGCTGTGCGGCTTCCTGGTGATTGCCAATCCTGTTTCGCGCAATCCCGTCACCAGCGCAATGTTCCTCGTGCTGACCATCGTGTCGCTGGCGGGATTGTTCGTGTTGCTGCACGCCTTCTTCCTCGCGGCGGTCCAGATTCTCGTCTATGCCGGAGCCGTGATGGTGCTGTTCCTGTTCGTGATCATGTTGCTGGATCTTCAAGCCGAGGAACGCCGTTCGTTCAAGAAGCTGGCGCTGGCCGGCGGCGGGCTGGCCGTGGTGGTCATCGCCCTCCTGGCCCGCGCAGCGGTGCGAGAATCGCCGCTGGGAACCGCCGCTCCGCCCATGGTGGAGGGCAGCCCCCGCGCGCTCGGCAAACTGCTGTTCACGGAGTACCTGCTGCCCTTCGAAATCCTCTCGGTGCTCCTGCTGGTGGCGATGGTGGGCGTGATTCTCCTGAGCCGGAAGGAGGCAAAATGAGCTCCGGCAGCCGACAATCGAGACCCGCCCCTGCAGTCCCCTTGAACCTCGGGGTCCGGCGCGGAGCAACCGCCTCCGACCGGACACACCAGACTCGCGAACGCGGTTTCCCCACCGACATCCGCTCATGACTCCCGGTCTCGAACACTATCTGGTTGTCAGCCTCCTCCTGTTCGCGCTCGGGCTGCTGGGCGTCATCATTCGGCGCAACCTGCTCGTGATCTACATGTCAGTGGAAATGATGCTGAACGCGGCCAATCTCGCGCTGGTGGCCTTCTCCCGCTTCAACAACAACCTGAACGGTCAGGTGATGGTCTTCTTCATCATCACGGTGGCCGCCGCCGAGGTCGCGGTCGGTCTGGCGCTGATCGTGGCGCTGTACCGCCAACGCCAGTCGGCGCACGTCGAAGACCTGGCGACCATGAAGCTCTAGGCCATGGAGTACTACCTGCCCTGGTTCATTCTGTTGCTGCCGCTCGCCTCGGCCGTCGCGATCACCCTGACTTCGCTCCGGAAGGGCGGGGTGGCCGCGCGGCTCTCGATCGGCGCTTGTGTCCTGGCCTTCGTTCTCAGCGCAGTCTTGTTTGGCCGCGACGCCAGCGGCGTCACCCAGTTCAACTGGATTTCCCTGAGCGACGGCGCGACCTCGTTCATCGCTGACATCGCCCTGCGGCTCGATCCGTTGAGCCGCCTGATGTTGCTCGTGGTCACGGGGGTGGCGAGCGCGATCCACGTGTACTCCTACGGCTACATGCGCCATGACCCCGGCATGGGGCGGTACTTCGCCGGACTGAGTCTTTTCATGTTCTCGATGCTGGGCATCGTGCTCGCCGACAACTTACTGATGCTGTTCATCTTCTGGGAGTTGGTGGGCGTGTCCAGCTATCTGTTGATCGGCTTCTGGTACGAGAAGGAAGCAGCGGCGGACGCGGCAAAAAAGGCCTTTCTCACCAACCGTTTGGGCGACTTCGGTTTCCTGCTCGGCATCATCCTAGTGTGGGCGCTCCTGGGCACCCTAGACATCGGCGCGTTGAAAACCAAGCTGCTCACCGACCCCAACGCGCTGGGAGCACTGGCCACCGCGGCCGGTGTGTTGTTGTTCTGCGGCGCGGTGGGCAAGTCCGCCCAGTTCCCGCTACACGTCTGGTTGCCGGACGCCATGGAAGGCCCGACGCCGGTCAGCGCTCTCATCCACGCCGCGACCATGGTGGCTGCTGGCGTGTACCTGCTGTGCCGGCTGTTCTTCCTGCTCGATGTGCCCGGTTCCCACGCGCTCGTCGTGATCGCCTGGACCGGCGGCCTCACTGCCCTGCTGGCCGCCCTGATGGCGGTGCAGCAAGACGACATCAAACGCATCCTCGCCTACTCGACGTTGTCCCAGCTCGGCTACATGGTGATGGCCGTCGGTCTCAGCGGTTCCGCCGACAATCCCAGCCCCGCGATGTATCACCTGACCACGCACGCCTTCTTCAAGGCCCTGCTGTTCCTCGGCGCGGGTTCGGTCATCCATGCGTTGCATCACGAACAGAACATCTGGCGGATGGGAGGGCTCGTTCGTCGTCTGCCGCTCACTTTTTGGACCTTCCTGGTTGGCACGCTCGCGCTCTGCGGCGTGCCCCCCTTGAGCGGCTTCTTCAGCAAGGACGGCATCCTCGCGCTGGCGCAGCACGGCAACGTGGCCCTCTTCGCCCTGGCGGTGTTGGTCGCGGGCCTGACGGCTTTCTACATGTTCCGGCTCGTGTTCGTCGCGTTCATCGGCCCTGCGAAGTCGCAGGCGCCGGATCGCGCCCACGAGTCGCCGCCGGTCATGACGGCGCCGCTGGTGGTCCTCGCCGTGCCATCGGTGCTCGCCGGTTTCTGGGGTATCAACGAGTACTTCGGCCAGCAATACGGCACCCGCCCGGTCGAACACGGTTTTCTTGCGACGCTGATCGAGCCATTCACCCACGCGCCGGGGGCCGCGTTGAGCGGCCTGATTGCCACCGCGGCGGGGTTTGCGCTCGCGTTCGCGCTCTACCGGAACGCGGTGACCGATCCCCTGCCCTCCCGGCTCGGCCTCGTGGCGCGGTGGCTGCGAAATCGGTTCTATTTTGAGGAACTCTACGCCGGGCTGATCCGCTGGACGCAGGACGCGCTCGCCGCCGTGGCGGACTTCGTGGATCGCTGGGTCGTGGCGGGCCTGGTGGTGAAAGGCGTCCAAGGCTCGGTGGAACTGACCGGCCGCCTGTTGCGGCTGGTGCAAACCGGCAACCTTCAAACCTACTCGTTCCTGTTCGCTGCGGGGGTGGCGCTGCTGCTGTACTTCGCTCTGGCGCGCTGAGTCATGGCCTCCCTTTCCTTCATCATCTTTTGCCCGCTGCTGGCGGCGCTGCTGATCGCAGCGATCCCTCGCAACTTCAAGGTCCTTTTCCGCCTGATTGCCCTGGGGGCCACCTTCCTTCCGGCCCTCGCGGCGGCGCGCCTCTTCCTTGGCATGGCTTCGGGCCACGACGGGGTGCAATACGAGGAATTCATTCCGTGGGTCTATTCGCTCGGCATCACCTACCACGTCGGAGTGGATGGGCTGAACATCGGGCTGATCCTGATGGGTTCGGTGGTGGCCTTCGCGGCGGCTTGCGTCTCGCGCGAGATCACCAATCGCGAGAAGGAGTTCTACCTGCTGCTGCTCCTGATGGCCGGCAGCATCCTCGGGGCCTTTGCCTCGTACGACCTGTTCTTCTTCTACTTCTTCCACGAGCTCGCTTTGGTGCCGACGTTCATCATGATCGGCGTCTGGGGCCGGGGGGAACGCAAGAACTACGCGACCTTCAAAATCACGCTCTATCTCAGCCTCGGCGCGCTGCTCTCGTTGATCGGCCTCCTCGCGCTTTACCTCCAGGCCGGCGGACAGACGTTCAACATCGTCGAGCTCACCCGGCGGCTGTCGGCAAATCCCCTGTCGCCCGGGGCGCAGCAGGCGATCTTTCCGCTGCTGATGTTCGGGTTTGGGGTCCTGGTGTCGCTCTGGCCGTTTCACACTTGGGCACCGCTGGGCTACGCGGCCGCTCCCACCGCCACGGCCATGATGCACGCGGGCGTCATCAAGAAGTTCGGCCTCTACGGACTCCTGCGAGTAGCCGTCCCCCTGCTGCCCGCCGGCGCCGAAAGCTGGCTCCCGGTGCTGGCGCTCCTCTGCCTCGGCAACCTGGTCTATTGCGGCCTCGTGGCGATGCGACAGCGCGACCTTAACCTGCTGCTGGGCAACTCGAGCGTGGCACACATGGGCTTTGTGTTCCTCGGCATCGCCAGCCTGAGCCTGGTGGGCGTCACGGGCGCCGTGCTGGTCATGGTGGCGCACGGCTTCCTCGCGGCGTTGAGCTTCGCCCTGAGCGGCTACCTCCATCAACGGCTGGGCACCCTCGAGATGGCTCAGATGGGCGGGTTGCTCAAGCGCCTGCCCTTCATCGGCACCGTGCTCGCCATGGCGCTGCTCGCCGGCTGCGGTCTGCCGGGCTTCGCGAATTTTCCCGGCGAAGCGCTGGTGTTGTTCGGCGCGGTCACGGCGGGCCGGTGGTTGGTCATTCTGGCCGCGTGGGCGGGCCTGGTGATCGGCGGCGTGTACATGTTGCGCGCCATTCGCCAAATCCTCCACGGCCACCTGCCGGAGCGATGGGCCGGCGTGCCCGACGCGCCTCACGCATGGCACAAACTGCCCTACGCGCTGCTCCTGGCGGGACTGGTCGTTTTCGGCTGCTTCCCCGGTCTGCTGACCAAACGCATTCAGCCGAACGCCTCGCGCATCGTGCAGGCGGTGAACGGGCCGATGCTGGCGGATTCTCCCGGTGAACCGGAGGTGCCGGGTCACTGGTTGGCCGGAGGAAGGAAGGTGACCGGGCATGAATGATGTCGTGCTGATGGGCCTCGAAGTGGCGGTCCTGGTCACCGGCCTGGCCGTGTTGCTTCTCGACCTCTGGATCACTCCGGATCAGCGCCGGCTGCTCGGCTTTGGCGCCATCGCCACCCTGGGCGTGATCTTCAGCGCGAGTTTCGCCTACCTGCCGGACGGGACGCAGTACGCCTTCGGCGGCATGTACGCGCTGGACGAGTTTGCGCTCTACTTCAAGCGGTTCTTCCTGATTGCGGGGATGTTCGTCCTGCTGCTTTCGGTGGGCACCAGCAACGCGGAGGAGGGCGGCCAGGGCGAGTATCTTTCCCTCAGCCTCTTCGCGCTCGCAGGCATGATGTTTTGCGCTTCGGCGGCCAACCTCGCCCTGCTGTTCGTATCGCTCGAATTGGTGACGGTGACCTTTTACGTGCTGGTCGGTTTCCAGCGTCGCCGGCTCGCCTCGCTCGAGGCGGCCATCAAATACCTCATCATCGGCGCGCTTTCCTCCGCCTTCCTCGTCTATGGCATCGCGCTGATTTACGGCGCAACCGGCACCCTCGATTTTCGCCAGCTTGCCAGCCTGCCCGCAGCCGTCATGGAAAGCCGGATTCTGTGGCTGGGAGCCTTGTTTCTCTTCGTGGGGCTGGGCTTCAAAATGGCAGCGGTGCCATTTCAGATCTGGGCGCCGGACGTCTATCAGGGGGCCCCGCCTTCCACGACCGCCTTTCTGGCGGTTGGCTCGAAGGCCGCGGGCTTTGTACTCCTCCTGCGCGTCCTGCACCAGACCTTGCCCGTTCTCGAGACCCGATGGCTGCACCTCCTCATGGGAATAGCCGGCCTGAGCATCGCCTACGGAGTCCTCTGCGCGATTCCGCAACGCAGCCTGAAACGCCTCCTCGGCTACTCGAGCATCGCCAACGCCGGCTATCTGCTGATCGGCGTCGCGACCCTGAGCGCCGCCGGGGCGACGGCAGCGCTCTACTACCTTGCCGGGTATCTGTACACCGTGCTCGCCGCGTTCATCGTCATCGCCGTGGTGCTCCAGCACACCGGGCGCGACGACTTCGACGGTCTTGCCGGGCTGCACCAACGGTCACCCTTGCTGGCGGCAGGGCTGACCTTTGCGATGGTGTCGCTGGCGGGAATCCCGCCGCTCGCCGGCTTCTTCGGCAAGTTTCTTGTGCTCAAGGCCGCTCTCGCGGCGGGGGCCGAACATCCAGGCTTCTACTGGTTGCTGGGCATCGCGATCGTCGGCGTGGTGATCTCGCTCTACTACTATTTCGGCGTCGTGCGCGCCGTGTATTGGGGCGCGCCCGGTGAGCAGCCCGCGGGTCCCATCCGCGTTGAATGGCCCCTGCAAGTGGCGCTCTATCTCGCCATGGTCGCGATTCTCTGGCTGGGCGTGATGCCCAACCAGATTACCAATCTCGCCGAACTGGCGGTGAAATCCCTGGGCCTGCGCTGAACGTGGCCCGCGGAATCCTGCTCCATGAAATACTCCTACGAAGAACTGGCGAAGATGATTGATCACTCGCTCCTGCATCCAACGCTGACGGATGCGGAGCTGGAGGCGGGCTGCCGGCTGGCGGCGAAGTACGGCGTCGCCTCGGTCTGCATCAAACCCTACGCCGTCCGGCGCGCCGCGGAGCTGCTCCAAGGCACCGGGGTCCTCGTGGGTTGCGTGATCGGCTTTCCCCACGGCAATGCCTGCACCGAGGCCAAGCGCTACGAAACGGAACTGGCCTGCCGCGACGGCGCCGTCGAGATAGACATGGTCATCAACGTCGGCAAGGCGCTTTCCGGTGACTGGGATTACGTCGAACGCGACATCCGGGCCGTCTGCGACGAAGCCCACCGCCACGGCGCGAAGGTCAAGGTCATCTTCGAAAACGACTACCTCACGCAGGGCGGCGCCGGCCTCGGCAGTGACGACTTCAAACGCAAGCTCTGCCAGATCTGCGAGCGCGCCGGCGCGGATTGGGTGAAAACCTCGACCGGTTACGGTTTCGTGAAGCAGCCTGACGGCGGCTACAACTATCGCGGCGCCACCGAGCACGATCTTGCCCTGATGCGGGCGTGTTGCTCGCCGCGCGTCCAGGTGAAGGCGGCCGGCGGTGTGCGCGATCTAGATGGGCTGATCCGGGTCCGCGACCTCGGCGCTTCACGCTGCGGGGCAACCGCCACGGCGGCGATGCTCGACGACTATCGCCGGCGCGCTGCGGCCGAAGCCGCCGGAGTTGCTGCCGAAACCCGAAGCGGCGCGATCGGATCCGGCGGCTACTGAGCCAGCCGGTGGCGCACGCGAGGATCGCGAACCGCGCTCCCATGCCAGAATCGCCGGCCAACTTCCCGTCTGCTTCAAGTCCGGTGGTGCCGGCGGCGCTGGCGGCTCGCCTGGCCGCGCTCGGCATCCAGGAAGCGGACCTTGAAGAAAGCTTTGTCCGGTCCGGCGGTCACGGCGGCCAGAACGTGAACAAGACATCCACCTGTGTTCACTTGCTGCACCGGCCGTCCGGTCTGCGGGTCAAGTGCCAGGAAGCCCGGCAGCAGGGGTGGAATCGCGTCCGCGCGCGCGAAATGCTCGCGGAGAAGCTGGAAGCCCGGCGGGCGGCGCAAGCCGCGGCCGAGCGGGCTCGGCTCGAAAAACTGCGCCGGGAAAAACGCGGCCGCAGCGCGGCGGCCAAACGCCGCATCCTCGCGGACAAAGCCCATCACGCCGCGAAGAAATCCGCCCGCCGCCGGGTGGAACTCGAGTGACCGGCGGCCGCCGGCCGGCACCGACTGAACTCCGCCGGCCCGGTCGCCCCAACCTCACGATTCCGCCGCGAGCTGTTTCAAGACGCTGGCCACTTTGTCCTGCATCGTCTGGGACCGGTCGGTGCGGGTGCCGACCTTGATGAGGGCACTGATGCGCGGTGCGCCCATCTCGTGAACCACCTCGTGGCAACGCCGGATCGCGGCAAACACCACGTCCCAGTCGCCCTCGACGTTGGTCCCGTTCGCGTGCAGGACCGGCTTCAGGCCGGCCGCCGTTAGCGTCCGCTCGCACGCAGCGACGTAAGGAGACAGCGAGACGCCCGTCCCGAGCGGAATCAGCATGAGATCCACGATCACGTGCATCGGGGAAACCTGTCCCGAAACGGGCCGCTCTCAAGGCACCTTCACCGGGTACGGTGGCGGAGCGGGGACTCGCACGGGGTCGGCCGCCATCGCCTTTTTGATTTCCTCGATCGCCCGGTTCAACTGGTCGTCCATCCCGGCAAACTCGCGCGCGGGGTCGTTGTCCACCTCGATGTCCGGCTCGACGCCCACCCCCTCCATGATCCACTCGCGGGCCTCGAGGTCGAAGCGGCTGAACTCGGGGCGGTTCAGGTAGCCGCCGTCCAGCAGCGGGAGCGTGCCGCGAATCCCCACCACGCCACCCCAGGAACGCTGACCGATGATCGGGCCCAGACGGTGTTTGCGGAAGCGGTAGCCGATGATGTCCCCATCGCTGGCCGAATGTTGATCTATCAGCAACACCTTCGGCCCCAGCACCTGTCCCGTGGGATCCACGTTGACCGCCCCGTTGCGGGCAATGGTCCAGAACACCGGTTCGCGGCGCAGGCGCTCGGCGATCATCGGTGAGACGTTGCCGCCGCCATTGCCGCGCACGTCCACGATGAGCGCCTCCTTGTGCAACTGCGGATAGTAGAACTTGGCGAATTCGTTCAGCCCGGGCACGCCCATGTCCGGGATGTGGACGTAGCCCACGCGGCCATCGGTGGCCTTTTCGACCGTCTCGAGGTTGTCGAGCACCCAGTTGAGGTAGTACAGCGGCTGCTCGTTGTCGGTGGGGATGACCGTGACCTCGCGGGCGCCCTCCTCCTTGGGTTCGGAGTTGACCTTGAGGCGGACCTGCTTGCCGGCGGTGCCCACCAGCGCGGCGAACAGGTCGGGCATTTCCCGGGTGGACCGGCCGTTGACGGCGGTGATGAACTCGCCGGCCCGGACGTTGACGCCGATTTCGGTGAGCGGGCTGCGGGACTTCGGGTCCCAGTTCTGGCCGCGCAGAATGCGGTCAATGCGGTAGTAGCCGCTCGCGTCCCGGGAAATCCGGGCCCCCAGCAAGCCCTGCGCGATCCGCGCCGGCTTCGGGTGGTCGCCTCCGCCCACGTAGGCGTGGCCGGCGTTCAATTCGCCGATCATCTCGCCAATGACATACGTCAGGTCGGCACGGTGACGTACATGGGCCAACAGCGGCTCGTAACGCAGGCGGATGGCCGGCCAGTCCACCCCGTGAAGGTTTGGGGCGTAGAAGAAGTCCCGCATCTGCCGCCAGCATTCGTTGAAGATCTGGCGCCACTCCACCGGGCGGTCGAGGACCACCTTGAGGTCGGCGAGGTTCAGCTTCTTGTCTGCGAGGTCCAGCTTGGCGGTGGGCAAGTCGAGGATAGCGAAGTCGTTGCCGACCTTGACCAGCATCTTCTTTTGATCCGCGGAGACCCGATAGCCGGCGATGTCGCCCAGCTCGGTTTCCTTGTCCTTGCCAAACTCGAAGACGTTCAGTTTGCCCTTCCTCACGTAGTAGAGCTTGTCGCCCACCGAGGTCAGCCTGCCGTAGCTCGACGCTGCCGGCGGCAGAACGGCAATCCGTTGCTGCAGTCCTTCGGCATCCACCTTCACCACCACCTTCTTTTCATCCTTCTTCGCCGGCTCTTTTTCTTTGGCGGCGTCTTTGGCGTCGTTCTCCGAGGAGCCGGCGCTGCTGTCTGCTTTGGCCTCGTGCCTCACATCGGACGGCAAGTCCTTGGGCTTTTCGCTCGTTGGCGCAATCTTCTCGTCCTTGGGCTTGACCTCGTCAGATTTCGGCGCGAACGGCGACGGCGTGTCAGCGGCCAGCGTGACGAGATAGATGCGCTCCATGTCCTGATAGATGTGGTTCCACTCGGTGGCGCCGTAGGTGGGATTGAAGGTGCGGTCCGACACAAAGAACAGGCACTTGCCGTCGCTGCTGAACTCGGGCTGGCCCACGTCGAACCACCCGTCGGTGACCTGGATGGTTCTCTGTTCGGCGAGGCTGTAGAGGTAGATGTTCGGGAACCGGCGCGGCTCGGGCAGGGTGTAGGCCAGCCACTGGCTGTCCGGCGCCCAGGTAAAGTCCCGGATTTCCCACGCTTCGGACTGGGCCACGCGGGTGACGGCCTTGCTTTCCACGTCCACGAACTGGAGCCGGTTCCTTTTGTCGGTCCAGGCAATGCGCCGGGAATCCGGCGACCACGCCGGGGCGTACTTGTAGGTGTCGGCACCTGTCGTCAACTGCCGCGCCTCCCCGCTGCCGTCCTGCGGCCGAATCCAGACTTCATCCTCGCCGCTCTGGTCGCTCAGGCAGGCGATCCACCGGCCGTCGGGCGACCACACTGCATCGCGTTCGTGGACGCCGGGGGTCTGCGTGAGATTGCGCGTGGGGCCGTGCTTGGCCGGCACGGTGAAGACATCGCCGCGCGCCCCGATCACCGCCCGCGCACCATCGGGCGCGACCGCGAAGCTCGTGGTCTCCTTGCTCACGTCCCGCCAACCGTCGCGACCGATCGCGAGGTCTTCCTGAATCTGGACGGACACGGACTCGGCCTTTTCGGTGACCAGATCGAAGCGATAGAGGAAGCCGCCGTTTTCGAAGACAATCGCCGTGTCGCCGAGCGACGGGAACTTGACCGCGAACTCGGTGAAGTGCGTTAACGGCCGCGTTTCCCGTGTCTTGAGGTCGGTGACAAACAGGTTCGCCTGCCGGTTCTGATCGCGCTCGGAGACGAAGTAAATGCGGTCCCCACGCCACATCGGAAAGAGGTCCTGCGCCGGGTCGTCGGTCAGGCGGGTGGTCTGTTTGGTCTCAAAGTCGTAGAGCCAGATGTCGTCGGCCTGGCCGCCGCGGTAGCGCTTCCAGGTGCGGAACTCGCGGAAGACGCGGTTGTAGGCCAGTTGCCGGCCATCCGGCGAGAAGCTGCACCAGCCGCCCCGCGGCAAAGGCAGCACCTCGGGCACGCCGCCCGTGAGCTTCGCCAGCGTCAGCTCGCCCTTGAACGCATTCCACTGGGTTCGCCGCGAGCGATAGACGATGGTTTCGTTGTCCCGCCACGTCAGCACGATGTTGTTTGGCCCCATGCGGTCGGAGATCTCGTCGCGCTCCAGCGTCGCTGTGTACGTCAGCCGCCGGGGCACCCCACCCTCGGCCGGCATGACATAGACCTCCGTGTTGCCGTCGTACTGGGCGGTGAAGGCAATGTGCCGGCCGTCCGGTGAAAAGCGCGGAAACGCCTCGTAGCCGTTGGGGTCCGACGTCAGCCGCCGCGCCACTCCGCCCCGCGCGGACACCGTGTACAAGTCGCCGGCATAGCCAAACACGATTTGATCGCCGTGAATGGCCGGAAACCGGAGCAGCCGCGCCTCAACCCCCAGACCGTTCGGTGAGGCCCAGAACGCCACCGTCGTAAGCAGGAGGAGAATCCGTTTCAGCATGGAAGTGAGGATTTGCATTGCCGCCGGTGAAACAAGGAAAAAGCCTGGGTCGCTGGGTGGCTTTCCCGCGACCGCAGCGGCAGCGCTCGCCGGCCGGCCCCCTTTCGGGCGGCCCGAGAACGTTTCAGGCAGACCGAGCCGCGGCGTCTCACCGTTACGGCCACCGCGTTCCTGGTTCCTCGAGCTTCAGGCGTACACCCACCCGCGGTACCACGCGAAGTTCCACAGCAGCCCCACGCCGACCGCCGTCGCCTTGACGGTGTTGCGCGCCACCGCGTCGGCCGAGAGCGAACGGGTCGGCGCCCACCCACCGGCCAGCGCCGTGGCCAGGCGCACTGGACCGAGCCACGTCCGGCTCAGGAAGTGGATCACCGCGCTCTGCAACAGGTACGACGAAGTGGCGGTCACGAGGAGGAACTTGCCCGCTCGACCCAGCCACTCCCGACCCGCCGGGTGGAAGACGAAGTGCCAGTTCACCGTGAAGCTGAAGGCCATCGCCACCGTGCAGGAGACGAGGCTGGCCATCACCCGGGACCACCCGGGCGGGCGGCGGGTCAGCAGATTGTACACGAGGAAATCCAACGCCGTGGTCAACGCCCCCACCACGAGGAATCCGCCGAACTGCCCGGCCAGTTCGAGCCCGGTCTCAGTCATCCGGCCGCCAGGTGGCCCGTTCCTGCAGCCACCGGATGTCCCCATTGGCCGGCATTAGCGCGTCGTCGCGGGGTGGCTGGAGTGTCCGGCGGTCGCGCCACCGCTGGTATTCGAGGTGGCCATCGGCAAAAACGAGGTTGGCTCCCTGCCGGTGCCGCGTCCCGGGCTTGTCTCGCAAGGTCCACGCGGAGGGTTCCTTGATCGAAAAGTCCCACTGCAACGCAAAGCTGCCGTCGTTGATCGTTTCCTCCCGCTCCTCGATGAACGTGAATGTCGCGCTGGGACCGGGCCGGGCCAGATCGCTCAACCGCCGGTAGGTGGTGGCCTTCGGGCTGTCCACCGGCGAGCCGAGGAAGCAGTTCAAGGACACCGTCCGCACGCGGGGCTGGGAGACACCGCCCAACCTCACCGGCCGGGCCGCAGGACATTTCCAGAGCGCCGGGTCGGTTCCGAGGTGCGGCGTGATCAGGCTCTCGCGGAGGAAAGTGGTGTTCGTGCAATCCGGCCCCGGCAGCCCCAGCCAGCCTTCGACCCACTTGGCGCCGAGGGCTTCGTGGCGACCGTCGGCGTTCGGGGGCAGGCGGTCGTCGTGGTCCTGGGCGTACAGCAGCAGCGCCACGCCGAATTGCTTGAGGTTCCCCGCGCACCGCGTGGTGTGGGCGCGCGCCTTGGCCGCCGACAACGCCGGCAACAACAGCCCCGCCAGAATGCCGATGACCGCGATGACCACCAGCAGTTCGATGAGGGTGAACGCCGCGGCGCGCCCCCGCGTGGATGGCTGGCTTCCCCGCATCGTTACCTCCGGTCCTCGGGGAAACCACGTTGCCGTCCCACCGAGACCGGCACTACCAGGGCAGCCGGGAAGGCCGTACCCGATGGTCTCGTACGGCCGCAGTCTCACCTTGTTGACTGGCTCGAACATAATTCACGAAGGTCGTGGGGTTAACCTGCGGACCACCCCCAAAAACACGAGCGGCAGGATCAGTATCGCCGCTAAAAGCAGGGTGAACGCCGTCCGCTTCGCCTCCAGCGAGCCACGGACCGCCAGTCGCGAAGCGCGCAAGCGGATGAAGTCCTCGATCACCGGCCATGCGTTGCTCCGAATCACGACCGAAATCGGCCGGTGCGGATCCCACATCCTGGAATCCGAGACGTGGAAATCGCCGCCCAAGGGCGGCACGAAACTGACGGCGGGCGCCGTTTCACCAAACGCCTCGGTTTCCACCCGGATCGTCTGCCACGGGCTGGGTCCGGCCAGGCTCAGGAAGAACTGCGCTTCAACCCGGACGGGCACCTGCCACGGGCCGACATTGGTCCAACCGGTCACCGTCAGTTCGTGGCCTGCCAACGGTTCGGCGTCGCCTTGGGCCAGGGTCTGAAACCGTGCGGCTTCTGTGCCAAACGCCACCCACGCCGGCAGCCCCGGCGGGCGCGCCTCCAGCCGCCAGCGCGCCGGGGCGCGGTAAGTGCCAGCGGCATACTCCTCGTACGTGCCGCCATGCTGCAACGGATGCGCCAGTTGATTCGTCAGGGTTCGCCAATAGGCGTGGCTCGCATAGGCATACCAGATGACATACAACTCAGGCATGGCTTGAACCGGTTCGTTGCCCGCGTGACGCAACGCGTTGCCCGTGAGGATGGGAGCGTCCAGTCGGCCCCAAACCTCCACCTTGTAGCTGTGGTCCCCATCAAACGCAGCCACCCACCGGTCCGGCCAGGCGGCGAAGTTCGTTCCCTCCACCGGCCTGCGGATGCGTTCCAGCGTGATCAGCCAGCACTGGTTGCTGACAGCCACGGCAAACCGTGACTCCCGACCGCCACCAGTGAGCGGACGACCCGCCACTGTCACCACGCCGCTCACGGAATACGTGACCGCGACATCCGCCTGTCCACTGTCCGGTGCCGCCGCACGGCCCACCCAGGCCGCCGGACAAGCGCACCCTAGCGCCACGGTCGTCTGTCGTGCCAGGGTGGATGAGGATCCTGCTGGATACTGGGTTGGCTTGGGCTGGTTCATGTTCAAGTCATTCTGCCGACGTGCTTCATCCCGTCCAGTTGAAATTGACGTGGCGCCAGACCAGCACGACGTGCAGCACCACAAACCCCGCGAACAACCCCCACTTGCCCGCCTTCCGCCACGCCGAGGGCTGGGTGGCGTGGGCGAGAACCGCGGGCGACTGCCGAACCTCCCGGAGCCGGCCGGCGTTGAAGTACGCCGCCAGCGCGAAGAACACCGGAAAGGCGCACGACGCAAACCGTGTGTAACTCGTGAACGTGCCGCTCATCGCTGGCAGCACCCCCAGCCAGTACGTCCACACCAGCAACCCCTTGTCCAGCCGCCAGAGCACCGGCACCGTGTACAGCAGCACCACGAACACCGCCCGGTCCAGCAGCGACCCCCGGAACTCGTGCCACTGCGTGGGCTGGAAGAAAACCCATACGAAGTTCGGCACGTTCCACAGGTTGCTGATGAAATGCACGCCCCAGTGCTTCTGCGCCACGAAGCCCTCGAACGGATTGCCCGTCCACAGCCACATCAGCGCCAGATACAGCCCCCACCCGACCAACGGCGCCGCCAGCACCAGCCAGGGAAATCCCAAGCCCGGCGTCCCCCTCACGGTAGGGCGCCGCTGCGCTGGCGCCGCCCCGGCCGCGCCGCAGCGCGGCCCTACCGCCGGGCCGGAACCCACCGCATCCTCGCCGCCTTCCTCGTTCTCCATTCCGCCTGCGATGCGCTCGGTGTCGGCCTTCCCGTTCCGCCTTCCCCAATTCCTTCTGCCCCATTCGCCCGCCCGCTCCCACAGCCCGCTCTCCCGCGCCGCGTACCACGCGATAGGCAATACCGCGAACACCCCGATCGCCCGCGTCATCGGCAGCAGCAAACCCGCCACCCACACCAGCCCCCAGCGCCGTTCCTCCAACCCCCACCACAATCCCATCACCAGCAGCAGGAACAGGCTCTCCGTGTACGGGAACTGGAAGAACAACGCGCCCGGGAAGGCCACCAAAAACGCAAGCGACCACCCCGCCACCCGGCTGCCCCAGCGCCTTTGGACGCGCTCGTGGAAGAGCCCCCACGCGGCGAGAGAAAAGAGGTTCGCCAACACCAGCCCGGCGATCAGGTGGTTCCCGCCCGCAAGGGGCGCCGCCCACCGTATCAACAACGGCCACAGTGGATAGAACGCACAGGAAACCACATCCGCCTGATACCCCACCTCGCTGAGGTACAAGTAGTGCGCCGCGTCCCAGGTGGCAAAGTGG
>CALJWR010000269.1 GCA_937976685.1 uncultured Verrucomicrobiae bacterium
CCCGAGCGCCTCACCTCCGCCGGCGGTGCCCTGGGCATGGCGCGCGCCGCCCTCGAGGTGGCCGCCCGCTACGCCGACCGCCGCCACGCCTTCGGCGAGAAGATCCGCCGCTTCCAGGGCGTGAATTTCAAGATCGCCGAAAGCCTTACCCTGCTCGACGCCGCCCGCGCCTTGAACCACGGGGCCGCGGCGGCGGTGGACGCCGGGGAGGACCCCGGCACCGTGCGTCGGCTGGTGTCGGAGGCCAAGAAGTTCGCCACCGAATCGGCCTGGACGGTCATCAACCACGCCATGCAGATCCTGGGCGGCATCGGCTACACCGACGTGTATCCCGTGGAGCGGCTGCTGCGCGACTGCCGCCTCATCACCATCTGGACGGGCACCAACGAGATCATGAATCTATTGATCCAGCACGAGTTCTACCGCGAATTCCTGAGTCGCCGGGAGGCCGGGCGCGACGTGGAAGCCGACGCCCCCGGCGCCGAGTTCACCGACGAGAAGGTCTACGGCGAACCGGAAGTTGGCCGCCCGTAGCCTTTTTCATTCTCCTTTTCGCATCCCGACCACCGCCCCACGTCTAACGCCGGGTTGCAGGGGCTTGCGCATCGACCGCCATCCCGAGGCCGCCCGGCGGCTGCGGCGCCCCGACACATTCCTGCGGCGTCGACGACGGGGATGACCTCGAAGTGACCACCTGACCTACGAGCCGGCGCACGCCCAGGCGCATGCACCAGCAGACGAAGCGCACAACCGCGCAGACCCGCCGCCCGAGGCCGGGGCGGTAAGGCGTTCCATCGATCGCGGTCACCCGCCCGAGCACCTGCGAGGGATCCACCAGGGCATCGGGGCGGGCCGCCTGGTCGGCCATGGTCATCAATTTCCACCCGCCCGGCCGCCACAGCGGCGCGAGCAGCCGATGAACCACCATCCGCCCGTGCCAGGGGCACGAATAGGCCACCACGTCGCCGGGCAGCAGCCGCCGGCGTTCCACCCGCACCGAGGACCCATGGCTCAGGCCTGGCGCCATGCACCCCCCCGCAACCCGCAGCGTCACCCCGTCGCCTTCGCCGAGCACGGTGGCCAGGCAGCCGTCCGGACCGAGCACCGCCGCCGCCTGGGGTCGAGTCAGTGACATCGGCACCGCGAACCACCCTTGCTGCAGTTCTCCTCCACGGCGAGGCAGAACACCGGAGCACCCAGTTGGCGAGGCGCGCCGCCCTCCAGTTTCACCGCCGCCTGAACCGCTCTCTGGCGGGCTCGCACGAACAACGGTGAGTGGTTCCAGATCTCCTCGATCGACCGCTCGTGGAGACTGCCGGCCACTTCCTGCAAATGCAGGCAGGCCTGGACGTTTCCGAAAGGATCGACATGGAGGCCGGTCAATCCGACGCTGCAGGTCGCCGGCACCTCGCCCGTAGGATTCGCCGATACCTCGGCCCGACCCTGCCGCCGTTCGGGCGCCTCGCGGCGGTCGACGACCACCTGCTCGACGCGGGTCCACGTGGCCGGCGCCGGTTGGATGGCCAGCGGCGCCAGGTCACCGTTGTCGCGCGGACCGACCGGGCCCTGGAAGCGCAGAGGCATGCCAAGCTCATCGGCCAGCCCCACCATCGCTTCGATTTCGTGTTCGTTCCAGGCGGTCGGCGTCACCACCAAGCCGCACCGCAACCCGACCCGACCGGCGCCGCGAAGATTGCGAATCAAGCGCTCAAAGCTTCCGGCCACTCGTGTCTGGCGGTCATGCACCGCGGCGGAGGCACCGTGCAGCGTGACCTCCACCAGGTACGGCTCAACCTCGTTCAGCAGACGTGCGACGTTGCGCGGGCTGAGCGTGTGGCCGTTGGTCCGCACCCTCACCACGAAGCCGAGCCTCCTCGCCGTCGCCCCGATGTCGAAAAAGTGGGGATGGACCATCGGTTCACCACCGGTGAGCATGAGGAACATCGCCTGCATCCGCGCCAGGTCCTCGAGCAGGGTGCGGTACTGGGACAGCGAAAGGGTCTCGCCCCGCTTACTGCGATCGTTGTAGCAGTAAAAGCAGTCCAGATTGCAGCGGTAGGTGAGTTCGATGGTGACGTCGAGCAGCGCCCTTCGCGCTCGCGCCCGCCGCCACACCTCCATGCTCGACATGGCGCCTATCGCCCTGTGGGCGCCACCGCGGCCGCCGCGTCTTCGATGGCCCGCTCGGCGCGGAGTTGGTCCAGGAAGCTCACGAGATCCCGCCGGGCTTGCTCCACCCCGACTTCGAAGCTTTTCACCACCTCCTGGACGAGATCGGCGACGGTCGCCGGCCCCCGTTCCAGAGCCCGCACCACGTGCAGTCCGACTTCCGTCACCACCATCACCTGCCCGCGCTCGAGGTGAACCAGGACGCCCTCTCCGGCCACCGAGCGGCAGCGTATTTTGTTGGAAAGCCTGATCGGAACGCTGTCATTTCGGGTCACGAGACTGTGCCTCCTCGACTGCGGTCATGATCGTCGCAAAGGAGTCTTCACGCGCCACGCCCACCCGGAGAACGGGCGTGCCGGCAAGCAAGTCGGCGAGGATGCCCATGAGCGCGGTCAGCTCCTCGGGGTCGCCGTTGACAAACGGACACCCGCCCAGCAGACCCGCCATCGCCGCGGCCGGACGGACGGGCAAGGCCGAGGTCGCCACCGCCTTTTCGAGCAGCGCCAGTCCACCCAACGGGTAGGCTGCCGCCTCGCCGGCAACCGCCGCCTGGCGTCCAAACTCGCCGGTGAAGGGCACACGATGCACGTGGTAGCCGCCGTGCGCCGGCATCACCAGGTTGATGTCGTCGCTGAGAACGCGCGCCCCGGCGGCAGCCGCCTTGCGGGCCAAGGTCGTCTTGCCGGCGTCGGCCCGCCCGCAGAACAGGAATGCCCGCCCTCGGTGGACGACAGCCGCGCTGTGGAGCAGCACGCCGCCGCGGTCCAGCGCCCGATAGGCCGCCACGATGCGCAGAAAGTTTTCGAGCACGAACGCCCGCGCCAGCTCCTGCTCGCGGGCCACCGCCAGGATGGCACGGGCAGGATTCGGCCCGGCGCGCTCCAGTTGTGCTACCGAGTCGAAGCCGACGATCTCCACCCGCCCGCCCGATCGCGCGATCCGGGGCGCGTACTCACCGTGTCCGGTGAAGACTTCGGCCGGCAGAGTGGAAGGTCTTGGCAATCGGCCCGCCCGGCAGCGTATGTCCACGCGCCGCCCCGAGCCCCCGGTCGCAGTACGGAAGTCACTGTATTCACGCGCGATTTGCTCGCGCTGACCGGGGCTCAGTCCCTCGATCGCAACCTCGCACGACGGCAGGGTGAGAGAAATCGTCTCATTGCCCCACGCTGGCAGAGTCTCGGTTGTGCGGCTGCCGATCACGAGCCCAGCTGGGTGCAGGTCGATGGGGGGATGTGCGTCTTGCCGAACGGCTCGGTCGGGGGAGAGCAGGTCCCGGCGGCGAGCTCCAGCGGTTCGCTGCTGAGCAGCCGCGGTGGCCCGTACGGCCTGCGCCCCGGGTGAGAGGCCGCAGCCTCGGTCCCTACTTCGCCGCCCCCGCCAAGCGTTGAATCCCGTCTCCTGTCACTCCTCATGGTCCCCCCAAACCTGCCGCCCGCGCTCCTCCTCGGGCCGCCGTCCCGCGCTGACGATGAATGCCGGCGAATGCGGCGCCGGTACTCGGCCTGTGCCGGCGATCACCACTACCTCACGCCGGGATCACCGATCACCGTGTACATGGGCGCCGTGAACGGCGCGACCCCTCCCCGTGTCCGGGCGGCGGCCGCGGCGAGGGCCTCGCCCACCGAGCTCCGTTTGCCGAAGAGCTCGTCGAGGAAGGCGCTGCCCAGGGCGTGTGCGTCGCTGTTCAACGACAGCCCGCTGGGCGCCAGAGCGGCGCTCGCTCCCCCCAACGGGTTGAGCACCAGCTCCCCGGTCAGCGAGCGCACGCCGGGCAGAGCGCTCGACCCGACGGCGCAGGTCAGCGCCGTAAACACGGGATGGGTGCGGTTGCCCAAGGCGGCGGCATCCTCCCCGGTCAAAAAGTTCTCCCGCGAGTTCCCGATCTGCCGGTTCGAGCCGTGGCCGGTGAAGGTGACGAGTGACACCTCCCAGCGCTCGGAGCTGACCAGAGCGGATCGCACCGCGTGCCGAGGGTGGAAAAGCCGATCGACCTGCGTAAAACGGAGAGCCTCGAGCTGCTGGGCGAGACGCTCGGCATCCTCGTGGAAGTTCCCAGCCGAGTCGGGGTTGTCCGCCGCCACCATCGCCCGCTTCTCTCCCCCACCCTCGACAAAACCACCACCGGTCTTCAACTTGGCGACGTAGGCGACCCCCTCGGCGTCGTTGACGATGGGTATACGGCCGTATGCGAACGGAACGACCCCGTCCGCGAACCCCAACAGGCGGGCGTCGGACTCGGCCAGCGCCCAGGGGTTGCCGGTCATTAGCACCGGTATGAAACTATCGCCATACCCCATGCGGTTCTTGCGGTCCAGCGACCCCTTGCCCAGAATCGTCACCGTCGCAGGCGCCAGCGCCCACCGCGCCCGGGCGTGATGGATGAAGCGGCCGATGGCAAACGGGTCGACTCGTCCGTGCGCGAAGGCCTTGTAGATATCGTCGAGCCACACCACCTGGACCGCGCCGTGGCTGGACTGCCGGAGCGCCGCCAGCGCCTGTGCGGCGTCGGCGAACTCTCGCGGGGCGATGATCAAATAGTCGGCGCGGTTGCCTGCAGTGACGAGATCAGCTTGCGGGCGCGGGTCAAGCTCCGGCGACAGAAAGCCACTCACGTCGGCGACGAGGTAGTCCGCTCCGGGTCGGGTCTCGAAGCTCACCGCCCAGCCTGCACCGTGCGGCGAGACCTGGATGTCCCGACGCACGATTCCACCGCGAACCGGCGACTCGATGACCAGAATCTCGCGGTTGCCGAAGCCGGTGACCGCCTGCGTGCCCTTGCCGGCGCCGCGCAACCAGAGGCGACCTTTCTCCGCCACCGGCAGGCGCGAGTACTCCAGGTCGATCGCCTCGAGAAACTGTCCGGATCGCGGGTGGGAGGCGCTGAAGGCATGAATCAGGGTCAGCGTGTTGTCGCCCGACGGGTCGAGGATGCCCTGGTCGAAGTCGGCGACCAGCTCGGCCGCACTCAGGCCGTCCCACTCGACGAACGATCCCAGCGGGCGCCCGTTCAGCTCCGCCGTGACACGGTGCTCGTTGCCGGGGTACAGATCGGTGAAGCCGTGCAGGCGCACGCGCAGGCGCGCGGCTCCCGACGGCGCGGGGTGAGGTACTCGCAGCTGCACCTGAATGTGCGGCCGGAGCGAACCGTACAGGTAGTCCCAGAACCAGTAGCGGGCATCCGCATTGGTCGGCTCCAGCCACAGGGCGTACATCATGTCCGTCTCTTCCTCGAAGCGCAGCGACTCGCGGAAGGGCGTGGGGACGCCCACGGCCGGTGGTTGCTTCTGCCCGTGCTGCTCGCTCATGCGGTACGGATCCGGAGTCGGCGTCTCCTGCAACCGATACGCGTTGCCCTCGGCGTGAAAGGTCTGGTAGCTTTCGCCGCCGAGAAGGAGACGGTCACCGCTGCCGTCGTAGAACCACGACACGTTCTGGCCGGCGTTGGCGAAGCTGAGGCGCCCACTCCTCGCCGCCGCCCGCAGCCCGCCGGCGGCCACCCCCGTGGCGGATGCCAGATCGTCGATCGTCACAGCGTACAGTCCTGGCGCGCCGGTGGTAAGCCACACCGAAAGCTGCCCCGCCGGCTTGGCGCTCGCACCGGGCTTGAGACGCTCCTGAGTCAGCGGCGAGCGGCGCTCGCCGGGCGCTCGCTCCATCCGCGCCGGCACGCGCCGCCGCCCCATGAAGCCGCCGGCGAGCGGCTGCCAGGCATCCCAGACCGCGCCGTGCGGGGTTGTGGGAGCCACTGACGCCGCCCCCGCCACGCCCGGCGCGAGCGCCAGCGCGACCCCCGATGCGGTGAGCAGCGACGCGCGCAGTACCCTCTTCATGGTCTCGATTCGCTGGTGCATTTCCGTCTCCTCCTCGTCACTGCCCGTCGCTGCCGCCCTGCAGGTGAAAGGGACCGTACTCCCGCGTCGTCCCGCGCGCCTCGACTTCGATCAGGCGGTAGGTCTGCCCATCTCCGGCGCGGGCGAGCGGGTCGGCGAGCCAGTACTCCGCCCCCATGGGCGAGGCGATGAGGCCGGGTAGCATCTCCGAGTTGATCCTCACCCACCCACCGGAGCCCTGGCGCTCGGCGAAAAAGCCCACCGTGCCACGCTCCTCCAGCGTTTCCCAGCGCAGGACCACCACCTCACCGTCGCGATCCGGGTCGAGGTAGGCGGCCAGCGCCGCCAGCAGCGCCTCGCGACCAGCCCGGGCCATGCCGGCGGCGGCGCCCGGATCCCAGGCGCGCAGCAGTTCCAGCAGACCCCGTTCATCGAGGTCGAGCGCCCCGACCCCCGCCAGATAGTCCAGCACCTGCAGAGCCACCAGTTCCACCCGCCCCATCACCACCTCCGTCGGGGCGTTGAGAACCGGCACGGCCAGCACCAGGTCCTGATCGGTGTCGGACCGCAGGTAAACGGGGTGCCACGTCGTCGACACGTAGCTTTCCCATTGCGCATTCGTCCAGGAGAGAGCGTTGATATCGGCCAGCCACGTCTGCGCCGTCGCCCGGGCGGTCACGTCGCTCGTCGAATAAAAGGCCGGCGCGGTGCCGCTCGCGACGTTGTAGGCGTTGTTGGCGTCGAAGTGGTCGTGGGTGACGTCCCACACCGCAAGCTGGAACGCGGCCGCCAGGTCGTTCGTCCACGGGGCCGCCACATTGACCGACCGATAGTGCCGGTCGAACAGGTAGCGGAGCATGCCGGCCCGGGCGGGGCCGATACCGCCGCTGGGGATCAGAATGCCGTTGCCCAGTCCGCCGCCGCCGGCAGTGTAGGGCGCGGTCTCCAGCGCCGCGACATTGTGCCGGACGTAGTTCGTGTTCGCGGCCAGCGTCTGGGACAACTCCGTACAGAACGCCGCACGGTCGGTGAGCTGTTTGCTGGGGTTGCCCGCATCGACGGTAGTGATGTCGAAGGTGCCGGTCGAGATGTTCCCCAGGGAACCGCCGGGGGCGACCAGGCCGAGCGTCACGCGGAAGTTGGTGGGGGAGTCGTTAAAGCTCAACTGCGGTATCGCATACCCCAGGTTCAAGATGAGTCCCGCACCGGTGGGAGCGGTGAAGCCCGCCGTGGCGTAACAGAAGGGGTTGTCGCTGAACACCGCCGTGACGGTCCGCCCCGCCCCGTCCGCGTAGAGCCCCTGCACCGTGAAAGGCTCCGTGGCCGAGAAGGGAGCCGCGATGACGCGGCTGGGTCCTCCCTGCACCCGCACCGACAACGTTCCGGAGGACGGGGGGTTGGTGAGGGTCAGGGTTCCCGAAAGACGGTACATGTTGTCGGTGGCTGGGTTGCCGATGGACGTGGACAGACCCGACAAAGCGATCGAGCAACTGGTCACGCCGGTGATGACCACCTTACCGCGCGCCCCCGACCCGCCGGCGAACGGTCCGCCCGAACTCACACGCCGCGCCCCGCTGCCTCCGCCACCGGGAACGAAGGCGTTGGCCCCTGCGCCATTCGCGGTCAGGCCGTTCGCCCCGTTGGCGCCGCCGGAGGTTCCCCCGGTCCCCCCGGTCGTGCCGCTGGCGTTGCCCCCCGCCGCCGCGTCGCCCGCCGCGCCGCCCCCCCCGCCGCTGGCACTGGCAGTCCCCGCCGCTCCCGCTCCTCCAGAGTATTTCGCATCCCCGACGCTGGCCGCCGCCGACCCCCCGCCGCCACCCGCGCCCGACACCCCGCCGGTACCGCCCGCGCCACCTTTGGCCAGCACCGTCGACGTCGAGCCAAACCAGCTGTCACCGCCGGCCGTCCCGGTGTTGTTTCCCGCGGCGCCCCCGGCGCCTCTCGCACCGACGGTGACCGTGAAGGTCTGGCCGGGCGTCACGGTCAAGGTCTTGCGCGCGTACGCACCGCCCCCACCGCCGCCGGCCCCGCCATCGCCCGCATTGCTGCGGCCACCCCCGCCTCCGCCGCCGCCCCACGCATGCACGGTGATCTGGGTGACGCCGCTCGGCACAACGAAGGTCCCGTCCTTGTCGAAGACCACCGTTTGAGCTTGCACCACCGCCGCACCCAGCAGCAGCAGCATGCCCGCCAACCACGGTGTCGCCCGCCCCAACGCCGCCCGCCCGCTGGTCCCGTGTGATGAAACCGCCTCGCCCATGATCGCTGTCCTTTCCGCCCACGCACTCGATTCACCAGCTGCTTCTCCGGCGATGCCCGGCCGACGAGCAACACGTTTACAGTGCCAGCCGAGGTAAATCTAATTCAATTGACTGCTCCAAGTCAAGAGGAACTAAAATGTTCTTCATCATGATCAGATCATCGCTTCGATTTGCCCGAGATGACACGCCGACGATTCGGCCTGCGCCAGCTGGACGGCCCGCGGCGAGCGGGGCCTGGTGACCTGCCGCCTGGCACTTCGTCAAGCCGCGGGCCGCCGGGGAGAAGGTTAGGGTCTTTTTGCTCGCGGCTCAACCCTCGAGCAGGGGCGCGAAGCGCGCTTCGACGTTTTCCGGCTCGCCCACCGCTCGGCCGGCCACCTCCACCCACGCGTGCCCGGCGATCTGGCCGCCGTCCCGGCGCACCCCGATGCGCAGCACCGCCGGCAGACCGCGATGGATCAGGAAGCGCTGCAGCACCAGGCTGCG
>CALJWR010000270.1 GCA_937976685.1 uncultured Verrucomicrobiae bacterium
GCTTGCGCTCCTCGTACCGCTTCAACGGTGTCCCGACGCTCGAGAACGGCAGCCTCGGTTTTCGTGTTGCGAGTGTCCCTGAACCTTCGTCCGCGCTCGTGGTGTCCGTGTCGTTGGCAGGTGGGGCTTTGCTGCTCCGGAGCCGTCGGCGCCGTGCCGTTTGATATTTGGCTGTTTGCCCATCCTTTGAAGCGGAGTGGCGTTGGCCGTTCCGGCCCAAGGAAACCGCGAGGCGGTCGAAGTCTTTGGGAAGAATCCAGAATCAAGGTGTCCCGTGAGAAACCGCCCAAGGCGCCGGGCGATTGGTATCACGACACGTGCAGGTGCTGAAAGACGTGGACGGCGTCCCAAAGACCCAGCGTTCCGTGCTCGGCCCCCGGCGGGCCGCTGCGGCACTCGAAGTGCTGGGGACGCAAGGCGGAAGCGGCCTGCTCGCGTGGCACCACGAAGGGGCAATTGCTCGGCAGGGCGAACCGCAAAATTGAGCCAGACCGCTGGCTGGCGCGCATGGGCAAGGAGCGCGGCCTGGTCAGCAACCCCCAGTTCGGGTTCAGTTGCCGTTCGGTGGAGGAATGCAGGCGGATGGTCGGTGCCTGGATGAAGGCGGTCTCGACGAAACCGAAAATGCGTGCAGGGTACAAGCCTCCGATACAGCGTTATCAACGAGCCAGTTGAACCGCCCGAGAACACGGCGAGTTGCTACTCTGTGTCCTGGTGCCTTCGCGGGAAATCAACACGGACGGAAGCCGTGTAGAGGGCGCGATCGCCACAGCACGTGACCGGATCCATTGGTCGGTGGGGGAAAAGCGGGCAGCCGGCGAAAGTCCTGGCCTGACGAAGGGATCGCTGCTGGCCGCGGTGGAAAAAGGCCTAAAGCCCTGCAAAGCGAACGAGGTGCTGCGCCGATTGCAGCGGGCGGGAGTTTGAGGTGCGCCGCCAGAGCGCCTCCCAGTGGGTCCTGCGCCATGCGGACGGCTGACAGACCTACGTACCGACGCACGCGGGCGATGAGCCGTCCGGGACATCTCATTCGATCCTGAAACAGGCTGGTTTGACGGAGGATGCCTTCCGCGATTTGCAAGTACACGTCCGGGTGAAGTGCCACACGCATCTCTGCGAGCGCGCTTCCTCGTTTGATAACATCGCTGAGGCCGTGCGGAAAGCGGGGCAAGTGCGCCGACGGGACGGATTTGTGCGGGTGTATCGTGCGGGCCGATGGCCGGGTAAAATTGCGCGAGTCCGGGGTGCGGCGATTCTAAAGAAGCGTTACTGGAAGCTGCGCGGAGGGGCGAAGCTCGGGCGGGACGGTGTTCGACTTCCCTGCGGCCCATCGCATCCGGCTGCGCACCACCAACGGCCTGGAACGGATCAACCGGGAGCTGCGCCGACGCACCCGCGTAGCCAGTATCTTCCCTAACCCGCATTCCTGCCTGCACCTCGTCTGCGCTTTGCTCGCCGAGCTCGACGACGAGTGGATGACCGGCAAGGTCTATCTCAACTCAAACCTGTAACCCAGACGCCATGACCACCAACCCGAGAATTTACAGAAAAGAAGTTGCACAATCCGAGAAGGCTGGGGAGACATGAAGGCCAGCTTCCGGAGCGCGGTGGCAAGCCCACAGGGCGCGACACCGCTTTGGCCTGCGGCAGTCCCCTGCCGGTTTCCTTTTGCTGGCCCGGGCCAACAGCCCGCAGCGGCGGGCGACCTGCCCGGCACAGTCCCCAAAGCGCCAGAGGACCGGCGCGCTCCAAGATCTGCCGCCACGCTGTCGCCCCGGTTGGAGCGCCTCCCGGGCACCAAGCGGGCCGTTCCGGCCGCCGACACCGCGGCTGGGGAGCGCGAGATTGACGCGCGCGTCCATCGGCTCGGTGGCCTCACCGTCGAAAACAACAAGCTGGTGGGGGAAAGCGCGCGATCAATCCCATCCGGTCCAGCCCGCCCGTCGAGCAGCCTTCAGACTCACAACGCCACCCCACCCACCAGGCCAAAGCCGCCATCCGTGCGCGCGGGATGTGCGTCAAGTTTCCCCCGGCCCGACTTCTACCGGTCTATCTCCCGCGGCGGCGGGGTGCGCAGGGACAGGTAAATCCACGTCTCGAGCGGGCGCAGCGGGCGCAGCCACCGGTAGAACGGCGAGTACACGAGTCGCAACCGCACGACCGAGAGGAACATCACCAGCGACGTGCGGAAGTACCGCACCTTGGAACCGAGGTGGTCCGTCCAGTCCACCGGCGCTTCGCGCAGCGTGCAGCCGGCGCGCTTGAGGGCGTACAGCAGGTTCACATCGAACGCCATGTCGGCGATGTGCAGGGCAGACTGCACCTTCTGCGCCGCTTCCCGCCGGAGGAATTTGGCCCCGCACTGGGTGTCCTTGATGCCCATGCCGAAGAGCATCTCGACGATCGCGTGGAAGACCTTGCTCGCAAAGATGCGGTGAGTGGGTTGCGAAAGACGGATCACCGCTCCTTCCACGCGCCGCGACCCGACCGCGCAGTCGTACTCCCGGCACACCTCGACCAGTCTGAGGAGGGACTCCGGGGCCGTTGCGCCGTCGGCGTCCGCGTAGCCGATGATGTCGGCCTCGCCGGCGAGCTTGAGGCCCTCAATGAGGGCGCCGCCCTTGCCCACGCGCTCCGGGATCACCAGGTGCCGGATCGAGGGAAATTCCGCCTCGACCTCCTGCACCACCGCGAGGGTGTGGTCACGACAGCCGTTCACGACCACGACAATTTCGAACCGGCCCGGGTAGCCGGCCCGGAAGGCGGCGGCGTAACGGCGCAGGGTCGTGCCGATGCGCTCCTGTTCGTTGTACGCGGGGATGAGGAGCAACACCGAGGGCCACCGGGCCGGAGCCGGGGGGGCTGGGGCAGTGGGAATGGCGGCATCGGCACTCACAGCGGAACTGGGCCAAACGGTCGCACGAAATCGCGGTCAAAGCCAGTGCGGTGTCGCTCCCTCGCCCCCCGCCAGCGGCGACGGGGAAATCGCCTTTGACACCCCCCGGCACGGTTGGCAGTGTCACCGGGCTGTCAGGCGCAAAAGGCAGGGCGTCGGCTCCTCCACTGGCTCCGCCTGCGGCCCACAACCTACTCAATATGGCTGAACTGAACGGAAATCTGCTGGTGGCGCAGTCGGGTGGCCCGACCTGTGCGATCAACGCCAGCGTCGCGGGCGTCATCACCGAGGCGGGCAAACACGGCTGCATCGAGGAAATCTACGGGGGCCTGAACGGCATTCTCGGCATCCTGAACGAGGAATTAGTTGACCTGGGCGACGAGAAACGCAGTGCGATCGAGGGCTTGAAATACACCCCGGCCGCCGCGCTCGGCACCTGCCGGTACAAGATCAGTTTCGTGTCCGAAGAGAAGATTGCCGCGGAAACTGACCAAAAGAAGAAGACCAACCTCCAGAAGAAACGCGATCAGGCGCTCAAGGACATGGACCGCCTGTTCGAGGTCTTCCAGGCTCACAACATCCGGTATTTCTTCTACGCGGGAGGGAACGACTCCCAGGACACCTCGCACAAGATTCATCAGGAGGCCGAGCGCCGTGGGTATGAGCTGCGCGTCATCGGCGTGCCGAAGACGATTGATAATGACCTGCCCTTCACCGATAGCTGCCCCGGTTACGGCTCGGTGATCAAGTACTGCGCCACCACGGTGATGGAGGTAGGCATTGACGTCGGCAGCATGGCCACGGACGACGGCTCGGTCTGCATCATCGAAGTCATGGGCCGCAGCGCCGGTTGGATCGCGGCCGGCACCGTTCTGGCCAAACGCGGCAACCCGGCCAACCCGCCGCACCTCATTTTGTTGCCGGAAGTGCGCTACGACCGCGAGGAAGTGCTGGCCAAGATCAAGGCCACCGTGGACGCGTACCGGTACTGCGTCATGGTCGTGGGCGAGGGCATTCGCGATTCCGAGGGCAACGAGATCGGCGCGGATCCCACCAAGCGGGATGCGTTTGGCCATCCGCTGCTGGCCGGCGCGGCGTGGAAACTGAAGGACCTGATCGAGGAGCGCCTCCAGACCAAGACTCGCACCGTCCTGCTGGGCTACGCGCAACGGGCGGCCGCGCATTGCGCCAGTCTGACGGACGTCCAAAACGCCTTTGCCTGCGGCGAGGCGGCTGTCAAAGCCGCCGTCGAAGGTCAAAGCGGGCACATGGTCAAAATCATCCGGTCGGTCGAGGACGGGAAGCTCAAGTGGTCCACCGGCCTCCAGCCGCTGTCCGAGGTGGCGAATGTGGAGCACTTCGTCCCCACCGAATGGATCAGCCCGGATGGCTTCCTGCCGAACGAAAAGTTCATCGAGTACGCACAACCGCTGATCGAAGGCGAGGTTCGGGCCCCCATCGAGGGCGGCCTGCCCAAGTATGTGACCCTAGCAAAAAGCCGCGTGGAGAAGCTGTTGCCGCCACGCGCCTGACCGCCTCCGTTCGGAGGGGGGGGCTCCGAATTCAACAACGGGCAGACTGGTTCACGGTCTGCCCGTTCGGCTTTTGTCGAGACCGTTGGTCAACTGGCCGCCGCGGTCCCTGTACGCGGTGCGGTCGTTCCTCGCGTCTGCGTTGCTGACAAGCGGCGCGGGTTGGCTAATTTCGACGCCGACGCACCATGAAAGAAGACCCCCCTTCATTGGATCTGCGGCAGCCGTTCTCCCAGGCTGTGCTGCCGCGACGAGACTTCATCCGCCACACCGCCCTGACCTCGCTGGCCCTCGCTGCGTTTCGGCCTGTGGCACGCGCCGCCCAAACCGGCGACGGCCAGACCCGCCTGGCGCCAGACCACTTCATCCCCGTGGAGAAGGGGCTGAAACCGGAGTGGATTCGGGCCTTGTTCGCCAAGGGCGAGCCCGAGCGATTCCGCGGCCGGGAACTCGCGACGATCGGCATGCCGGTGGGCGGCATCTGCGCCGGCCAGGTCTATCTGACGGGCGACGGCCGGCTCGCGTACTGGGACGTGTTCAACCAGAACATCAACACCGGCTATGGCGCGGTGAACTGGAAGGAAGGCCGTGGGCCGGAGCTCAAAGTGCAGGACAACCGGCTGGTTGAGGATTCGCCCGTGCGACAGGGATTCGCAGTGCGGGTCCGCCGGGGGACGAACATCATGATCCGGCCCCTGAACCGAAAGGGCTTCCGCGACGTTACGTTCCGCGGCGAATATCCGATCGGCCGGGTGGACTACGCCGACGCCGACTGCCCCGTCACGGTGCGGCTGGAGGCGTTTTCGCCGTTCATTCCGCTGAACACGCCGGACTCGGCGCTGCCCTGCACGATTCTCAACTACTCGATCGAGAACCGCGCGGCCGAGCCAGTCGAGGTCACCCTCGCGGGCTGGCTCTCGAACGCGGTCTGCCGGCACTCGGCGACGGACTTCGCCGGGCGGCTGGAACGGATCGGCACCGTGGTGCGCGAGGCGGGCCTGACGGGCTTCACGCTGGGCGCCCGGGCGATCGAAGCCGCGCGCCCCGTGTCGCCACCCACCGTGTTCGCCGACTTCGAGGACGGCAATTACGGTGACTGGCGGGCCGAAGGGACGGCCTTCGGCGACCGACCGGCTCCGGGCACGCTCCCCAATCAGCAACCGGTCAGCGGCTTCCGCGGCAAGGGCCTCGTCAACACCTTCCTCGGCGGCGATCCACCGCACGGCCGGCTGACGTCGCCGGAGTTCACGATTGAGCGTCCGTTCATCAGCTTTCTAATCGGCGGCGGCGGCCACGCGGGCAAAACCTGCGTCAATCTGCTGGTCGAGGGGCAAGTCATGCGAACCGCGACCGGGAAGGACAACGAACGGCTCGCGCCGCACAACTGGAACGTGTCAGACCTCAAGGGCCGGCGCGCCCGGATCGAAATCGTGGATGCCGAGTCCGGCGGTTGGGGGCACATCAACGTGGATCAGATCGAGTTCCGCGATGAGCCCATGACCACAGTGACGGGCGAGCTTCACCAGCAGGCCGACTTCGGCAGCCTGGGGTTGTATGCGGTGGACCCGAACGCCGCCACCGCGCTGGCACTCCCGGCGGAAGACGATTGGACGACGTTGTTTGAGCGTGCCGCAGACGGGGCGCCCGCCCGCGTCCCGGCCGAGGGCGGGCTGATCCGGGTCACCCGGAACCTCGCGCCGGGCGAGCAGGCCACGCTGTCGTTCGCCGTGGTGTGGCATTTTCCGAATCTGTTTCGCGGGGAACGGCGGGTGGGCAATCACTATGCCCGGTTGTTCCCGGGCGCCCTCGAGGTGGCACGGTACGTCCAGCGGGAGTTCGGGCGGCTCACCGCCGAGACCCGCCTTTGGCGCAACACCTATTATGACTCGACGCTCCCCTGGTGGCTGTTGGACCGGCTGCACTCGACCGCGGCAAACCTCGCCACCACGACCTGCCAATGGTGGGAGAACGGCCGCTTCTGGGCCTGGGAGGGCGGCGGTTGTTGCCACGGCACCTGCGGCCACGTGTGGAATTACGCCCACACCATGGCCCGGCTGTTCCCCGAACTCGAACGCAGCGTGCGCGAGCATCAGGACTTCGCCGAGGGCGTCGGAATGCGGAAGGACGGTTCGATAGGTTTCCGTGGCGAGGGCTGGGACCTCTGGGCAGGCGACTCGCAAGGGGGCTACGTACTCAAGGCCTGGCGCGAGCATCAGTGCTCGCCGGACAACGCCTTCCTGCGCCGCCATTGGCCGGCCATCCGGCGCGCGGTTGAATTCCTGATCGCGCAGGATGGCAATGCCGACGGCCTGATCGAAGGCCAGCAACATCAGACCTACGACGAGAATTACTTCGGCGCGAACACCTTCGTCGGCGCGCTGTACTTGGGTGCCCTCCGTGCGGCCGAGGAAATGGCCCGGGAAATGGGTGACGATGTGTTCGCCCGAAGGTGCCGCGAGATCTTCGAAGCCGGCAGCCGGCATTCGGTGCAGCGCCTTTTCAACGGCGAGTACTTCATCCAGGAAGTGGATCTGCAGCAGCACCCGGACTGGCAGTACGGCGACGGCTGCCTCGCCGACCAGCTCTTCGGCCAGGGCTGGGCGCATCAGGTCGGGCTGGGTTACCTGTACCCCGAGCCCACCGTGCGAACGACGCTTGAATCCATCTGGAAATACTGCTGGGCGCCGGACGTGACCGCGCAGAACGCCGCGCATCCGCCGGAGCGGTGGTTTGTGTCCAAAGGTGACGCGGGCCTGTTCACCTGCACCTGGCCGCGCAGCAAGCACCTGGGGCCGAAATCCACCCGCTATCGCGACGAGATTTGGACCGGTATCGAGTATCAGGTGGCCGGGCACATGGCTTGGGAAGGACTGCTCACCGAGGCGCTGGCGATTTGTCGGGCCGTGCATGACCGCTACCACCCGCGCCGCTTCAATCCGTGGAACGAAATCGAGTGTGGCGACCACTACGCGCGGGCGATGGCCAGTTGGGGGGTGCTGGTCGGCCTGTCGGGCTTCGAGTACCACGGTCCCAGGGGGCAGCTCGGTTTTGCGCCGCGACTGAGCCCGGAGGATTTCCGCTGCGCCTTCACCGCCGCAGAGGGCTGGGGCTCGCTGAGTCAGCAACGCGGGGAAAAGCGGCAAACCAACGTCATCCGATTGGCGTGGGGCCGACTGCGGTTGCAGCAACTGGCGCTTGAAGTCACCGAACCATTCACCCCGTCCTCGGTGGCGGTGGCGGTCGGTGACAGCGCGATTTCAGCCACGCTGCGGCGCGAGGGCCGTCGGTGCTTCGTGGAATTTTCCGCGCCGGTCACCGTCACCGCGGGCCAAACCCTCACTGTCACCGTGACCTGAGCGCAGGGCGAGTTCGGCCTGCGGGCCGTCATCGCTCCCGGCCGGTCACCAATACTCCTCCACGTGGACGTTGCCGACCTGCTTGCCTTGGTCCGGCGTGAAGCCGCGCTCCTGCAACAGCGTTTTGGTCTCGCGCACCATCTCCGGGTTGCCGCACAGGAACACCTCAAAGTGCTCCGGAGTCAGCGGAAGACCGCTCGCCTGCTCCACGACACCCCGGGCCAGCAGCGTCTGAATGCGCCCGGCCAGGCCGTTGAAATGAGGATCCTCGGCGGGGCGGGTGATGGAGGGCAGGTAATGCAGGTTGGGCCGCAGTCGCGCGAGGCTTTCGAGCTCCGCGCGGTAGCCCAGATCCCAACTGTGCCGGGCGCCGTGCAGGACTACGAACTTCCGCACCGCATCGTGGATAAGCATGGTTCGGAGCATGGACATGTACGGCGCCAACCCGGTGCCGGTGGCCACCAGCAGCAGCGCGCGATCCGGCCGGGCCTTGTCCAGCGTGAACACCCCGCTGGCTTTGGGCGACAGAAACAGCCGCCGGCCGGGTCGCAGCGCAAACAATCGCGGCGTCAGCTCCCCGCTGGTCACCAGCGTCAGGTAAAACTCCGCGTACTGCCGCTCCAAGCTCGAGGAGGCGATGCTGTACGCCCGGCGAATCATCTTGTCGGCCGGGGCGGCCGGGTCCTCGGGCGCGGCTTCGGGCACACGCGGCTCGGTGCCCAGCAGACCCAGTACCGCAAACTGCCCGGGTTGGAAGCTGAAGAGTTCTCCGTCCGGTTTCACCCGCAGGATAATCAACTGCGGGTTGAGTTCCTCGCGGGCGGTGACGGTGGCGTTGTAAGCCGGTGGATTCACGAGAGCTGCCTTTTCTCCGGTCGTTTAGCGCGACTTGAAAGACTCGGGACGGCGAAACGTTACCCGCACCGGTGGAAAAGGCCAGTTTCCGCAGCACCGCAAAAGGGCGCCGTCACCGATCACTTCTCGATCAGGTAATAGCCCGCGTCCGGCCAAAGGGTGAACGCATCCGCCCGGTCCGGGTTCCCGGGGAGCCGGTAGCCGTTGAAGTCCAGGGGCGTCACAGTCAGCGACGCTGCGTCCGACCGCTTCAGTCTCACCGTGCCGGCAAAGTCCCGGACCATGAGCGGCGGCGCGCCGCGATGGGTGATGGTACGGCGGCCCGTCGCGGGGCTGGTCGCCCACTGGTGCGGCAGTTCCTCGCTGGCAACCTGCAACAGCAGCCGCGCCGATTCCCCGATGGGCTTTTCGTCCAGCGCCACCAGCAACACCGCTCCGTACTCCAACGGCGACTCGATGGAGAGGCCGGACAGTTCCACGCGGCCTCCGCCGGCGAGGAACCCGGCGACGCCCTGCGCGGCGCGCGCGTTGATCGTGATCCGGCCAAGTCCCCAATCCCACTCGAGTTCGCCGGTGTGGCTGCGAATCCGCTTGGCCGGCCGGTCAACGAACGGGGAGAGGTCGGTGATCTGCGACCGCGGCGGACCGTTCGTGATGAAGTCAGCGCCCACGCGGCCGACCAGGAAGGCCAGCGAGTCAATGGCGCTGGCGTTGGTAATGATGCCGCCGGGCGGCACATCGTTGCCGCGCAGTTGATCGAAGTTCTGCGGGGCCGGCAGCGGGGTGCCCTTGAGCGCGTAGAGGTCGTCCACGGCCAGTTGGAGATCCACCACGCGCGGGCCGGTCTTCACGAGACCGCGGCGGTACAGCAGCGCCGCACCAGGGAACTGGCCGAGCACCACCGGCGTCTGGATCGAGAACTTGCCCGGCAGGCTGTCCCAAGTGGTCGCGCCCGCGGCGAACCAGCAGATCGCGTCGCTGCCCTGCAGCGCGCCGTAGGCCGCACCGACGAGGATCATGTCGGCGCGATACCGGTTCGGCAGGGGCCAGTTGACCTCCGTGATGATCGAGGGCTGGCGCTGGTAGATGAGGTCAAAGATCGGATTGCTGAAGTCCTCGCTGGCGCCATCGGCAGTCCGAAACTTCAGCGCGCTCCGATCATCGCAGGTCTGGTTCGGCTCGATGTTCCACGAAGCGTTGGACCCCTCGTGAACGCCGCCGAAGTAGCCGTGGCGATCAAAGCAGTCCGCGACCGAGTTCGCGTACTTGTCGAGCGGGTCGAGGTACTTGTCGGACGCGGTCTTCCAGTTCGAGCAATAGACCAGGCCGCGGAAGCCGAGGTCGGATTTCAGGTAGGCGTAGGTCGCGCGGTGGAAATCGAGCATCAACTCGGTGAGGAACCGGGCGGTGTCCTGGTCGCGGCGGTTGCGATCATTGCAGACGCTCCACAGCCCGCGAAAGCCCACGCGGCCCGCAGCAAAATCGTCGTGCGGCGAGGACACGTTGCCCCAGCGGTTGGCGCGAATCTGGGCCAGCGTCTGACCGGGGTACCTGGCCAGCAACCAATCGCCGAAGCGCTTTTCGAGCAGGGCGCGCTGCGGCGCCGGGAGGTTGCTGTTCGCTGCCTCAGGGTTGAAGGTCCAGAACAGGGTCGAGTCCTCGTTGTACATCTCGGCCAAGGCAACGGCGGGGTCATCCTTGAGGGCCAGGCCGGTGTGGGGATTCGGCGTGGTAAGGAGGTACCGCCACCACTCGCGGTAGAGCCGCTGGAAGGCCGGATTGAAGTACAGCAACGCAAAGGGATGCTGGCCACCCGAGTAGCTGGGAAAGTCGGTGTTCTCCGGCCCCAGACGCACCCACAGGGGGAAGTAGATGCTCAGGCTGGTATAGATGCCCTCCCGCTTGAGCGCGCGAACGAAGTAGTGCAACTGCGCCACGCGATTGGTGTTCACACGGCCGAAATCCGGCCCGCTGCCGGTGTAGATGGGACCGTGGACGCGCACAAGATTGACGCCGCGTTTGGCCATCGCCCGGGCGAAAGTGTCGAGTTCGGCCTTCGCCCGGGCGGCAAAGTCCATGCCCACGTTCACGCCCCAGAATCGCGCCGGTTCGCCCGTCTTTTCGTGGATGAAATCCTCGCCTTGCGGGCGGATGAAGCCGTGCTCGCCCGCCTCGCGTTCGTTGAGATACCGCAGGTCAATCGGGCTGAAGCTGAACGGGTCTGGATCGGGCTGGAACGCGAACCAGCCCGGCTGGGCAATCTGCTGTTTTTCATCGGGCTTGAGCTTGCCGCGCGGCGTGAACGGCTCGCGGGTGAGGAGGAAGCAGTCATACGCCGTGGTGTTGGCGTCGCCCGGAAGCACTTCGAGCCGGAAGGTATGCGCGCCAGGTTGAAGCGTCACGGTGCCCACATTGGCCCAGCCGACCCGCCGGCCGGGATTGCCGCCGAGCAGCACCAGGTCGGTCAGGGATTGTTCGCGGGATTCCCTCCACGCGTCAGCGGCGCCAACCCGCCAACGGAACGCCTGTGGATTCCAAAACTTTCGCACCCAGAGCTGATAGTCACCGGCGGCACGGATGCTCACGTTGCGTTGCACGCTCGCTCCGGGGCCCACCCAGATCATGGCGTTGGCGGACAATTCTGGGCCGGTCTCGCCGCCGGCGGTTTCAGCCTCGAACCAGACCCACCCCTTCGTGGCTGGCGCTGGCTCGACCTCGGCGGCGTTCGCCCACAGGAAGGCGAGGTTGCCGATGGTCAGGGCGGGCAGGCGCACCTGCCGCCACGTCGCTGCCGCCCCGACATCCACCGTTTCGGCGACCGCGGACTGCCAGTTTCCCTCGAGGCTCGGGGCCGACTCAAACCGCAGACGCACATCGCGTGGCGCGTTGGCGACCATAATGTTCAAGGTGGCCCCGAGCGCGTCGCTGGTCAGGTGGAGTCCGCGTTCGGCGTCAGGGCGCAGGGGATCGAGTCCGAGCGCGTGCTCGACGAAGTTGACCAGGCCGTCGGCATCGGGATCGGCGGCCTTGCCGCTGACAGCTTCGTTAGCGGCGTTCCCAGGGGTGA
This sequence comes from uncultured Verrucomicrobiae bacterium, assembly GCA_937976685.1. Taxonomy (GTDB): domain Bacteria; phylum Verrucomicrobiota; class Verrucomicrobiia; order Limisphaerales; family J093; genus JADJWF01. The sequence continues at coordinate 11,707 of CALJWR010000270.1, forward strand.
AGGCTTGGGCGCGAAACTCGCCGTAAGTGGCGCCAACCGCTACGAAACTCACCGCAATTGCGAGCATCACGGCAAACGGCTTGAGAGGCCGGAAGGAAGGCTGCTGGCAGCGCATGGCTGAAGCATGACGTCAACTGCCCGTCCGCAAAACGGGAAAGTCCCGGCGACGGGATGCCGCGGGAGTTGGGTTGACTTGCCGGCGCGGAATGTCGGGCGGAGTAATTTGCGGCTGGCAACCAAGATGAGCCGCCATCCACCCAGTCGTGCTGACCTACCACCCAGCGCGCTTGGAACTCAACGCACGCGGGCGTTGCCCTTCGCCGGGCACTGTGTCACCATCTTCCTCACTGATTCCCTGATTCCCGTGCTTCGCTCCATGAAAACTTGGCCCTCAATCCTCGGCGCGCTCCTGTGGGGCGCGGTCAGCGGCCATGCCCTCACCCTCGCGACCAGCGGCGCGACCGATTACGTGATTCTGACGCAGCCGGGAGCCTCGCCGCCGGAAGCGAACGCCGCCCGCGAACTGGCCGAGACGCTGCGGGCGATCACCGGCGCGGAGTTCAAGGTCGAAACCGCTGGAGCCATTGTCCCTGCGCGGGCGATCCTGGTCGGACCCGGGTCAGCCGCGCGGCAGGCGTTCCCGGAGATCCCCTTCGAGCAGCTCGGTCTGGAGGAAATTGTCATCAAGACGAAAGGTGACGTGCTCTTGCTGGCCGGCGGCCGCCCGCGCGGCACGCTTTACGCAGTGAGCCAGTTTCTCCAGCGCCAGTGCGGCGTGCGCTGGTGGACTCCCTGGGCCAGCCGCGTGCCGAAGGCTCCCACGCTGACGCTCAGTTCGCTGGATCTTCGCTACCGACCTGTCTTCGAGTCGCGCGACCCGTACTGGTTTCCGGCCTTCAACACGCGCTGGGCGGTGCGCAACTTCTCCAACAGCCAGTCCGCCAGCATTCCGGAAGACTGGGGCGGCAGCATCCGGTACAAGGGCTTCGTCCACACGTTCTATCCGCTGGTGCCGCCGGACGAGCACTTCGCGAAACACCCGGAGTGGTACAGTGAGATCAAAGGCAAGCGGACCCGCGACCACGCCCAGCTCTGCCTGACCAACCCGGAACTGCGCGCATACGTGGTCGAGCGGGTCAAACAATGGCTGCGTGAGTCGCCCGAGGCGCGGATCATCTCGGTCTCCCAAAACGACTGGTACGGCTTCTGCGAATGCGCCAAGTGCAAAGCCCTGGATGAGGCCGAGGGCAGCCACGCCGGCACGCTGCTGGACTTCGTGAACCACGTGGCCGAGCAGATCGAAACGGAGTTCCCCCACGTGGCGGTGGACACCCTGGCCTACCAGTACACCCGCCAGCCGCCCCGCACGCTCAAGCCGCGCTCGAACGTGATTGTCCGGCTCTGCTCGATCGAGTGCAATTTCCGGGAGCCGCTCGAGGCGCCGGCCAACGCGACGTTTGCCGACGACATCCGCGGCTGGGCCAAGATTTGCGACCGGCTCTACATCTGGGATTACACGACTGACTTCGCCCACTACCTGCAGCCGCATCCGAACTGGTACGTGCTGGGGCCGAACGTGCGGTTCTTTGCCGCCCACCACGTCAAAGGCCTTTTCGAGCAGGGCGCGTATCAGAGCCACGGCTCGGAATTCAGCGAGCTGCGCGCCTGGGTGCTGGCCCAACTGCTCTGGGACCCGCGCCAGGATGACGGCGCCCTGATCCGCGAATTCCTCGAGGGCTACTACGGCCCGGCCGCGCCGGCGATTGCGCGCTATCTCGACCTCATGCACGAGGCCTCGGCCGGTTGGAACCTGACCTGTTTCTCGAAGACGGACACGCCGTTCCACAGGTTCGCCACGCTCAGCGCAGCGGAGAAGCTCTGGCGCGAAGCCGAGGCAGCCGTCGCGGGCGACACCGAGCTGCTCGCCCGCGCGCGCCCCGGCCGCCTGTGGCTGGGCTACGTGTGGCTGTCGCTCTGGGACAAACTGCGAAAGGACTGCGCCGACGCCGGCCTGACCTGGCCCGTCACCGAATCGAAGGCAGACTTCGCCCAATGGTGGCTCAAACTGGCCCAGGGCGATCCGGAGCGTCCGTGGACCAAAGTCACGCTCGTCAACGAATCCGGTCTGACACTGGAGAAGTTCGTTGAGCGCGCGGTCGGGGCGAAGTGAGAGCTCGGGCCCGCCGGCGACCCGAACCTGTAAAGTCCTCCACGCCGTGCCGCCGCGCGCGTTGCCGCCGGCGAAGAACGATTTACTTGCGGGCCACGCTCCGCTTTACTCGCGCCATGATCCATGTGGGCATTGGTTACGACGTGCATCGGCTGACCGAGGGGCGAAAGCTCATCCTCGGCGGCGTTGACTTCCATCACGACAAGGGCTTGGACGGCCATTCGGATGCCGACGTGCTGATCCATGCCATCTGTGACGCACTATTCGGTGCCCTGGGCGAGGGCGATATTGGTCAGCATTTCCCGAACACGGATCCGCGCTGGCACAACGCGCCCAGCAGCACCTTTCTGCGGGAAGCGGCGCGGTTGATCAACCTGCGGGGCGGACGCATCGTGAACGTGGACTCCACAATCATCGCCCAAGCGCCGAAGATCGGTCCCCGCCTGCGGCAGATGAAGATGAACATCGCCACGGCCCTCGATTTGAATCCGGAGCGCGTCGGCATCAAAGCCACCACGAACGAAGGACTCGGCTTCGCCGGGCGGGAGGAGGGCATCGCGGCGATGGCGGTGGCCAGCGTGGATCTGCCACATTGAGCCAGAACGACCGAACGAATGTCGGCGAAAGCGGAGATCGGTTGGAAAGGTCGAACCCCGGAGGGGGAACGTCGCGAGGTTTATGCCCGCCACGTCAGCGGGCGCTGGCTCTTCTACGTGCGGTCGCGTCGCTTCGAGCAATGGCAGCCGCTCGCTGACCCGCCGCTCGAGGACTGGCTGGAATTGCTCGACGCGGTGGAGCGTCGCGTCCAACGGCGCTTGCTGCGGCCGGAGGAGCCGGCACGCGTGCGCCAATCCATCCGCGAGCGTTACCCGGACGCCGACGTCTAGCGGCCCCGCGCGGCCGGCGGGCGATTCGGCCCCGGTCTGCGGCCCGCGAAGCCGGGGCGCGATTTGACGCGGCGGCATTCCGCAACACCTTTGCGGCTTCGTAGTGGAGAACATGACACCGATTTCAAACACTGAACTCCTTGAAGCGCTGAAGTGGCGCTATGCCACCAAGGCGTTTGATCCGAACCGAAAAATCCCCGCCGAGACCTGGGCGACCTTGGAGCAAGCCATGATCCTGGCCCCGTCCTCGTTCGGGCTTCAGCCGTATCGCTTTCTGGTGATCAACGATCCCGCTACTCGCGAGAAGCTCCTGCTCCACGCATGGGGCCAGCGGCAGGTGGTGGAGGCATCGCATTTCGTCGTTTTCGCCGCGCGAACCAGCGTCACGGAGGCCGAGATTGACGAGTTCATCCAGTTGCTCGCCCGGACTCGCGGGGTGACGACCGAGGCGTTGGCCGGCTACCGCGGCATGATGACCGGGATGCTCCTCAGCCAGAGTTTCAAGCCCCTTGCGCCCCACTGGACCGCCCGTCAGGCCTACATCGCGTTGGCCAACCTCATGACCAGCGCTGCGCTGCTTGGAGTGGACACCTGCCCCATCGAGGGATTCGTGCCGGCTGAGTTTGATCGCATCCTCGACCTGACCTCTCAAGGGCTGGCCTCGGTGGCGTGTTGCGCGGCGGGTTACCGCAGTGCGGGAGACAAATACGCCATCCTGCCCAAGGTGCGCTTCGATCGTGCCCACTTGATCAAGACGATCTGACGGTCACCTGCTCCGCCGACTCGGTGAACAGTCCAATGAGAAGGCTCGTGCGCATCCTGGCCGTGTTGGTGGCAGTAAGCGCCGTGGCTTTCTGGGCCGCCACCGGCGCAAATCGCGGCTGGACGAAGACGAGCGTGCCCGTGAAGACCCTGGACGAAATCACCGGCATCGAGGCGATTACGTACGAGGACCGCTTCCTGCCCGGCGTGGACTTTCTGGGCGCGGCCGGACTCGCTGCGGGGCTGCTGCTGGGCGTGTCCTTCCTTTTCCGAAAACAAACTCAACATCAACAAACCGTTCGAACTTGAATCGAAAACCATGAAAACCATTGCCCTGAATCTCATTGCGTGGGTCGGCCTGAGCGGCGTCGCGCTGGCCGGTCCGTTGACCTTCGACTTCAAGGATCCCAAAGGCGTGAACAACGCCACCTTCACCCTCGACGCGCCGCTGGAGGCGATCTCTGGCAGCGCCAGCGGCGTCTCCGGCACCGTGACATTCGACCCGGCCAACCCGGCCGCCACGAAGGGAAAGATTGTCGTGGCCGCGTCCTCGCTGCACGTGCCGAACCCGGTGATGAAGGATCACCTCCACGGCGCGCAGTGGATGGACGTCGCCA
>CALJWR010000271.1 GCA_937976685.1 uncultured Verrucomicrobiae bacterium
GGGTCCGCGCTTCGTGAACGTTGACCGTGACAGCCCCTTGCTGCTGCCCCCCAACCTGCGGGACTGGGTGCCGGCCGACCACCTGGCACACTTCGTCCTGGATGCCATCGAGACGCTGGACCTGCGCCGGGTCCAGGTGAACCGGCGGGGCACCGGGGATGCGCAGTATCCGCCCACGATGATGCTGCGCGTTGCTGATCTACCGTTACGCCACCGGCACCTTTGGCAGCCGCCGGATGGAACCGGCCACCTACAACCAGGTGCCGGTGCGGCTCATCACCGGGGATGCCCATCCGGACCACGACACGATCGGCGCCTTCCGGCGACAGAACCGCTTGCTGGTGAGCGAGTGCTTCGTGAAAGTGCTGCTGCTGGCGCAGGAGTTGAAGGTGGCCCAGTTTGGCCAGATCACCGTCAGTGTGGACGGGACCAAGGTGGCGGCCAACGCGAGCAAGCATGCGGCGGTGAGCTACCAGCGGGCCGGCGAGATGATCGCGCAACTGGAGTTGGAGGTGGCGCAACTGCTGACCAAGGCCGAAGGGGCCGATGCGACGCCGCTGGAGGAGGGGCTCAAGATCCCGGAGGAGATCGTGCGGCGACAGGAGCGCAAAGCGGCGTTGGCCCGGGCACGGGCCGAGATCGAGGCGCGGGCGCAGGCGCGGTATGGCCAGGAACGGGCGGCCCACGAGCAGAAGTTGGCGGAACGAGCGGCCCGGCAGGAGCGCGGCGAGCCGGTCGGGGGCAAACCACCCCAAGCGCCCAGCCCAGAACCTCAGCCCCAGGACCAGTACAACTTCACCGACCCGGAGAGCCGGATCATGAAGGCGGGCAGCGGGCAACACTTCGAGCAGAGCTACAACGCGCAGGCGGCGGTGGAGGTGGACAGCCGGTTGATTGTGGGGCAGCGGGTCAGCCAGGCTCCCGACGACAAGCAAGAACTGGGGCCCACGGTGACCGCGATCTCCCCGGCCGTCGGGACCGTGGCGGCGGTGCTGGCGGCCAGCGGATTCTTCAGCGAAGCGGCGGTGCGGCAGATGGAACAGACGCCGGCCGGCACGCCCAGCGGCACGACGGTGTATGCCCTGCTGGACAAGACCAGCCATCATCGGAGCGTGGCTGATCTGGAGCCCAAGCCCGAGCCGGCGGCGCCAGCCCCGGGGGCGAGCGTGAGCGAGGTGATGCGGCACCGGCTGAAAACCAAGGCGGGCCGGGCGCTCTACAAGCTGCGCCAGCAGACGGTGGAGCCGGTGTTCGGGATCCTCAAAGCCGCGATGGGGTTCCGGCAGTTCCTGCTGCGGGGGGATAACGACGGTGTCGCTGGAATGGGAACTGGTGTGTCTGGCGTACAACTTTCGGCGGCTCCACACCCTCGGAGCCGGGCAGAAACTGGCGGCCGCGCGGTAACACCAGGGCTCCGGAGCCGCGCCGGCATCGTCGCCCGGCCAGCGCTCCTCTCCGCGATGCCCCCGCGCGGTAACACCAGGGCTCCGGAGCCGCGCCGGCCCGCAGCCAGTCGGTTTACGCCCCCCTCCTCAAACTCTCCGGCCGCGCAAAAGTCAGGTAGTGATCGCCCCCAAGTCAGCCCCCCCTTACCATCGGCTATTCAGGATACCACCCCGACGTTCCATTTCCCGGTCGCCCTAAGTCCGACAGGCTGCTAGAGCCATGAACCCGCGGGCGTTGGGTGTCCGCGCTTTCGCGCGCCCCCGGCCAGACCGGCTGAAGCCGGGACACCCAACCAGCGGTTCATGGAAAGGGTGAGAGAACGGCTGGAGGTCTTGTCCCGGACCCGGCGGAGGGGCAGGTCCATCGGTCCGAGGGGCCTGAGCCAGTGCCGCGTGCGCCAGTGCCGGGCGGTGAAGCGGCGCCGGTGGGCCGCCAGCCAACCGTCCTGGAGGGCGGCGAAAGCCCGGGCATTTAGCTGGCGTCCCGCCGCGTGGGTGGCTGCCACAATGGCTGGTTCGAGGTCACGGACCGAGTGGAAGCCTACGGCTACGGTGATGGTGGCACCAACGGAGACGGTGTCAGTGGCTGTCCCCGGACGAGGCTCATCCATGCGTTGCAATGGGGTTGCGCCTTAATTGTCTCCCTCACCAACTGAAAACTGAAGAACACGAGCCCGGCGTGAGCGTAGATCGGTCTTCCCCCCACCCTTGTTTTTCACAAGGAGGTGTGGGGCTTTTGAACACAGCGTTTGGCAGCGAGTAGCCTTCAGTTTGCCGGGAAGGCCGGAAATGATCTGAAGTGGACTGAGATGCGTTGCCCGGTCAGTCGAGGTTCGTTCTCAATGAACCTCCCGCGGTCCAGCCGCCTGCCCCTCCCACAACGGCAGCCAGACGACTGGCCTCCTCTGGCCGCCTTCGCCACAGGGCGCTCGAAAATCGTTGGCGACGGTCGGTACTTGTCCGACCCCCTGTCCTAGTCTGGTGCCCGCAACGAAACGAAAGGCATTCGATGAACCAGCAGCAACTTGAACTCGTGTTTGACCGCAGCGCCAACTTCCGTCCACCGCGCCGCCCTTTGACAGCAGCCGAGCGGGCGCGCTGGTGGTTTCGGCAAATGCACCGCGTGGTGGACGCCGCCAGCGAGTGGCGCCCCACGCCGCCGGCCCGTCCGGAACAAGGACACCTGCGGCTGGCGGCGTGAGCGGCCGACGAGGGATTGCCTCCCTCATTGGCAGCCCGGCGACGCGGCTGGCTGCTCCGGCAACCGGTGCTTGGGGCCCTATTGCGCAGGCGCTGCAAGTTCCGGCTGCTCCATGAAGGCGTAGCACAGCAGGTGGCAGATGCCCATGTGGCAGTCTTCCACGCGGCCGTAGTGCGTGTCGGCAATCACGATGACCTCCTGGGCGATCTCCGCCAACCGGCCGCGCCGGGCTCCGACCAGGGCGACCGTCCGCAGACTGCGGGCATTGGCCCACTCAATCGCCTTCACCACGTTTGGTGAGTTGCCACTCACGCTCATTACGAGGACCACGTCGCCAGTCTGGGCGTAGTTCTGCAACTGCCCGACGAACACGTCTTCGTAGGCGTAATCGTTTCCGAGGGCGGTCAGCCAGCTCACGTTGTCGTTGAGCGAGAGCACGCGAAACCGGCGCCCCAGCTTGTCGGAGGAACCCTTGCCGAGGTCGGTGGCGAAGTGCGAAGCGTTGGCTGCGCTGCCGCCGTTGCCGAACGCGAAAACCTGTCGGCCCTCGCGCCAGGCATCGCGCAGCAGGGCAATCACTCGGGCGACAGCGTCGGGGGAAATCGAATCCAGAGCCGCTTTCTGCGCGGCGAGATATTGGGCGATCCAGTCGTTCATGGGTGAAGTGTGCCCCTTCATCGGCTCCGCTAACAGCCGATTTTCGCAGCCACCGGCTGGCGGGTGAGGGCGTTGAATGCCCCGATCACGGCCGCTCCACCTCGCGGGTGTAGGCGTACCGCTGACACACATCGCAAACAACGAAAAGCCCCTGGCGGACGGTCGTGGACTCGATCGCAGCCCACGTCTTCCTAGTCGCTGGGTGGCAGGAGGAGCACAGACAGGGAGGAGTTCGCAGGTGAAGCAGCACCGCCGCCGGGAGAAGGAATCCCAGCGGAATGACGCCGACCACGACTTGGGGAAATCCGAGCAGGCCCCCAAAGACACCCACCACGAAGGCTAGGAAGAGTCCGAGGAAAAGAAAGGCCATCATGCGTCCTCCGCGAACGGACCGGGTGGTGATCCGATCCTGCACCACCGCGTCAAGCGTGTAACCCCTTTCTGGGAAGGGGAACACCCGGCACTCGGCAAGCTTCATCCTCCCGCGGCACCCCGCTGATGTCGGCTGGACGGCGGCCAGTTAACGGGCTGGCTTCTCGGCCAGCGCCGGCTGCCACAGACCCAAGGTGACCGGCGAACTGGCCGCCGCTGCGAGGCCCTGGCGAAGCGCGCCATTGAGGCGGCGAACCTGTCGCCGAGCCATTGCGCGCAGCAGTTCGGTTTTCCGATTGGCCATGTTCGCGTCCAACTTCATGCCCTTCAAAAGGAGCATTGCCCATGCCGGGATCGAGCCCGACAAAGGGACTCCCGGCGAGGAAGCCGAACCGCGGAGCGGCCGGAACGTTGCCGCGCAGCAGCAAGACCGAGCGCTCGGTTCTGGCTATCGTTTTCCGACCCGGGACGCCGACAGGCGTGGCTGAGAGACCCGTTCGCGGTCCGGTCAAACGGCCGCCGGGCTCACGGGGCCTTCGGATCAGGAATGAAGACCTTTTTGCCCACCGGCAGGCGATTGGGGTTGAGATTCGGGTTCGCCTTCAACACGTCCTGAACCGTCACCTTGACGCCACTCTGCTGATACGCCGCCACGATGGCCCCGATGGTGTCGCCGGACTTGACCTCGTACTCGTATCCCTTCCGGGGACCGGCGGGCGGAATTGTGTCGGCTGGCGCAGAGGGCGAGGGGCGCTTGGGGGTCGTTGCCGCGGGCAGCGGTGCGCTGGCGAGTTTGCGGAGCTCTTCGAGGATCAGGCGTTTGTCCTCCTCCCGCTTACGGTCAATCTCCCGGATGCTTTCCGCCAGCCGCCGCAGTTCTTCGCGCGTGACCGCGTCAGCATTCCCGCGATCCATCTGCCGGCGCAGGGACTGCAGCTCATCTGCCAGGGCGGCCAGCCGCTTCTGGAGCAACACCTGGGCGGCCTGCGTCTCCTCCGCGCGGATCCGCAACTGTTCGTACCTTTCCTCCATCTCCTGGCGAAACGCGGCATCCGTGCCGCCGAACTGGCTCCACGCCGAAGGAAGAATCAGCAGGAAGGCGGCGGCGAGCCCCCGCCGGGCCGGGGAAGAGAACACACTGGTCTTCATCTCCGGGAACTTAAAAACCGTTGCTTCCCCGCGCAAGGCGGCAATCTGCCCGGCCAGCGGGCGAGTTGTTCACCGGGCAGGCTCGCCCGTTCGTTGCGCGATTGACGCCGCGATGCCCGGGGACCACCCTCGCGCCATGAGGCCAATTCACGCTGCCCCGCTGTCGCGGCGTTCTTTCCTTAAGGCGGGTACCGCCGCCACGGTGGCGTTGCCTACGCTCATTCCTGCATCCGTCTTGGGTGCCGATGCTCCCAGCCGCCGCATCCGGGTGGGCTGCATCGGCGTCGGTCCCCAAGGCCGCGGGGTGATGAGCAACTTTCTCTCGCAGGAGGACTGCCGCGTGGTGGCGTTGTGCGACGTCTCAAAGCGCAACCTCGACGAAGCCGTGAAGATGGTGACCGGAGCCTACCGGGACGATGCCGTGAAGACGCTCCACGACTATCGCGAGCTGATTGCCCGGCCGGACATTGACGCGCTGTTGATTGCAACGCCGGATCACTGGCACGTGCCGGTCGCGCTGGCGGCTGCCCGTGCCGGCAAGGACATGTATCTCGAAAAGCCGATGGGCCTGGCGATCGAGGAAGACCAGATGTTGCGTCGTGCATGCAAGGAGAAGCGGGTGATTTTTCAGTTCGGTACCCAGCAACGGTCGAGCCAGCAGTTCCGCCTTGCCGGCGAACTGGTCCGCAACGGCCGCCTCGGCAAGCTTCAGACCATCAATGTCTGGTGCTCCGCCAGCCGCCCGGGTGGCTCGACGACCCCCGTGCCGCCGCCGGCCGACCTCGACTATGAGTTGTGGTTGGGACCTGCGCCGCAGACGCCTTACACGGCGGGTAAAGCGTACGATGAGGGCGAGGCCTGGAAGACTTGGTGGTACAACTACGATTACGCTCTGGGCTTCATCGCGGGCTGGGGCGTGCATCCGCTCGACATCGCGTATTGGGGCCATCCGGACATGATGAGAGGCGTGGTGGAAGTCATCGGGGCGGCGGAGTTCCCGCGCGAAGGAGCGTGCAACACGTCGGTCGCCTGGGACGTGAAGTTCAAGTTCGCCGATGGCGTGACGATGCAATATCGCGGGACGCCGAACGGCGCCGCCCCCTCGCCCTTGAACGATCTCGGCGCGTGGAAGAAGAAGTACGGTCAGATTGTGGACCACGGAACCGCGTTCGAGGGTACCAACGGCTGGGTGATGGTAGACCGCACGCAAATCCGTACCCAGCCCGAGCACCTCATCGAGACGAGATTCGGCGAGAAGGACATCCGGCTCCCGAGGAGTTCAAACCATGTCCGCAATTTCCTCGACGCCATCAAGAGCCGGCAGCCGGCCATCTGCCCCATCGAGGACAGCGTGCAGGCAGACATCCTCTGCCATTTGAGCGACATCGCCACGCGCGTGGGTCGATCGCTCAAATGGGATCCGAGCAAGGAGGAGTTTGTCGGCGACGCCGCGGCCAACCAGCGCCTGAAGGTCAGAACCCAGCGGGCGAAATACGCGATCCACGCCGGTTGATCCGCTGCCGGTGTTCACGAGCCCGCGCCACTGACCTAGCCGCTCTATCAGGCTCATTCCGGCACGCGACGGCGGCGATCACCGTTCCCGGTTCCTGGCACCCGATGGCAGCCCCCATCCTCGAAACCGCCCGGCTGCGTCTCCGCCCCATGGTCGTGGCCGACGCGTCCGAAGTGGCCCGTCTCGCTGGTCGGAGGGAAATCGCCGACACGATGATCTCCATCCCGCACCCGTTTTCCGAAGCGCAGGCCAGGGACTGGATCGCGCGACAGCTCAGCACGGAAGAGCCGCCCCCGCATCTAATTTTAGCGATCAACCGGCGGCAGGACCCCGGGTTGATCGGCGCGGTGGCTCTCCGGGACATCAACTACGAGCATGGCCAGGCCGAACTCGGATTCTGGATCGCGGTTGACCTCTGGGGCCGCGGTTTCGCCGCGGAAGCAGCGGGAGCCGTGGTTCACCACGCCTTCACCGCGCTTGGACTCAATCGCGTCTGCGCCCACCACATGGTGCGGAACCCGGCGTCCGGACGGGTACTGGCAAGAATCGGAATGCAGCGCGAGGGAGTGCTGCGCCAGCGGGTCCGCAAGTGGGGCGTCTTCGAGGATGTGGTGATGCTTGCGGTCCTACGGGAGGACTGGCGCGACCGATCAACCCCGGCGGCGGGGCTTGTGTGACTCGTTGCCCTCCTGTCGCGCCCGAGGCTGGGCGCGCGGTGGGGGCGCGATCGGATCCGCCGCCCACGGCACGCCGGCAAAGCCGTACTCGCGCAGAAACTCCTCCGTGGGCGCGCGGATGTCCACTGTTCGGCGGGTGAAGGGACACCGGTACGCCAGCCGCACCGCCCGCAGCCCCATCGGCTGATTGCCTTGGGTTGCCGGCAAACCGTACAGCGGATCACCCGCCACCGGATGCCCGGTGGCCGCGAGGTGAACCCGGATTTGATGCGTTCGACCTGTGACCGGACGCGCCTCCACGAGTGAGATGTCGCCGAACAACGAATCCCGACGGCTGGCGAGCAGGCGGAAGGACGTCGCGGCCTCCTTGCCCAGCCGCGCGTCCACCCGCACCCGGCCAATGACCTTTGGATCCGGTCCCAGTTTCAGATGGCAATCCCAGGCCGCGCGCTTCGGCACCCCGCTGACCACCGCGAGGTAGGTCTTCTCCATCGCGCGAGATTCAAAAAGGTCCCCGAGCGTCTCGACCGCGCCCCGGCTCTTGCCGAAGAGCAGGACGCCGCTGGTCTCGGCATCCAGCCGGTGCACGTGGCGGAGAAAGCCCAGTTGCCGCGACGTCGCCCAAAACGCGCCCGACCGGATGGACGATTCGATGGCGGCCTGAAGATTCCAGCGCGTGCGCTGCCAGTTGAAGGGCACGAGCATCCACCCCACCGGCTTGTCAATCGCCAGCACGGCGCGGTCTTCGTAGAGGATCGGGAGCCGCGATCCGTCACCGAGTTCGATGGCGTTCGGTTTGCCCATGCGCGAAACCTAGCAGTCATGGCGGGCACCGGCGAGCGGCTATAAACCCGCCTTCAAACCGTAATTGGCGCCCGGGCCGCGTCGGGCCATGCTCCTCCGCAAGTGGGGGTCACATGAAAGAGATCAAACCAGACGAATTGTTCGCCAACCTGACAACCTTCCTGAAGGCCAAAGGCATCGAACTGACCGAGGGCTCGTACAGCCAGCGCCTCCGCCAGGGGTGCGACTTGTTGGCCGACGCGGTGAATCTGACCCAGGCCGGCCTCGCCCGGGCCAAAGCAGAAATAGACGAGAAGCTGGAACACATGCGGCGGATCATCCACGAGAAGACCGCGCCCAAGACGCCAGCCGCGTCACCGAAGCGTCCCCGCGCCGCGACGCCGCGACGGAACAAGGCCCCCGCAGACAAGACGAGCCGGGCGGTCAGGAAGTCGGCCCCGCAACGCCGGCCGCGCAACAAAGCGGTCTGACACCGAGGACAGTCGGCGTCCGACAACAGGCGGTCTGGCGACGACCGCAGCACGATTCCGATCTCCACTGCCGGCCATTACGGACGGCTTGCGGATGTCGCCGCCTCGAGGCTCGCGCGGCTGAATTCGACCCGCCACAGCCCCCGCAAGTCGCCGAGTTTGAAGCCGGTAGCCTGGTCGCGAGGGTACAACTTCGCAATCGCCGCCAGAGTTTCGGGCCGCACCTCGGTTCCCGGCGTGCCGTGGCACTGGAGACAAAGGCTGTTCGTAATCACGATCGGAGAGTAGAAAACGAGCCTGCCAGCGGCGTTGGTCATCAGGGTGGGAGCGACCGCATTCGTGTCTTTCGCCAGGGCGGCTTCGTACCGCTTGATCAATTCCAGCTCCTCCGCGCTGGCGGCGCCCTTTGGATTGCGCGGCCGGTGGGTCACCCGGCGGATGTCCGCGTTCAGTTCCTTCGCCACCTGCTGCGTCAGCGGGTCTGCCAGCACCGAGCAGTACGGCAGCGCGTTGGTCACGCCGCTGGTCTTGATGGCGTGCAGCAAATTCGAGCTCAGCAGACCGAAGGTCCGTGTGGCGGCCTGCCGCCCTTTGGCCAGCGCCCGCTCCTCGAGCGACGGTGCGGTCGGGTTGAAGCTGGCGGCGGACGCCAGGAGGACCGGGTGGCTCCCGGCCTGCGTTTCCAGACACGCCGGCGCGAGGCAAACGGAGGACCGCTCGCGTGAGACCACCAACACTGTCGCTACGGCGGCAAAGACGAGGAAGGCTTGCTTGGCAAAGTTCAGTTTCATGGTTGCGCGCTGTTGGAGCGGATCAGGTCGAGCAGTTCGTAAGGGCGCGCGAATCCGGCGGACACTGCGATTTCGCGCAACGTCTGGCCACCGTTTGCCTTGATGCCGCGGGCCGCGAGACGCGCCAGTACTTCGTCCAGCGCCAAGCTCTCGTCGGCGCAGAATTGTTCAAGCGTCTTGCGGCCCGGCCCACCGCCTGCACCGCCGCCGGCACCCTGCCCGCCGCGTCTCTGACCATGTCCGCCGCTCTGGTTGCCGCTGGCCAGGATGATCTCATACACCTTCTGGGCGGAGAGACCCGAGCCGGCGGCGATCTGCTCGACAACCGTGTCGTGCGCGAAGCCTTTGACGCCGCGGGCTTCCAAACGCGCCACCGCCGTTTCCACCGGGACTCCGGCTTTCTCCGCAAGTTGGCGGAAGGTCAGCAGTTCCGCCTGCGGAATCGGCGCCCGGTCCGCCGGAGAATCCCAGCTTTGCTTCAAATCTTCGTTCCACGCCAGTAGCGTGGAGAAGGGCGGCACCGCGCGGCGGGTGCCGGCGAAAACACCGGCGACAATCAGCAACGCCACCACCCACTCCCAACGAAAGCCAATCCGGCGGCTGAGGCGGTCCTTGAAGTAGCTCACCATCGGTCGCCAGTTGAACGCCACGTGAAAGACGGTCACGACGAGGAACAGCGTGCTGAACCAGATGTGGAGCCCGGTCCATTCCACCTTGCGGAGGCCGAGGACATTCCAGTTGGTCCAGTTCGCGATCCGGCCGGGCGGGGCGGCAAACAGGACGATGCCGGTCACCACCAGAATCACGAAAGAGGCGGCGATGAGCACCGAGGTCAGCGCGCGCCATTGGAATCGTCGGGAAGGATGATGCATAAACTTACAGCGAACGCCGGCGGTGTTCCCGCAACATGCACTTGCTCATCACCACCTTCAGGCCGGCGGCCCGCGCCTGGTCGGCGGCGGCGTTATGGGCGATGCCGTCCTGCATCCAGATGACCTTGGCGCCGATCGCGATGGCGTCGGCCACGATCGCCGGTACCGCATCCGGTTTGCGAAAGATATCCACGATATCCACCGGCACGGGCACCTCGCGCAAGCTCGGGTAGGCCCGTTCCCCCAACACCTCGGAAAGGTTTGGGTTCACCGGGATGATCCGATAACCGGCCTGCTGGAGGTAGGCGGCCACGCGGTGGCTGTCGCGGTCGGGTTTGTCGGATAAACCGACCACCGCGACCGTCTTGTGGCGGGTCAAAATCTCTCGCACCTCCCCGGAGGTGGCGTTCTTTAGGGGCAGCTCGCAGGACTCGTGCATCGTGATGATCCAGACTGGCCGGACCCATCGGGGCCGACACCGGTTTTGGTGAGGTGAGCCTCGGCTCGGGGAAAGGTTACACCGAATCGCCGCGCGCCCCCCCCCGGAAGGCCCCAGAGCCGCGGGGACCGATCCAGACCTGCGTCCCTCACCTCGTGATGCCCATCCTTGGAGGCGGTTGCGATCCGCGACCCTACCGATCCACGTGACTGTTCCCCCGCGAACGGAAGCGGGACATCAATTCGAAACGCTTGGCCGTGGTTAGAACCGCCGCTGCGGCACCCTACGCAACGCTCGCAAACCCAAGGCGCCCGCTCACGCCAGACGGCCGGCGGGCTAGCTTCGCGACATCATGATCGTTCCACTCTCGAAAGCGCAGCTCCGCCAGGACAAAGATGCTGTCTGGATTGACCTCAATCCTTACGATGCGAATGGGGTTGAGAGTTTGAGGGGGAGGACAACAACGCAGGGAGTGTGTGGCCGTCGAAGTTTGGCTTGGGCGGGGGGCGACAGGCGCCGCTTGGGCCGAAGTTCAGCGTTTTTTCGGGTTCTGGGGCGGCTCGGCAGAAAAAGCTCCGCCACGCCCCTGGCATCGGGCCGGGGGTTCTGGGGGACGAGAAACCGCGGCGCGGGGGCGACAGACGCCGGCGGATCGTCGTGGAGCGCCTTGCTGTCGGAGAGGCAACCGCCGCCCGAACACAAGGCATAGATCAACGGGCCGACGAGGACTTCCGGCCCGTAGCCCCGCCGCAAACAGCACCGCACCGTAACCAAACGCCACGCTCGTGCCGAACGCCGTCCACAGCACGCCCACCACGACGCTCGACACGGAATCACCCACGCCGTTCACCGTTGCCAGCACGATGATTGGCGGTCAAAACTCCCAGGTGAAGCCCAGGTAAACATTCAGGTTCGGACTGGACGGGCCGACAGAGGAACCGATCAAGGCCGATACGAGCAGGTTCTCGCGCACGCCGCACTGAACACCGCCGTTGACATGAAACGAGGCGCTGGCTTCCCAACCACCAGCGGGAATCAGCCCATAGGCTTCGCCCAATAGCGTCCCGCGCTCGCTGAGTTCACGCCGCAAGGCGAGGGCGACGAACCACTGATCATCGTCCGCTCCGCCCTTCGCAATCCCGGCGGCGGTGTAACCGATGTTGGCGTCCAGATGCGTCCGTTCCCACGAATGCGTGGCGATGAGCACGCCGCCGAAGTCGGCCTCACCCGAGCCCAGCCCGCGCGACTCCGGGGCAGCGGGGAGTTTGCCATCGAGCCTGACGCTAAGGCGAAAACGCTCATCCGTCGTCCGCCGCAAGCTCCATTTGGTTGAGAGCGTGAGGTCGGTGATGCCGGAGTCATCGCGCGTGGCCGCATCCTCTCCGTCTCCGGTGCGCCATTGATGGCCGAAGGTAAAACCCAGTTCGCAGCGTCCCGTCAGACCCAGCACGGGATTGAAGGGCAGCGTCTGCAGCGAATAGTCGCTGAAGCGGGTGTATTGCCAGCCGCCGTTGAACTGCCAGTGGCCGCGCGGCACGATGTCCGCGTCGTCCACCGTCAGCGGGCTGACTGCAAACACCACCGAAGGCACGGAGGCAACGAGGGCAAGAAATGGGCGGCGCATGGCTTTAGTCTGTCCGGGATGCTGGCAGCAACTGCCAGCTCAGCCCGACCACGTTGCGCTCGACGCTCAACCGGTTGGCGATCTGCTCGAGCTGCGGGTCCTGGCGCTCGGCGGCGGACAACACCGCGTTGAGCACGGCGTGGTTGTCGTTGGTGCCCACCGCGCTTTCCAACTCATGCAACGTCAGGGGCGAAAGGCCTACGAGTTGCACCAGCAGCGACCGCAGCTTGCCCTCCTCGCGGCCCCGGCAGGTCAGGTGGAGCGCGTAACGAAACTCCTGCTCGCTGAGGTCCAGCGGTTGGCGGTTGATGAGCGCCACCAGCGGGCGCAAAAGCAGGTTGATCAGCAGCACCGCGCCCGTTCCGCCCGTTGCGGGCAGGAAGTAGCCCGACCCCGCCAGCGTGCCGACGGCGGACGAACACCAGATGGTGGCCGCGGTGTTCAGCCCGCGCACATTCACGCCACTGCGCATGATGACGCCCGCGCCCAGGAAGCCGATGCCGGTCACCACCTGCGCCGCCACGCGGGTCGGGCTGGCCTCGCCCGGCGTCAGCACCGCAACCATCACAAACAGCGCCGAACCGGTCGCCACCAGCGTGTAGGTGCGCAGTCCCGCCGTCCGCTGCCGCCATTGGCGTTCGATGCCGATGGCGGCCCCGCACAGCAGGGCGCAGGCGAGGCGGAAAAGAAAGTCGGTCGTGGTCATCGCGCTTTACAACCAGTTCTTGAATTTGCGGATGTAGAATTTTTTCAGGAACTGCGTGAGCAGGCAGTAGCACAGCAACAGCGTGGGCAGGAAGATGAAGTAACCGGGCGGCAGCGGCTGCATCTTCAACGCCGGCGCGAGCGGCGAGAAGGGAATCCAGATGCCCACGGCCATGATTACGCCGGTGCAGAGCAACACCACGGGCGCGGCAGTGCTCTGGACAAACGGGATCTTCTCGGTGCGGATCATGTGGACGATGAGGGTTTGAGTGAGTAACCCCACCACAAACCAGCCGGATTGGAACAGCGTTTGATGTTCGACGCTGTTCGCGCCGAAGACGTGCCACATCACGAAGAACGTGGTGATGTCAAAAAGGGAACTGATCGGGCCGATGCAGACCATGAAGATGGCGATGCTTTTGGCCTCCCACTGGCGCGGGCGCTTCAGGAATTCCCGGTCCATGCGATCCCACGGGATGGAAATCTGCGACAGGTCGTAGAGCAGATTCTGGACAAGCAACTGGATGGCGAGCATCGGCAGGAATGGGAGAAACGCGCTGGCCACCAACACGCTGAACACGTTCCCGAAGTTTGAGCTGGCGGTCATCTTGATGTATTTGATGATGTTGCCAAAGGTGCGCCGGCCCTCGATCACGCCGCGCTCGAGCACGAGCAGGCTTTTCTCCAGCAGGATCAAATCGGCGGCTTCCTTGGCCACGTCTACCGCCGTGTCCACGGAAATGCCCACGTCGGCCTGACGCAGTGCGGCGGCGTCGTTGATGCCGTCGCCCAGGAAGCCGACGGTGTGACCGCGCGCCTTGAGCGCCTGCACGACGCCCGCCTTCTGGTCGGGCGAAAGTTTCGCGAAGACGGTGGTGCGCTCGGCGAGTTCGCCGAGGGCGTCGCCGGGCACTTGTTGCAGCTCCGCGCCGGTGATGACGTGAGCCACGTCCAGCCCGACGTCGCGGCAGATTTTCCGGGCGACGACGGCATTGTCACCGGTGAGGATTTTGACGGCGACGCCGTGGTCGCGCAGGAGGCGCAGAGCTTCGGCGGTGGTTTCCTTGGGCGGATCGAGGAAGGCGATGAAGCCGGAGAGGATGAGGTCGCTCTCATCCGCGACGGTGAAGGGTTCGTCGCCGGGGCGAATGGCCTTGTAGGCGACGGCGACGACACGCAGGCCGTCCTCATTGAGGCGGTCGCGGAGTTGTTTGAGTTCACCGGTGAGTTCCTGCGTGAGCGGCAGGACACGCGAGCCCTCCTCCATCTTGGTGCAGATGTCGAGCATCTCCTCGACCGCACCCTTGCAGATGAGGATTTTGACTTCGCTCGATTGTTCGAGCACGACGGACATGCGGCGGCGGGTGAAGTCGAAGGGGATTTCATCAATTTTCCAGAAGGACTTGGCGATGTCGCGCATGCCACCGACTTCGTGGGCGCGGTCAATCACGGCGCGGTCGAGCAGGTTTTTGAGACCGGTTTGGAACAGGCTGTTGAGGTAGGCCATCTCGAGGACGCGCTTGCTGTCGTGGCCGCGGCCGTCGAGGTGTTTGATGAGGACGACCTTGTCCTGCGTGAGCGTGCCGGTCTTGTCGGTGCAGAGGACGTCTATCGCACCGAAGTTCTGGATGGCGTTGAGCTGTTTGACGATGACCTTCTCGCGCGCCATCGCCACCGCGCCGCGAGCGAGATTGGCGTTGACGATCATGGGCAGCATCTCGGGCGTAAGGCCGACAGCGACGGCGATGGCGAAGAGGAAGGAGTCCATCCACTCGCCCTTCACGAGGCCGTTGAGGAAAAACACAATCGGAACCATTACGAGCATGAAGCGGATGAGCAGCCAGCTCACGCGGTTGACGCCAATGTCGAAGGCGGTTTGCGGGCGGCGGCCGACGATTTTCGCGGCCATCGCGCCGAAGAAGGTGCGGCTGCCGGTGGCCAGCACGACGGCCTTGGCGCTGCCGCTGACGATGCTGCTGCCCATGAAGAGCAGGTTGGGTTGCTCGAGCAGTTCGGCGGCGGGTTTGGGCGCGGGAGCATTCGGCGCGTTGGTCCCCGCGCTCCGGTCTTGCGGCGGATCACTCGGACGGCGGTTGCCTTCGGTCTTTTCCACCGGCATGGCTTCGCCGGTGAGCGCGGATTGGGTGACGAAGAGGTCTCGCGATTCGAGCAAGCGGAGGTCACCCGGCACCATGTCGCCGGCGGAGAGTTTCACGATGTCGCCGGGAACCAGGTCCTCCATGAGGATGTCCGAGGCGAGACGGTCCAAGGCGTTTGGTTCGCGGTCGGGCCGGGCGGCGTTTTCGGCCCGCAGGACGGTCACCTTGTTGCGGACCATTTTCCGCAGCGACTCGGCCTGCACCTGGGACTTGAGTTCCTGCCAGAAACGGAGGCCGGTGGCCACCGTGATCATGATGGCCATGACGAGCGCGGCTTTGAGGTCGTCGGTGAACAGCGAGACAATCCCCAGCGCGAG
>CALJWR010000272.1 GCA_937976685.1 uncultured Verrucomicrobiae bacterium
GACCTGGTGATCATCAGCCGCTCCGTGCCCAGCGGCGACTACCAGAACGCGCCCTCCACCGCTGCGTGGAACGGCATCACCAAGCCGATGATGATCCTGGGCGGCTACGTGCTGCGGAACAGCCGGCTGGGCTTCACCACCGGCGGGACCATGCCGGACACGACCGGCTCCATCACGTTGACCGTCACCGAACCGGCGCATCCCATCTTCGAGGGCATCGCCCTTGGCGCCGGCAACACGATGGTGAACGCGTATGCGAACATCGTCAGCTTCAACGGCGTGGTTCAACGCGGCATCTCAGTGAACACCGACCCGGTGGCGGGCGATGGGAAAGTTCTGGCGACCGTGGCGACCCCAACCGATCCGGCGTTCAACGGAATGATCATCGGTGAATGGAACGCCGGGGCCACGCTGGGCAATGCCAGCGCCGATGTCCTGGGCGGCCGTCGGCTGGTCTTCCTGACCGGCAGCCGGGAAGCCGCCGACGTCACCGCCCACGCGGCCGGCATCTTTGACCTCACCGCCGATGGCGAGAAGATGTTTATGAACGCGGTCCGGTACATGTCCGAGACCGCCCCGCCTCCGGTCCCGCCCACCCTGACCATCGAGCGCAGTGGCGGCAGCGTGGTCGTCACTTGGAACCCGGCCGGGGGGGTCCTCGAGTCGTCCACCAACCTGACGACCTGGACGCCCGTGACGGGAGCCTTCAGCCCGGCCACGCTCCCCGTCGGCGCCGGCAACGCGTTCTACCGCGTGCGCAAGTGATCAGTTAAAACCGGGAACCGGGTGGGCCAACCGCCCGGTCAACCACTTACCAGATCGGCCCTCGACAACCTCGGGGGCCGATTCCTTTTTTGTAGGGGTGGCGGGTGCTTCGTGGCTTGCAATTCCGGCCGGCCCGCCGGCAGCCTCGGCCCATGAAACATCCACACCTCCTCGCTCGTCTGGGAGCAGCGGCCCTTGGAGTAACCGCTGCCTGCGTCGCCCTCGCCGCCGAGTATAAAAGCCTCTTCGACGGCCAGACCCTCAAGGGCTGGCATGTCAGTGCCAAGACCGGTCACAGCCGGGCCAGCGGCAACAGCTCCGGCGGCAAATGGGTGGTGCAGGACGGCGCAATCGTCGGCTCGCAGGACATCCCCGGCAATGGCGGCATCATCCTCACCGACGAGTTGTTTGGCGACTTCGAGGTCGAACTGGAAATGAACAACGACTTCGGCCCCGACTCCGGCTTGTTCCTGCGGAGCACCGAGGACGGCAAGGCGTATCAGGCCATGATTGACTACCACGGGCGCGGCAACCTGATGGGCATCTACCTCGAGGGCCTGGGGGGCGGGGGAGCGAGCAACTTCAACTTCGACGGCGCGCCGGACCGGATCAAGGTCCGCACCAACGCCTTTCCGCTCGCGATCCAGCCCGAGGACTGGCCGAAACTGTGGCGGCACGGCCAGTGGAACAAACTCCGGGCCCGGATCGTCGGCAATCCGCCCACGATCACCACATGGATCGGGGACGTGAAGATCATGGAGTGGACCGACACCCAGAAGCGCCATCCGGACAAGGGCAGCATTGCCCTGCAGGTCCACGGCGGCGGAGATCTCACGAAACAATTCGTCCGTTATCGAAACATCAAGGTGAAACGGCTGGATGCGCCGGCCAGGTAATTGGCCATGCAGCCGTCTGCTCTGACCCGGCGGTTGGGGGCCTTCGCGCTGGTTGTCTGGACATTGGCTCTCACCGTCGCAGCGGCCGCACCGCTCCGGGTGGCGGCCTTTGAGTGCGATGTCACTCCGCCCTTGGGCCACCCCTTGTGCGGGGGATGGATCAAGCCGCTGGAGGCCGTGGACGATCCCTTGCTCGCCAAGGGCGTGATCCTCGCCGAGGGCCGACGCCGGTTTGTGCTGTGCGCGGTGGATTGGTGCTTGCTGCAAACCGGGGCCTACGACCTGTTCCGCCGCAAGCTGGCCGCCGGGGCCGGCGTACCGGAAAACCAGGTCGCCGTCCACACGGTCCACCAGCACAACGCCCCCCTCGCTGATGCCGAGGCGGAGCGGCTGCTGCGAGGCACCGTCAACCCACCCACGCATCTGGATCTCGAGTTCCTCGAACAGGTCACGGACCGGCTGGCGGAAACGGTCCGCCACGCGACCGGCCGGCTGCAACCGTTCACCCACATCGGTTTTGGCCGCGCCCGCGTCGAGCACTTCGCCTCGAATCGCCGCGTGCGCCTGGCCGACGGCGCCATCCACGCCCGGT
This sequence comes from uncultured Verrucomicrobiae bacterium, assembly GCA_937976685.1. GTDB lineage: Bacteria > Verrucomicrobiota > Verrucomicrobiia > Limisphaerales > J093 > JADJWF01. The sequence goes on from CALJWR010000272.1 coordinate 2,254, forward strand.
TCAGCGCCACGACGGATCCGCTCCTGCAGGCGGCGCCGGAAGGGTTGATTGACCCGTGGCTGCGCACGATCACGCTCCTCGACGGTGACCGGCCGCTGGTGCGGCTCCACTACTACGCGACCCACCCGATGAGCTACTACGGGGATGGTCGGGCCACGTCGGACACGGTGGGCCTCGCGCGACGGCGCCTCGAGCAGGAAGAAGGCGTGGCGCAAATCTATTTCACCGGCTGCGGCGGCAACATCACCGCCGGGAAGTACAACGACGGCGCGCGCGAACGGCGCGCGGAGTTGACCGATCGGATCTATCGTGCAATGCGGGCGGCAGTGGCCGCGACCGAGAGCCGGCCGGCGCGGCGGCTCGATTGGCGGACGACGCGCGTCCGGTCCCATCCGCGTCCCGAACCGGAGTGGTCAGCCGCGATGGCCCGCACCAACCTCTCCGACACCAACGCCACCACCACGACGCGCCTCAAGGCAGCTCTTGATCTTGCCTGGCTGGAGCGGCTTCGGGCTCGGCCGACCATCGAGATCAGTCGCCTCACCCTCGGGCCGGTCATCAGCCTGCATTTGCCGGGCGAAGCGTTTGTCGAATACCAACTCTATGCGCAGAGCCTGCGGCCGGACGCGTTCGTCGCTGTGGCGGCCTACGGTGAAAGCGGACCGGGCTACATCTGCTGCGATGCCTCGTTGGGTGAGGGCGGATATGAACCGACGATGTCGCGCGTGGGTCCGCCGAGCGAATTCGAGCTGAAAGCCGGCATCGCGCGCTTGCTCGCGCCGGTCTCGGGGAAAGCGGCCTGGTTCCAACCCGACAAGCAGCACCTGCTCCTCCGCCGCACGGCCGGAGGCCGTGAAGCGCCGGTGACCACGCGCGCGGAATGGGAACGAAGGCGCCGGGAGATTACCGCGGCGATGCTCCGGGTCATGGGCTCTCCTCCGCCCGCCCGCAGCCTGAAGGGCAGCCATGTCGAGGTCCTCAGCGAGGAAGTGTTGCCGCGGTTCTTACGCCGGCGGCTCAACGTGTCATCGCCGGATGGAGACCAGGTCCCCGCGTGGCTGCTGATTCCCCGCCGGCTGCGGTCCAGCGTCCCGGCGGTGTTGTGTCTTCATCAGACCACGCCTCTCGGCAAGGACGAACCGGCGGGTCTGGGCGGCAACCCGAATCTCCACTACGCGCGCGAACTGGCAGAGCTTGGCTTCATCACGCTCGCGCCGGACTACCCGAATTTCGGCGACTACCAGACCGACCCCTATGCGTTGGGTTACGCAAGCGCCACCATGAAAGGGATCGCCAACCACCGCGCCGCCTTGGACGCGCTGGCGTCCGTGCCGGCCGTGGACGCTCGCAGACTGGGCGTGATGGGTCATTCCCTGGGCGGCCACAACTCGCTCTTCCTGGCCGCCTTCGATTCGCGCGTGAAAGCCGTCGTGGTGAGTTGCGGGTTCAATTCATTCTTCAAGTATCAGGGCGGCGACCTCTCGGGCTGGAGTCATGCGGGCTACCTGCCGCGCATCGCTCGCGAGTTTGGGGTGGACCCCAAGCAGATGCCCTTCGACTTTACCGAAGTCCTGGCGGCCGTCGCCCCGCGCGCGGTGTTCATCAACGCTCCACTGAGAGATGAGAACTTTGAGTTGTCCGGTGTTCAGGACTGCGTTCTCGCGGCCCGTCCGGTGTATCAACTGCTGGGGCGGCCGGATCGGCTGGTTTTGGAGACGCCCGACGCCGGTCACGACTTCCCGCCGGAAACCCGCCAACGGGCCTACCAATGGCTGAAGGAGGCGTTGAACCCCGCAGAGTAACCGAACAGCGAAACCAAACGGGCAAGTCAAGGGTTTTTTGTCCCAGTGGGACCTCCGGCGTTGGCGAAAACCAGCGAATTTCGGGGATTTTTTGCCATTTTGAAAATTTCCCGAAAAATGCTTGCGGCCACAATATGTAGTAGTACCGTCCAAATCCCTGCCCAACCGGTTGGGTTGCCGCTGAGAGTGAATCAGCGCCTCCGTGACGGCCTTCGCTGGGCGGCGCAGGGGTTCTAGGACCCGCGCAAACAGGGGTTTGCCGGGGAGTGAGAACCAAAGTATTTCAACCAACCATCCATCATGATTGATACACAAGATCAAGTCCTGTCGCCCGCTCCCGCGACCACGGGCCGCCGTCGGTCGTCCGCAGCCCGGTCCTCCCGTGGTTTAGCCGCTCCGGCACGCCGTCCCCTTCGCGTTCCACGTGTGTTCAGCGCAGCCAACGTTAGTCCCTTCGATCAACTCGAGTGGGAACGCCGCACCGCTGAAATCACCGACGATTCCGGCAAGGCCATTTTCAAGCAGGAAAACGTGGAAGTGCCCAAAAACTGGTCCCAACTCGCCACCAAGGTCGTTTGCTCCAAGTATTTCTACGGGGACCCGGCCAAACCAGAGCGGGAGCAATCGGTTCGGCAGTTGATCCACCGGGTGACGCGGACCATCGCGGACTGGGGCATCAAGGACGGTTACTTCAGCAAGGCGGACGGTGAGGTGTTTTACGACGAACTGACGTGGTTGTGCGTCAACCAGTATGGCGCGTTTAACTCGCCGGTTTGGTTCAACGTCGGCCTGTATCACCAATATGGCATCGGTAAGGATTCCAGCCGGGGCAACTGGTTCTGGGATCCGAAGGCGAAGGAAGCCCGCCGCGCCAGCACGCAGTACGAGTATCCCCAGTGCAGCGCCTGCTTCATCCAGAGCGTGGACGACAACATGGAGAGCATCATGCGGCTCGCCTACTCCGAGGCCATGCTCTTCAAGTTCGGCTCCGGTACGGGGACCGACCTCACCCCGATCCGTAGTTCGCGGGAGAAACTTTCGGGCGGTGGAAAGCCCAGCGGCCCGATGAGCTTCCTGAAGGTCTATGACCAGGTGGCCAACGTGGTGAAGTCCGGCGGCAAGACTCGCCGCGCCGCCAAGATGAACACTCTGCGGGACTGGCACGGCGACGTGGAAGAGTTCATCACGGCCAAGATGCGCGAGGAGAAAAAAGCGTGGGCGCTCATCGAACAGGGCTACGACGGTTCCTTCAACGGGGAAGCCTACGGCTCCGTGATGTACCAAAACGAAAACCTGTCCGTGCGCGTGAGCGATGAGTTCATGACGGCGGCGCTGGATGGCCGCGAATGGTGGACTCGCGCCGTGACCACCGGGCAGCCCCTCGAGAAGAAGGACGCTTCAAAGCTCCTCGACCTGGTTGCCGAAGGCACCTGGGTCTGCGGCGACCCGGGGCTCCAATACGACGGCGCGATCCACAAATGGCACACCTGCAAGGGCACCGGTTCGATCCACTCGACCAACCCGTGCAGCGAATACGTCTTCCTCAACGACACCGCCTGCAACCTGGCGTCGCTGAACCTGATGAAATTCAAGCGGGAGGACGGGGGGTTTGACATCGAGCGGTTCAAAGCTGCCGTGCGCATTTTTATCACCGCCCAGGAAATCCTCGTGGACAACGCCAGCTACCCGACGAAGGAGATCGCGGAGAACTCGCACATCTTCCGCACTCTCGGCCTCGGTTACGCCAATCTCGGCTCGCTCATCATGAGTTACGGCCTGCCGTATGATTCGGACGAAGGTCGAGCGCTGGCGGGTGCCATCACGGCCATCATGACCGGGCATGCCTACGAGCAGAGCGCCGAGATCGCCGCCATCAAAGGTGCCTTCGCCGGTTACCGGGATGCCCGTTGCGCCGGAGTCGCCAAGCCGGCCAGCAAGGACAACGTCGCCTCCATGCTCGAGGTCATTCAACTCCATCGTGCGGCCGTGGAACAGATTCAGCCCAGCGAAGAGTTTGGATATCTCAAGGACGAAGCCCGCCAATGCTGGGACCGCGCCCTCGCCCGCGGCCGAGCCGTGGGGTATCGTAACGCTCAGGTGACTGTCCTCGCTCCCACCGGCACCATCGCCTTCCTCATGGACTGCGACACCACTGGCGTCGAGCCGGACATCGCGCTGGTGAAGTACAAGGTCCTTGCCGGCGGTGGGTCGCTCAAGATCGTGAACCGCACTGTGCCGGACGCCTTGCGACGATTGGGCTACTCCGAGGAAGCGATTGCGAAGATTACCGAACACATCCAGGAGTACGACACCATCGAGGATTTCGTGCCGGGCGCGGACGATCCTTTGGCGGCCGCCGGCCGGCTGTCTCCGGGCAAGACCTATGCCAGCGGGCTCAAGCCGGAGCACCTGCCGGTCTTCGACTGCGCCTTCAAGGCCCATCGGGGCCAGCGCAGCATTCACTACCTCGCCCACCTGAAGATGATGGCCGCCGCGCAGCCCTTCATCTCGGGTGCCATCAGCAAGACCGTGAACATGCCCCACGAGGCCACCGTGTCCGAAATCCGCCAGACGTATGTCGAGGCCTGGAAGCTGGGCCTCAAATGCGTGGCGATCTACCGCGACGGCTCGAAGCGCAGTCAGCCGCTCAACACCCGGCAGGCCGGGGCGGGTTCCGGGACCGTCACCAGTGCCGAGTGGGAAGCCGCCACCGGCAGGATCAAGGAACTCGAAGCGCTGGTCTCGCAACTCCAGAAAAACACTGGCAAACCCCTCCGCCGCCGCCTGCCGGAGACCCGCGTGGCGATGAACCACAAGTTCAGCGTGGCCAATCACGAGGGTTACCTCAACGTGGGCCTGTTCGCCGATGGTCAGCCCGGTGAGCTCTTCATCACCATGGCCAAGGAGGGTTCCACCATTGGTGGCCTCATGGACACCGTGGCCACCCTGACCAGCATCGCCCTGCAGTACGGCGTTCCACTCGAAACCTTGGTGAAGAAGTTTTCCCATCAGCGATTTGAGCCGAGCGGCTTCACCAAGAACCGCGAAATCCCCACCGCGTCGTCGCTGACGGACTACATCTTCCGGTGGCTCGCGTTTCAATTCATTCCCGGCTACCGCGAGCAGCACACCCCCGACCGCGGTCAGCAGGAGCTGCCGATGCCCGACCTCCAGGAGAAGATCAAGGAGCACGTCAACCGTCCCGTCCCCGATCTGCCCACCGCCGATGACACGGTCGAAATCCGTGCGGGCAACGACGGGCCCGTGACCGTCGGCCCTATGGGTGGCGCGAGCGGCTCCACCCGGCTGACGAGCACCTTCGTCAACCAGGGGGACGCCCCGCTCTGCCCGAACTGCGGCCTCGAAACCGTCCGCAACGGCGCTTGCTTCAAATGCCTCAACTGCGGCGAAAGCCTTGGTTGCTCGTGACCCCCGCACCCGCCTCGGCAAACGGTCTCAAAGCCGGCCCCGCCCCGCGCGGGGCCTTTTTACTGCCGACGCGCCATCCGCTGCGAGCGGCCGGCGGCCGGGCGGCGCGACATCCAGAAGCCACTTTACTTGAGCGAGAGCCGTCAGTAACGCTTCGCCATGCTGACACGCTGGTTGTTGCTTGGTGTGCTCGGAGTCGTGCTGGCCGGTTGCACTTCGACGTGCATCACGAACCTGACGCCTCGATCGGCGCCACGTTCCCCCGATGGCCTGTACACCATCGAGGCGAAGTGGAGCAGCAACCAGCGCTCGATTCGCAAGGATTCGTTCACCCCGTTGATTGTGGTCGGGATGGACTTTCATCCCATGGAGCGCGTGCCCCTCACCACCAACCGCTGGGAAGGGGTGATCCCCGTGCCCGCGAATCAGCGGTTTGTGACCTACCGCTTCAAGTTCGATTACCTCTACGACAGCATCCCCCGACCGCGGAAAGACAGCCGGCTGTCCGCCAGCTACCAGTTGGAGATCACGGACTGAGCCGGCGGAGTTTCCCGGTGGCTGCAGAGATGCTCGCCGAGCGCACAGTCCCGCGACGCCCCGTCCCGGCGGTCGGCCCCGCGAGCCAAGGTTGGTCTTTCGTCCGCCTCCGCGCATGAACTTCGCCGAACTGCGTTTCTGGGGCTGGCTGTTTGTTGGTCTCGCCGTCCTGCTGTCGCTGCGGGCGGGTTGGCGGCGACTGTCACCGCAAAGTCTGGCCGAGTTCGACCGCGTCGCCTTGATGGGACTGGGCATGTTTCTGCTTCTCTGCGTGAGCTGGCTGACCTTTCTGATCTGGCTGACCGTGGCGCTGGCGTCGTACGGTGGTTTGAAGTGGATTCTGCGCCACGACGCCCGCGCCCCGCGCAAGTATCTGCTGGTGCTGATCCCCGTGCTGCTGACCCCGCTGGCCTACTACAAGTACTCGAACTTCGTGGCGAACGGCGTTCTCGGTCTGGGGGTGGATTCGCTCCGTGATCTGCTGATCCCGGTGGGCCTCTCGTTCTACACCTTTCAAAAGATCGGCTTTGTCCTCGACACGCTGGCCTTCAAGGAGCCGCTTCCCCGCTTCGTGGACTTCATCAACTTTGTCGGCTTTTTCCCGCAAATCGTGGCCGGACCGATCGAGCGGCGGCACGATCTTCTGCCGCAGATGGAGACCTTCCGGTTTCGCTGGGATCCGGCGCAGATCAACGTCGGCGTCACCTGGGTGGCGGTGGGGCTGTATTTCAAACTGTGCCTGGCCGACAACCTCGCCCAGTGGATGCCGCCGTTCATGGGCTCGACCACCAATCCCTGCCTGATCTGGGTGGCCAATGCGATTTTCGGTCTGCGCATCTACTATGACTTCGCGGGGTACAGCCTCGTGGCATTCGGCGTGGCCCGGTGTCTGGGCGTGCGGCTGACCTTGAACTTCCTCAGCCCCTACTGCTCGACGAGCATCCAGGAATTCTGGCGGCGCTGGCACGTCACCCTGAGCAACTGGTTCCGCGATTATGTGTACATCCCGCTGGGCGGCGGGCGCACGCCACGCTGGGCGCTCAACCTCGCCATCGTCTTCCTGGTGTCCGGCATCTGGCACGGTGCCGGTTGGAACTTCATTGTGTGGGGCGCGCTGCACGGCGCCTGCCTCATCATGATTCGCCTGGCCGCGGGCTGGAAGGTGCCGGCGCCGCTGGGTTGGGCGGGGACGATGCTCGCCGCGTTTCTGGCGTGGCTGGCCTTCTACGAACTGCGCCCCGATGTCCTGTGGGCCAAGTACCTGACTCTGCTCACACCGACCGCTTACAATCTGGCAGCGATCAAGGCGGCACTGACCGTGTTGAACTCCGGCGAGTGGATTGTACTGCTGTCGCTCTTCGCGCTGGCCGGGATGACGCTGATCCTGGAGTGGCTCTCGGTACGCCGTCGTGACGAGCCCTTCGCGCTGCTGCGCCGACCGTGGCTGGTGGCTCTGCTGGTCGTGCTGACCGTCCTCCTGGCCCCGGGCAAGAACAATGCCTTCATCTACTTCGCCTTCTAACCGGGCCTGGCCCCGCCAGGCTCTCGCGTTGCTGCTGCTGGCCCTCGTCACGCTGGCCGCCGCCGCGGTGTACACCGTGCGTTGGAATCCCGAGGTGCGTTTTTACCGCCACGCCATCGCGGTCAAGCGGGCGTGGTCGGCTCAACTCGCGGCCGGGGCGGCCGGAACACCGCGCTACCTGCTGGCCGGCGGGTCCAGTGCGGCCTTCTCGGTGGATGGCGAGCGGATGCGGGAACGACACGGGCTGCGGCTGGTCAACTTCGGCCTCCATGCCGGCATGGAAGCGCTGTTTTTGGTCGCCATCGCGGCGCGCGAGGCCCGTCCTGGCGACACGCTGATCGTGGCCATGGAGCCCGAGTTGCTCACCACCCCCTTCACCGCGCCCGACCTCGCGGCGCAAATGGGCCTCGCGCTGGGCGAACCGCGCTTGATCGCCGCCAGCGACGTGACCGGCGACCCCGTGCCGTGGGTGGACAGCCTCGTTTCGATGCGACCGGGCGCGTACCACGCCTTCACGCTGCTCGGGAAACTGGCCCTCCGCAAACCGCTCTACCGTTACTCGCCGCCGGAAATCCACCCGAGCGGCTGGCAGGAGGCGCGCGATTTTCGCGAGTTCGCCCTGATTCAACCGGGAGCGCCGCGCCTGGCTGCCGACGGGCGCAACCTGCTGGCGGCGCTGGTGCGCTGGGCCCGGGAGAACGAGGTGCGCGTTTGCTATTCGCTTCCGTGGGCCTGCGTCGAACCAACCGCCATCGGGGAATTTCGCCGTACCAGCGCCTCGTTCTTGCGCGAAGTCGCCGAATTCCTGCCTGTGCTCAAGGATCCCGCCCTCGGCGTCCACTCCGTCCGCGAACATTTCAGCGATACTGGTTGGCATCTGACGCCCGCCGGTGCCCAGGCCCGCACCGATTCACTGGCCGGGCAACTGCGGGCCGGACAGTTCTGGACCCCCGCCGAACTCGACGCGCTCAAGTCCGCAGCGGACAAAGTTCAATCGCGCTGAAGGCGGTCAAAACACCTTTCCGGGGTTGAGGATGCCGTTTGGATCCAGCACCCGGCGCAGTTCCCGCATGACGCGCATCTGCGCTTCGCCCGCAAACGCCGGCAGAAAGGGTTTTTTGGCGACGCCCACGCCATGCTCGCCGGTGATCGTACCGCCCAGCCGGATGGCCTCCGTGAACAACTCCTTGAACGCCTCTTCGACGCGGTGCATCTCGTCCGCGTTGCGTTCGTCGGTGAGAAAGGTCGGATGCAGATTGCCGTCACCCATGTGGCCGAAAGTGCCGACACGGAGCCGATGCTTTTTTGCCACGACCTCGACGAAGCGCACCATCTTCGCCAGTTCGCTGCGCGGGACCGTGATGTCTTCGAGGATCGTCGTCGGAGCGACCCGCGCCAGCGCGGAGAAGGCCGTCCGACGGGCCGACGCCAGCTTCGCCGCCTCTTCGTCGGTTTGGGCGATGCGCACTTCGACACAGGCGTTCTGCCGCGCGATTTCGGCCATGCGCGCCGCCTCCGCTTCCACGACGGCGGGATGCCCATCGGTCTCCATCAGCAACAGCGCCTCGCAGTCCCGCGGCAGCCCGATCTTCGCGTAGTCGTCCACGCAGGCGATGGTGGTGCGGTCTAGGAATTCCAACGTGCAGGGAATGATCTGCGCGGCGATGATGTCGGACACCGTCTGCGCGGCCTGGTCCATCCGTGCAAAAGTCGTCAACAGGGTCTTCTTCGCGGCGGGCTTGGGGATGAGCTTCAGCAGCACCTTGGTTATCACGCCGAGGGTGCCTTCCGACCCGATGAACACGTCGCGCAGCGAGTATCCTGCGACGTCCTTCACGCACTTGTTGCCCGTCCACAGTACTTCGCCGTCAGGGAGCACCACCTCCAGTCCCATCACGTAGTTGCGGGTGACGCCGTACTTGAGACCGCGCAATCCCCCGGAGTTTTCCGCCACGTTGCCGCCGATGGTGGAGATCTTCATGGAGCCGGGGTCCGGCGGATAAAACAGCCCCGCGCCGGCAGCGGCGTCGGCTACTGACTGTGTCAGGGTGCCGGCTTCGCAGAGCAAGGTGAGATTCGCCCGGTCCACTTCGAGAATCCGGTCCATTTTCACCAGACAGAGCACCAGACAGTCGCCATCCGGCGACGGCAATGAGCCGCCGCTGAGGCCCGTGCCCGACCCGCGTGCAACGACCGGGGTACGGGTTTCATTGGCGAGACGTAGCACCCCGGCCACCTCCTCCGTGGTGCGGGCGAACGCCACGGCGCCGGGCGCTTGCCGCAACGCCGCCGTGCCGTCGAAGGAGTACGGGATGAGGTCTTCCGGCGCAGTCAGGACGTGTTCGGGGCCGAGGAGCCGCTTGAGTTCCGCAACGAGGTTTCCGGCGAGGGCCATAGTGGATAGTGGGGGCAGGATGGGAGGCTGCCCCCAGTGGGTCAAGCGCCGCACCGGCGGAACGCCTCGCGCGCTGCGGCCGGGTCAATACTGCGTCGTGGACTCGAGCTCCCCGATCGGCTTGGCGAACTGATCGCTGCTGAGTTTCACCTCGAAACGAGCATCGCCGGCGCCGGTTGCCTTGACCACCACCTGCCATTCGGCCTGAGCCTTGGGTGCGAGCACCGCCAGCGGCTCAAAGGTCACGGTCTGGCCAGACGCGTTGCATTCGGTCACCCCTGAGCCGGAAACGAACTCCTGGGTCGCCGGCAACACACACGCAATGCGAACGTTGGTGCCCGTTGCGGATCCCTGGTTGGTCACGCGGATTTGATAGGTCACCCGATCACCAACCGGAACCGGATCCTCAACGTCCACCACCTCGAGCAGAATGGCCGGAATGCCGGCCACCTGAGTGGCGGAGGCGGATTCGGCCGCAGGCGCGCAAATCCCGGTGACGGACGCCTGAACGAAGAACTCGCCGGTGTCCACCGCCCGCAGCGTGGCGCAACAAACCTTGGCCGCACCCGGAGCGAGATCGCCGAGTTCCCAGACCACGTCCACCGGCGAAGCGACACCGCCTTCGCTGACGCCGGCAACCTTGCTGCCTTCGGGCAACTGCAGTCGCACCACCGCCCGGGGCTCGGTGGCGTCACCCGTATTGCGGACCGTCAGACAGACGTCCAGCGGCCGGCCCAGCAAGACGATCTTCAACGTCTCGCATTCGAGCATCAACCTCGGCGCGCGGACCGTCGTGGTGGCGATGGCTTCCGCGCGGCCGCCTTCGGCCGAGGTCGCATGAGCGCGATTGGCGAAGTCGCCGACGGATTCGGCCTGAACTTGAAAGCGAAACTCCCGGGTGGCTCCCGGGGCGAGGGTGCCCGCGTCCCAAGCGGTTGCCTTATCCTCCCCGACCGCTTGCAGCCCGGGCGGAAGCTCATCGGTGACCCGCACTTGCGTCAACGGCACCCGGCCCGCGTTGGTGACGACCAACGTGACCTCGAAGGGCGAACAGCGGCTCACCGAAGCCGGCGCAAACTTGGACAAGCCCAGCACTGGGGGTGGTTCGGAGCCCAATTCCTCCGTGAAGAAATTGCTGCACGGCTTCGGCGTGACGCAGCGATACCGCTGGCCGCGCGAGGTGAACAGGAACGCATAGGCTTCCACCGGTTCCTTGCCCGCCCAAAGAACCTCCTTCAGCGCCACCGGCCGGCCCTGTTTGCGCGAGGACATGTAGGGCATGATCGTGCCGGGATGGATGCGGATCTCGTAAATCTCGTTCGAGGCTGCCGCGCGACGGAAATCGGCGAGATCCCCCCGGTAGCCGCCCTGCGCCAGGATGGACTCAACGTCGGCCCTCATCCCCTCACTGGTCAGCAGGGCGCGAAGTTGCTGGGGCGAGGTCAGCGGCGGCGCAAAGCGGGTTTCCGGATTGCCGAGCCGGGTGGCGCGGTGTTGCTGCGCCCCGAGCGGCAAAACCGCCAGCAGGGCGAACACGATGATCAAAGCCGGCTGGATTTGCGCGTGGCTTGTCTTCATGGCGGGCAGCCTAACGACTGGCGACAGGAATGAAAGCCCCCAGAATCCGGGCTGGGGGGGGCCTGAAGCTCCAGGCTGTTTGCGAGACGAAGCACGGAGGCCAAGGCCGATTCCGCACCACGCTCTTGACCGCTTCGCCGGGCAAGAAGGCGGGATAACTCCCGGGCAGATGCTAAAGATGTCGTCCGTTACCTCGGCTTCAACTGCGGGAACAGGATGACGTCGCGGATGCTGTCCTGACCAAGCAACATCATGCACAGGCGGTCAATGCCAATGCCGATCCCGCCGGCCGGCGGCATGCCGTGCTCGAGGGCCACGAGGAAGTCCTCGTCGAGTTTCTGCTGCTCACCGCCAGCCTGATGCTCGAGTCGCTCGCGCTGCTCGATCGGATCATTCTGCTCCGTGTAGCCCGGCGAAATTTCCTGGCCGTTGATGCAGCACTCGAAGACTTCGACCGTGCTCGGATCTTCGGGCGAGAGTTTGGCCAACGGGATCAACTCCTTCAGACAGTGAGTGACAAACGTCGGGTTGATCAGGGTCGGCTCGATGAGCTTCTCGAACACCGCCTGCGTCACCTCGAAGTCCTCGTAGGCGTCTGCGATCTCGGCGCCGAGCTCGACCGCACGCCGGCGACGTTCGGCGGGGGAGAGGTCGAACCAGTCCGCGCCGGCCCGCTCGCGGACGAGGTCCTTGTACTTCACCCGCCGCCAGGGCCGGGTGAGGTTGATGACCTTGGGGGCGGTATGCCGTTCGAGGGCGCGGACGCTGGCATCAAACCGGGCTGCGGCCGCCGTGAAATGATCGGCGAGATTCCGGTCGCCCCGGGAGGCGGCGGCCTGGTGCAAGCCCACCGCGCCTATCGCGACCAGCAGCGCCTCGATGGCCCGCTTCGCCACCTCCTCCGCCGGTGCCTGGCCGAGCGTGCGCTCCGCCGCGACCAGCGCCTCGCGCGCCTTGCCGATGTCGGCTACGAACGCCGCGGCCGCGTCGCCCCCGACCGCCTTCATCAGGTTGCCCATCGTGCTGAAGGACAGTTCGTCCAGTTCCCGCAGGGCCGCCGTGATGGCGGCGGCGACGGGCTGATCCTGCTTGTGCTCGATGATCAGCGTGCCGAGCACCTTTTCCGCCACGTGGCAGATGAGGCTCTCGACCAGCTCCATCATGCTCTCGTAATCGCCGAATGCCTGGTAGGCCTCGAGCATGGTGAACTCCGGGTTGTGCTTCCGCGACAAGCCCTCATTGCGGAAGTTGCGCCCGATCTCGAACACCTTGTCCAGCCCGCCGACCAGCAGCCGCTTCAGCGGCAGCTCCAGCGCGATGCGCAGGTAGAAGTCGCACCCGAGCGCGTTATGATGCGTCTTGAAGGGCCGCGCCGCCGCGCCGCCCGGGATGGCCTGCATCATCGGCGTTTCGACCTCGACGTACCCGCGGGCGTCGAGGAAGGCGCGGATCTCCTTGATGATGGCCGACCGCTGGAGAAAGACCCGCTTGACCTCGTCATTCGACATCAGGTCGAGATACCGCTGCCGGTAGCGGATTTCGGTGTCCTCGAGCCCGTGCCATTTGGCGGGCGGCGGCCGCAGCGCCTTGGCGAGAATGGTGAAGCGTTCGACCTTGACGGTCGGCTCACCGCTGCGGGTGCGGAACAGGGTCCCGGTCACGCCAATGAAGTCCGCCAGATCGAGGTGCTTGAAAATCTCGTAGCCCTCGTCGCCGAGCGTCTGCTTCTGCGCGTAGATCTGGATGCGGCCGCTCTGGTCCTTGAGATCCAGGAACTGGCTCTTGCCCATGTCGCGATGGGCGGTGATGCGCCCCGCCAGCGCCACCGGCGCACCCTCGGCAAGGAGGCCGGCCTCAAATTGCGCGCGGGCTTCGCCGCAATCGCGGTCGGGAGTGAACTTGTTCCGGAACGGGTCAATGCCCTTCTGGCGAAGGGCATCGAGCTTGGCGCGGCGCTGGGCGATCAGGGCATTGGTCTCGTCCATAAATCCGAATCTGGGCGCATTGAACCATCGGGCCGGGGTGGCAAGTCCATCCCAAACTGCCCGCGCCCGCCGCCGTGCCCATCACCCGCCACCCGCCATCAAACCAGCACGGTGCCGGGCGTGGGCGGGTCGGGAAGCCGGTCCACCACGATCCCGGTTTCGATCAACGACACCGCGTTCATCAGCGCGTGCATCAGAATGGGCACGGTGACCGACGACGTCCGCCAGCGCGCCCAACCCAGGAGCAGCCCGGAGACAAAGATCAGGCTGCGACCGTAGAAGTCGTACTGGAAGTGAATAAACCCCCAGGCGATCGAAGTCAGCAGCGCGGCGCCCACGGGGCCCAGCGGGGACGCCGCGAAGCCGGCGAAAAGAAAGCCGCGAAAGAAGACTTCCTCCGCCACCGGCGCGGCCACGACGATCGCCACCCACAGCAGCGCCACCGAGCCGGCCGTCTGGAAGGTTTCGATCATGAAGGGCACCACGATCGGTCGGCCCGCCAGCCAGGTCATGCAATCGCTCACGCCCACCAGCACCAGCAGGGCCACCAGCCAGCGCAGCACCTGCCCGGCCGGCACCGTTCTCAGCCCGAGATAGTCCCGGGCCGACATGCCCCGGCGGGCCCTCGCAAACGCGACGCAAAACAGCGTGGAGACCGGCAGCCCGGCGATGGATGCCACCGACAGCAGAAAGCCGTTGTCGTCACTGAATCGCGCCGGAATTCCCCGGCGGTTGAGCCAATAGATCAGCGGCCACACCGCCACCACCTGCGCCACCAGCGTCGCGATGGCGATGAACAGCCCGAGGAACGAGGTTGCCCAAAAGCCCCACGGGCGCGGTGGACTCGCGGGCACCTCCGCACGTGCGGGTGTCGGCGGGACAAGGCGGGGCGGAAGAACGACGGGCAGACCGGGGGCGCGCGGAGAATCGCCGCCAGCGTCGAGAAGGGGTGGAACCGATTGACCACCGCCCGGAGGCCCGTGCTGCTCCTGGCCGCCGGCGGGAGGATCACTGGCTGGCAGCGTGCCTTGGAGGTCCGCCAGCGTGACGTCGGCGATCCGCAGGCGCACGAGGTCGGCTTCGACGAGTTGTTCCGGTGGGAAGCTCTGCGCCACCGCCACGCAGCGCATCCCGGCGGCTTTCGCGGCCCGGACGCCGTTCACTGCATCTTCGACGACGACGCACTGATTTGGCTCCAGGTCCAGCTTGTGCGCGGCCGCGAGGAAGATGTCCGGCGCCGGCTTTTTGTGGACGACATCCTCGGCGCAAACGATCGCGTCCCACTGTTCGGGCGGCAGACCGATCTGGCGCAGGTTGGCTTCGATCTTGATGCGGTCCGCGCTGGAAGCGACCGCCACTTTCAACCCGGCGGCCCGGCAGTGTTGCACCAGGTCCACCGCCCCCGGAAAGGCGTGAAGCTGGGTTGGCACCAGCTCGAGGTAGATTTGGTAGGTGCGCGCCTTGGCGGCCTCGAGGTCGAGGGGGAAACCATACTTCTCAGCGACGCCGCCGATGTACCGGTTTTCGCCTGTGCCCACAAACGGCAGGAAATCGGCCGGCTGCACGGTGAGGCCGCGCTCGCGAAACATGGCCACCGCCGCGGCGTTGATCAGCGGCTCGGAATCCGTCAGCACGCCGTCCATGTCGAACACGACGGCCTGGATGGCACCTCCGGCAGGCACTCGCTGAGCGTGGGGGAAGTTTGAGCCAAGTCAAGTCACCGGCCCCGCGTGGCGCCGGGTGGGGCGGCAACCGTTCATTCCCCGGCCAACCGACGGCCAGCCAGCTCGAGGACGCGGCGGAACTGGGCATCACTCACCGGCATCACCGACAGACGGGGTTGGCGGAGCAGGGCGAGGTCGCGGAAGACCTCGTCCTGCTTCAGTTCGCCCAGCGTCACGGGACGAGGCAGCGGCTTCACGGCCGCCAGGTCCACGCAGGACCAATCGCCTTCGCTGGCGGTGGGATCGGGGTAGGCCGCGCGTTCGACCCGGGCCAGGCCGACCAACTGCTTTTCGTCGCCGGTGTGGTAGTACAGCACGTCGTCACCCACCTTCATGGCGCGGAGATGATTCCGCGCCTGAAAGTTTCGGATGCCGGTCCAGGCGGTCGTCCCGTCCTCGACCAGCCGGTCCCACGCGTAGTCGTCGGGCTCTTGCTTGACCAGCCAGTGTTGTTTCGGCATGGGCCTCTGGATAGACCGGATCTGCCCCCGGTCAAACCGAGAAAGGGCTGGCCGGGGACGGCCCCAAATCGTTAGGCTGCCGCCATGCCATTCGCCAAATTGGGGCTTTCCAAAGCGGTGCTTGAGGGGGTGCGCGCGATGGGATACGTCGAGCCGACTCCGATCCAACTCCGCGCAATTCCGCTGGTGCTGGCCGGTCGCGACTTGATCGGCAGCGCCCAAACGGGCACGGGCAAGACCGCGGCGTTCGCCCTCCCGATTCTGACCAAACTCGATCAACCTCAACCGGCACGCGGCCCGCGCGCGCTGGTCCTGGAACCGACCCGCGAACTCGCCGCCCAGGTGGAGACCGCGTTCCGCGATTACGCCCGATTTACGCAGTTGAAAATCGCGGTCGTTTATGGCGGCGTCGGCTACGGGGCGCAGACCGATGCGCTCCGGGCCGGCGTGGACGTGCTGGTGGCCACGCCGGGCCGTCTGCTCGACCACCTGCAACGGGGCAATTGCCGCCTGGACCGGGTCGAGTTCCTGGTCCTCGATGAGGCTGACCGCATGTTGGACATGGGCTTTCTGCCGGACGTGCGGCGGATCGTGGAGCGGTGCCCGCGGCAGCGGCACACCTCGCTGTTTTCGGCCACGATTCCGCCGCAGATCGAGACGCTCATCCAGTGGGCCATGCGCTCGCCGGAAACAGTCGAGATCGGCGTGCGCCGTTCGCCCGCCGAAACCGTGCGCCACGCGCTGTACCCCGTGGCCAACAATCAGAAGACCGAACTGCTGATCGAGTTGCTCAAGCGGGTGAACTTCGACTCGGTGATCATCTTCTGCCGCACGAAGCACGGCGCCGACCGCGTTGCCCACCTGCTGAAGCGCAACAATCACTCGGTGGCCGTACTCCACTCAAACCGAACCCAGAAGGAGCGCGAGCAGGCCCTGCGCGGTTTCCGGGACGGCCGCTACGAACTGCTCGTCGCGACGGACATCGCGGCGCGGGGACTCGACATTCAGGACGTGAGCCACGTGATCAATTATGACGTGCCGCAGCACCCGGAGGACTACGTGCACCGCATCGGGCGAACCGGGCGCGCGCAGGCGACCGGCGACGCCCTCACCATCGTGACCGCCGAGGACTTGCCGCACGTGACGGCGATTGAACGGTTCATTGGTCAGAAGATCGAGCGCACGAAACTCGACGGCTTCAGCTACCAGTACACGGCGCTGTTCGACGTGGAGAAAGCGGAAAAACAAGGCGTTCAGATCGGCCGCGCGCGCGGCGCGCGGGTGGGCAGAGGGTACTATTTCGCGCCTTCGCGGCGACGCTGAGACAGCGCCTGCACGAACGGGGCGCGACACTCGGGGAGGTTGATCGGAGCGCGCCTGTCCGGATCAGGAGTTCCGCAGCACCCTTTCATTCCTGAGCCATGGCTGACCTTGGCCACACCGCCGTGCTCGGAGCTTTCGCCTTCCTCGCCGGACTGGTGGATGCGGTGGTGGGCGGGGGTGGGCTGATTCAAATCCCCGCGCTCTTCCTGTTTCTCCCCCCGGGCGACGCTGCCGTGGTCGCGGCGGTGCTCGGTACGAACAAATTCTCGTCGTTCTGCGGCACGGGGATGGCGATGGTCCAGTATGCCCGGCGTATCCGTCTGAACTGGGCGTCCCTCCTGCCCGCGGCGGCCAGCGCCTTCGTCTTTTCCTTCTGCGGGGCCCGGGTGGTAACGTTGCTCAAGCCCGAATTCCTGCGCCCGCTGGTCCTCACGCTGCTGGTGGTGGTCGCCGTGTACACGTTCATCCGGAAGGATTTTGGTCGGCTCCACGCCCCGGCCTTCACCGCGAGTCGGGAGCGGCTGTTCGGGATCCTGACGGGCGCTGTGATCGGGTTCTACGACGGCTTCTTTGGCCCGGGCACCGGCAGCTTTCTGATTTTTGCCTTCATCGGGTTGTTCGGCTTCGACTTTCTGACGGCTTCGGCCAGCGCCAAGGTGATCAATGTCGCCACCAATCTGTCCGCCGTCGCATACTTCGCCGCCACGGACCACGTGCTCTGGCGGTTCGCCGTTCCGATGGCCGTGTGCAATGTCCTGGGTTCGGTGACCGGCTCCCGACTGGCGCTCCGCCGGGGGAATCGCTTTGTGCGGGGGTTCTTCCTCGTGATGGTAACGGCGATGATCGGACGGTTCGGCTACGACGTGCTTTTCGCCGCGTCGAAATAGCGAAACCGCGCCATCCGGCCGCTGGTTTCAGCGGTCCACTTCCCCCATCACGATGTCCACGGAGCCGAGAATCACCACCGCATCCATGAGCGTGTGGCCGACGCACAGATCCTCGAGGACGGTGAGATTGATGAAGCTGGGCGGGCG
The DNA here is from genome assembly GCA_937976685.1 of uncultured Verrucomicrobiae bacterium. GTDB lineage: Bacteria > Verrucomicrobiota > Verrucomicrobiia > Limisphaerales > J093 > JADJWF01. The sequence goes on from CALJWR010000272.1 coordinate 20,044, forward strand.
GATGCGGTAACGGTACGGGTTCGGTCCGCCATCGCTGATCAAGTAGAAGCCCAGCTCGCCCTTGGGGGCCTCCAGCCGGCCGTAGGCTTCGCCTCCGGGAGGACGGAAATTCCGCAGCCTGGCCTTGGGATCAATCACCGGGCCCGTCGGCAGATCGCGCAACGCCTGCTGGAGGATTTTCACCGACTCGCGCATTTCGAGCATCCGCATCATGTAGCGGTCGTACACGTCGCCATGCCCGCCCAGCGGCACGCCAAATTCGAAGCGGGGGTAAATCCCGTAGCCGTCCACCTTGCGGACATCGTAGTTGACGCCGCTGGCGCGCAGGCCGGGACCGCTTACGCCGGCGCTGATCGCCAAGTCAGCGGGCAGCACCCCAATGCCCTGTGTGCGGGCCATGATGATTTCGTTGGTCGCCAGCAACCGTTCGAACTCATCGAAGAAGCGGGGCAGTCCCGCCACCACGCGGGCGCATTGTTCGGCCCAGCCGGGGGGCAGGTCGCAGCGGCAGCCGCCGAAGCGGAGGTAGTTGCACATCATCCGCGACCCGGTGAGCGCTTCGAACAGGTCGAGGATCTTCTCGCGCTCGCGGAAGGCGTACATCAGCGGCGTGCCCATCGCGCCCAGTTCCTGCAGCAGGAAACCAATCATGCAGGCGTGATTCAGCACCCGCGTGAGCTCCGCGGTGATGACCCGCAGGTATTGGGCCCGCTCGGGAACCTTCAGTCCGGCCAGCTTCTCGACCGCGAGCGCGTAGGCCCAGTTGTTGGTCAGCGAACAGAAGTAGTCCAGCCGGTCGGTGAACGGCATGGCGGACAGGTAGGTGCCCTGCTCGCCGAGTTTTTCGTGATTCCGATGCAGGTAGCCGAACACCGGCTTGAGCCGCAGCACCCGCTCCCCGTCGAGCACGACATCCATCCTGAACACCCCGTGGGTCGAGGGATGGTGCGGTCCAATGCTGACCTCGATCACCTCGCCCTCGAGACCGGCGGTGCCCGAGGGCATGGGCTTGAGTTCGTACGGCGCCGGGAGCGGCTGGGGCGAGGCTATGTGCCATGGCGGCTGGTCCGGCGACACATCGCCCGTGGATAGCGCGCCCATCAATTCTTGCTCGTCCGCTTCCCGCTTCATGCGGCCCCTCCGGTCGGATAGTGCCGCCGCGCCTTGTCGAGGATCTTGTCGTGAGGCGTCGGCTCGTACTCGTAGTCGTCCGGCTCCACGTAGTCCTTCCGCATCGGGAAATCCTGGAACTGGTCCCACATCAGGATGCGGCGCAGGTCCGGGTGACCGTGAAAAACAACACCAAACAGGTCAAACACCTCGCGCTCCTGGAACTCGCAGCTCCGCCACACCGGGGTGAGCGAAGCGACCTGCACCGATTCAAAGCGATTGCGCGTGCGTTGGCGCAGCACGACCGGCCCGTGCCGCAACGCCACCGAATACAGATGATACACCACTTCGAGGTACCCCGGGCGTTTGCGCTCGATTGTCTCCTCGACCTCCTGTTCTTCGCCCGCCACCCGCCGGCGTGTCTTCACCTTTTCCTTCACCGTCGCGTCAAGCCAGTCCACGCCGGTGACGTTTGAGCAGTAGTCCAGTCGCAAGGCCGGATCATCGCGGAGGAACCTCGCCACCGCGACGGCGTATGCTGGCCCAACGACCAAAGAACTCTCGGCGGGAACCGCCGGATTCAACCGCAACTCGAGCTGGACACCGGGCAGTGCCGCTTCCACGCGCGCCTTGATTTGTTCGGGCGAATCCATGCGTCAGGCGGGCAGAGGGACGGATTACTCGCCCCGGGGGAGCGGCGCCGGCCTCCAGAGCTCGTCGTTCTTTGCGGGAGTCAGATCGTAAGGCCCATAGGCGGGCACCGGATATTCGCCGGGCGCCGACGGGTCGGCATGCCGCGCCGGCGCCGGACCTGCCAACGGTTCCCCGCGCATCTTCTCTTGCAGCGTGATCAGCGCGTGCAACAACGCCTCCGGCCGGGGCGGACAACCAGGAATGTGGACGTCCACCGGCAGGTAGCGGTCAATGCCCTTGAGGACGTTGTAGCCCTGCTTGAAGGGACCGCCGCTGATCGCGCACGCCCCCATGGCAATCACATACTTCGGCGCGGGCATCTGGTTGTACAGCCGCACCACCAGCGGCGCCATCTTCTTGGTCACCGTGCCCGCCACGATCATCAGATCGGCCTGCCTGGGCGAGGGGCGGAAAACCTCCGAGCCGAAGCGCGAGATGTCGAAACGCGCCATGGAGGCGGCGATCATCTCGATGGCGCAGCAGGCCAGCCCGAAATTCAGGGGCCAGACCGAGTTGCTGCGGCCCCAGTTATAGAGCTCTTGGAGCGTCGTGGTGAACACCCCTTGCTTGCTGAGTTCGCTGCGAAGTCCTTCATTCATGGCGGGAGCGGTGCGGTGGTCGGGGTCAGTTCCACTCGAGAACGCCCTTCTGCCAGGCCCACACCAGACCCTCCACCAGCAAGAGCAGGAAGACCAGGATCGCCACGAAGGCCCCGACGGGCAGACTGGTGAACGCGACCGCGAAGGGCAGGAGCAACAGCGCTTCCACGTCGAAGATCAGAAACACGATGGCGTACAGATAGTAGCCGCTGCGCAACTGCACCCAGGCGTCGCCGGTGGATTCGAGGCCGCACTCGTAAGGCGCGGCTTTGGCAGGGCCGGGCTTGGCCGGCGAGTACACGGTGGCCCAGAGCCTGGCCACGCCCAGCATGACCAGCGGGAAGGCCACCGCCACCCCCAGGAGAACCGCAAGGAAGAGATACGACTGCGTTTGCTCGGTCATGTTGGTTGCCCTGCCCATCCGCAAGGTGTCAACCGTCGCCGCCCCCGGTCAAGAAACAAGCGTCCCGCCGCAACTGCAGGAGTGCGTGGCGGGAACGTCGCGGGTGGTGCGTCGGGCGGTTGGACGAACGCCTGTCGCCCGGGGTAGTCCACGCCACCGGCTTGGCACGGCACGCCACCAAGGCAAACGGGGCGCGAGGCGCAGATCGCGTCCCAGGCGCCAATACTCGGACAGTCTCCCCCCAGACGGCACTGGTCACCCGTGCTGAAGCCGGCACGCTAGATCCGCCAAGGCGGGCGCGGCGTGCGCGCGCGCAGGCGGTTGGCGCCGTCGCAGTTGGCGAATTCCTCGCGCCCGGGATCCCAGCGCAGGGATTGCCCGGTCCAGAAGGCAAGGTTCGTCAGGATCCCGATCGAGGAGGTGCGGTGGCCGAGTTCCTCCGGGCAATAGGGCACGGTTCGGGCGCGCAGGCACTTAAGCCAATTGCCGTGGTGATCATTGGCGCCCACGTTGACCTCGCGGGTCTTGAGCTTCATTTCCTCCAGCAGTCCGGCCGGCCCCGCCTCAATTGGGCCGCCACCGGTCATGGAGGTGATCCAACCGCGCTCGCCGACAAACAGACCGCCGAACATGCCGGCAAGGCGGGCGTCCGCCGGCACCGCGCCGGAATACAGTGACTTTACCTGCGGCCAGTCCTGGATGAAGTGGAGCAGCGTCCCGCTCGCGTACCGCATCGTCAGCGTGGGGAATTGTCCCGCCGCCGGATGAATGATCTCGACCGGTCCGCTGTTCTCGACGCCGAGGGCGTACTGGATCACATCGGCCGCGTGGGAAAGAAACCAGGTGCTGGAGGTCACGCCGAAGGCGACCTCCACCGACCACGGCACCACGCCGGGCGAGGGGTTCTCGTGGTACAGCCGGTTGTACGGCCGCCACGGAGCCGGGCCGACCCAGAGTTCCCAGTCCAGGCCGGCCGGCACCGGCTCCGCCGGCAGGGCAAAGTCCACCGGCGTGTAGAGCTGGCCGGTGATTTCCGGTTGGAGCGACGCCCGGTAGGGCTGGCAACGGGGATTCCCCAGCCAGCCCGCCAGGGTGTGAAGCTGCGTGAACACCTGTTTCACTTTGCCCAGACCGCCCTCGCGGACGAAATGCACCACCTCGCGGATGGTCGGGATGGAGCGGTATTGCGTGCCGGTCTGGAAGATGCGCCCGTACCGCCGTACCGCCTCCACCACGCGCCGGCCTTCCTGGATGGTCACCGAAATCGGCTTCTCGCAATACACGTCCTTGCCCGCCTTCGCGGCGTCAATGGACTGAATCGCGTGCCAGTGATCGGGCGTGGCGATGACCACCGCGTCAATGTCCGGCCGGGCGAGCAACTCACGGTAGTCGTTGTAGGCGGCGCAGCCCTTGTACGCGCCGCTGGCCGTGTCGGCGGCGTAAATCTGATCCACCGTGGCCCGCGCGTCCTCCCGGCGAAGGGCGTCCACCTCGCACACGGCGAGCAACCGGAAGCCCGGATCCCCGGCGAGCCGGCGCAGGTGGCCCCGGCCCATCGCGCCCACTCCGATCAACCCCACACCTACGCGCTCGCTTGGCGGCGGAGTGCCTTCCGCGCCGAGCACGCGAGCGGGCACGATTCCCGCCCCCGCCAATGCGCCGCTGGTCAGCGCCGTGCGGACCAGAAACGCGCGGCGCGACAGGTTTCGGGATCGAGAAGCTATGGGCCGGCGGCGGGAAGGGCGGTGAGGAGTCATTTGACGCGCCCACGGGTACGCCCTTCGCCTGCCGGGGTCAAGCGGCACAAGCGACCGGCGTATGGCCGAGGCGCAGAAAAAATGAGGCGGCAGGAAATCGCCGGGGCCGCCGCCCCTCATTTTGCGTCGCCCGGCGGTGACAGACCATCCGGGCGAAAGATCTCCGCGACGCGTTGCCGAAGCGATTCCAGCTCGGCCGCCAACGGCCGCTCCAGTTCGGCGGGGCAGGAGTGCTGGCGCAACCAGTCGGCGGCCGCGGCGCTGAGATCGGGATTCGGATCACTCAGGGTTCGGGCCACGATCAATGCCCGGCGGAGGGGGAATTGGTTCACCTGTTGCACGGCACGCAGCACGAACGGTTGGATCGCCCTCGGGGCGCGACGCAGTTCGGCTTCGAGCGCGTCGAACGCGCCGGGGTGACGGGAGGCCACTTCGGCCATCGCGGCTACAAGGCGGTCAATGCCGCTCGCATCGGCCCGCGGCAGCGCCTCCACCATCGCCCGCAGGGCCATCGGGCCGATCCGGATCAGTGTCTGCGCCGCTTGTGGCAGGGTGTTTTGATCTCCGCTGGTCAGCAGGACCTGCACGACCGCCGGCGCGGCGGGCGCGGCGGCGGGGCCCAGTTTCTCCAGCGCAAACAGCACATGACCGCGGACCGGCTCCGGCGCCTCGGGGAGGGCCGCCACCAGCCACGGCACCGCTGCCGGGCCCGCGGCCGCCATGGCGCCGGCGGTGGCGCCGATCACGCTGAAGTGCCGGTCGCTCAGCCGTTCCTTCAAGGCCGGCAGCGCCGGCTCGGCCGCGGGACCGAGGAGACCCAGGGCTCTGGCGGCCGCCGCACGTTGACGCGGCGCCTCGCCGGGCTTCGCGGTGCGCAACAGGGCGAGCCAGACCCGTCGCGGAAGCGATTTTTCCGTAGCGACCACCGCGCGGCCCAGGAGCGAATCGCCACGCCGCAGCGCCCAGACCAAGGCAGAGACGCCTTCCGCGCCGACCGACCGGATCGCTTGCTCGGCGGCGGCCCGAACCTCGGCCCGGGGCGACTCCAGGTCCGCCACCCACGCCAGCAACGGTCGCCCGTCGTGGACCGGTTGGCGCGGCCGCACCAGCCACGTGGCCAGCAACAGCGCGGCGATCAGCGCGGCCAGCAGGGTCGCGGGCCAGAGCCAGAAGGGGCGGGGCTTGCGTAACGTGGCGAGCATGGCAGGAGCGAGGCAGGTGGTTTGAGCCTTGAAGCCGGGTGGTGGATGGAGGGAGTGCCTGGCGGCCAACGGCCCGCCGGATGGGAAACTACGGTGGTGCCGGGGAGAGGTCGCAGTCGTCGGACCCGCGCGGAACGGCGGTCAGTGAGGTGGCGGCTTCGATTCGCTCCACTGCATTGACCGCAGCGGCGCGCAGGTAATCGCCGGTCTCCGCCGCCAGTTGCCGCAAGCGGGGCAGCGCCGGGCGCGCAGCGGCCCCGATGGCGCCGAGTGCCTCAACGGCCGTGATGCGGACCTCGGCGTCGGGATGGTCCACCAGCCCGACGAGTTTGGGCACGGCGGCCGCCGCATTCGTGCCCTGGTTCCGCAACGCGAAGGCTGCGCCGACGCGGACCTCCGGGCGTGGATGCTCCAGCCGTTCGATCAAGCCCGGTACGGCCGTCGGGCCCAACTGGCCGAGCGCCAGGGCCGCCGGGCTGGGTGTGCGCGAGGGCCGGTGGACGCTCTCCTGTTCCAGCCGCCGCAACAAGGAGGGCGCGGTCGCCGCGGCCGCCGGCCCCAGCTCGCGCAGCACCAGGGCGGCCGTGTAATCCGGGTTGGGCGCCAGCACCTCGCGTTCGAGCACGGCCAGCGACTCGTCGTTCCTCTCGAAGCCGAGCC